>CAXXKU010000001.1:1530501-1861002 GCA_963422575.2 Candidatus Nitrosopumilus sp. | reverse complement strand
ATCAAACCGGATGGAATCTTCTTCCGGATTCCTTTTTGCTGCCAGGAGTTCAGTCTTCTGTTTGCAGCAGAGCCATCACCATATTTTGTCGGCATCTCACTCCACCTGCATCGGATATCAAGACGTAGATTATTCCGTTGATGATTCTTCTGTCATCGTCTCTTGGCCTGCCCGTCTTGGCAGGTTTTGGAACATGCTGTGATATCATGCCCCATTGTCTGTAAGTTAATTCTTGAAATTGCATGAAAATTAGCCATGTTCGGCAATTGTCAGATCAGGATGATCGTAAAAATTTCACTAAATGATCAGTTTTGATATGAGTTAATTATCAAACTTGATAATAACTACGCTTACAATGTCAATATTCCCAAAATTTTCTTAAAAAATAACAATTTTTATGCGTAAAAGACTATTTTTTGCAAATAATATTTCTGTAAGACACTGACTTGCATACCTGATGATTTATATTGTTATCAAAATCGTTAATAGTAATGACTACAAAAACTATCAAAACACTTTTGTTTGCATCTTTGATTGTTGCAATGATTTTGCCAGCTATGATGGATGATTCAGCATTTGCAGAGTCAAGAGATGATAAGATAGAACGTCTAGGAAACGAAGGCAAAGCATTACAAGATAAGATCGCCATCGAAAAAATCCATCCAAGAAAGACCGTCTCGTAGATGATTTTTAGGAATTAAAATTAGAGATGAGAGTGATGGGTGTCCCGACAGTTGAGGAATACGAAGCAGATAAAGCATATTGGAGAGAAATGGCTACTCAGCATCACCTTAACGAGTTAGAACGAATAGAATCCTCAAAAAAGGATAACGTGAATAAAGTCTCATACACAGAAATACAGTGTAATGGTTGTGGAAATAACAATAACAAAGTTGCAAAATTCCAAACTGGTTACGGATATGACTGTTATGCGGGATTATGGACATGTCATGCATATGCACCAACTTGGGTTTATCTTTCTGATGGAGAATCAAACAAACAAACCTTAACTGTGGCTAATAATCATAATTGGATAGATCCATTCTGGTTAGTTGGGGGTAATCAACGTATGAATATCACTTACACATACCAACACACCAGTTATGATGACGGTCACAGGATACTTTCAGATGCCTCTGAGACTGGTGGAGATGTGCAATTAATAAATACTGCAAAAGATGTAGACACTGTTTCCAAAATCAATAGAATAGACAACCCAAGAGCTAACTATTCACTTGACACATTTTGGTATGTCAACACCATAAGTTAGACATAGCCTTTTTATATTTTATATGATAACCATGTTTCCAATAAATCCACTTAAAATCAAGCAACGATTCAAAGATTATTTTAATCCTGATAAAAAAATTAAAAGAGAACTTGAACTGAAAACAGAGACAATAGAAAGGGAATGTGAAATGTATTCAATGAAGACAGGAAAGAAACATAAAATTCAATATCGATTTACATTAACTGCCATAGAAAGAGAGGATGGAAAACTGCAGTTTAGTTATACTGGGGGTAAAACTGCAGGTTATGAATTGGATAGAAGGCATGATGATCATCCCATCATAAAAGCTGTTGAGACAATACAAGACGAGGCAAGAAAATCTCTGGGAATGCCTGACCCTAAAAAAAAATAATATCTTTTTTACCACATTTGCATTACTCGCCATTCTTCTTTTTTTATTATGAAGTCCAAACCGGATCCTGAAAAGTTTGATTACCCGACTTAAAGATGGTGAATTAATTGAAGGCACATGTCCTATAGGACATTAATCTGTTTTTCAAATACTCATCATTCTAATTGTAAGAGTGAGGTCTTGTGGGATTAGAATTGCTTATCTTGCATCTTGTGATTAATTCTGGCATAAATCAGGCAATTAATCCATAGTCATGGCAACCGATCTTTTACAGTAGAAACGCAACCACAGACTTTACAGAACCTAATTTTTAATGTTTCTCCATTGATGAAAATAGTACTATCTCAAATCCCTCTCTTATTTTGTATTTTCTTAGTTTTGGCATTTGTATTCCTAACTTTCTAAAGCATTTTTCAGCTTCTTTTTCATTCATGACCAAGGAGAATAAAACCACCATATGCTCTCTAACATAAATTCGTCAACCATCCCCTCGTTGCACGTACTTGATGATATCCGAATTGAATCTGGCAGTTCTGCAATATTTGGAAATCCTGTTCTTCAGATTATTCAGTGATGGTTGATATTGTGAGACCGACAAATTGTATTTTCCTTGTTTCCATACTTCTTCCTCTTCAACTGCATTAAACCGTGGCGAGCCTTTTGGGAACCAGTCCAATACAACGTCATGACTCTCATCAAGATATTTTTGTATCAGTCTTGATTTGTGTTGCGGTGCCCTGTCTGCATAAACTGAAATCTTGCCAAACTTTTTGTGCAGTTCTTTGAGATAATCCAAAAAACAGTATTGATTAAATTCGTCATACTGTCTGAAGAGTTGTCTGCCATCATGAGTCAGTGCCCCAAAGACGATCGTCTTTTGATGATTCCCGTTTGCCAGAATTACTGGACGCGTTCCCTTCTTTGCCCGCATCTTTTTTTCAAATATTGAATCTGCAGCAAGGATTGATTCATCCTGTGACAGTATGGTGAATCCTTTTGCCATTTTTGAGGCTATTTTTTCCTGAGAGTTTTTTTAAACCGGAGTTTTTCCCGTGCAGCCGCAGAGTTTGCAGATCTTTTTTGTGCGACCTTTGATGCGTATCCCCAATTGTGAAGCAGTCTGTACGCATGAACCTCATGGCATCCTACTCCTGATTTTTCATAAATGAGACTCATCACCTGTCTTGCACTCCGACCGGCAGGATTCCCTGCGATCCGTCTTTCTATTGCGACTGGTCTGTCTTTTGGTATCTTTGGCGGTCTTCCTGTCCTTTGTCTGTCATGAAGACCGTCCATCCCGTATTCTTTGAACCTGCCCGGCCACTTGCATGGCCAAGAACACACATGTCCGAGATTCCTTGCAACATGCGAGGCAGTCTGATTGTCAAAGAAGACTTGCTTTACCAGAAATAACCTCTCTCTTTTGTTTTGACATCCTTCTCGTTTTTGCATGCCTGAATCAATTCTTGCCCATTCATGGCTTGACGTATGATGTTCTGATCCATGTTCTGTTTGGCGTGATGAATCAGATCAATAGATCATAAAGTTTTGTTAGGAAGTATACATCCTAATGAAAAAAGATTACATAAAAAACATTTGGTAATGCCTACTTAGTTGGGCCAAGGTTTTGTAAGCATTTTTGCCAACATTTCAAAGACATTCCTGTCTCTGCTGTTGAATCTAAATTCAATTTCCTTAAGATGCAGATGAAAGTACTGCTTGGGACCCCTCTGCAGTGGCACATCCAAGTTTTTGCATAACTCCAAAACCTTTCCATTCCGTTAATGTGAGCATCATCTCGGACATACTCGTCTCTTCCATGAGATACGACCTTGTGCCTTCCCCTCGTTATCAGAGACGCATATGCAGTGTAATCATCAGTGCAGTATGACGATCCTTTTCTGGCGTGCTTCTTGATCAGTTCCATCAATGTATCGCATTTCATGTCATGTACTGGAAATGTCATTACTTGTCCGTTTCTCTTGCATATTCCAAACACCAGCGTCTTGCCTTCGGCTCCCCATCCGCGCTTTCCCTTGCGATGGCAGCCAAACATTGCCACGTAGTTCCAGTCGACCAGACAGCCTTAGATTAGCCATTGACGAGTCACAGATTGCCTCTCGAAATGCCCTGAACGCATGCTCTGTTGTTTTGAGACTGATGCCTGTGTAGAACCGTATTATGTATGCTGGAACACCGAGTGAGAACAGGCAGAGAAGATGCGCAATTGTATTTGGAGGGATTCCAATTTTTCCAAGACATGTTCCAGTAAAATCATCAAACTTGTACCTGCATTTTTTGCATCGGTATCTGTTGGCAGTAAGATTGATGTTTCTGCACTGACATCGCGGGCAAATCCGCTTTCCTTGCCGTCTTTTGTGTCGAAAACAGCCCCTACTTTTCGTCACACTGTTTGCCAGTTTGATAGGATCAATATCAGGCACAACTTGGGCATGAGCGATTTAGAAATATCTCTTGTTATTTGGCCCAACTAAGGGGGTGTTACCAATATTTTACCTTAAATTCATGGTCAACTTATCCTAAAACCCTCCAATACATCATGATTGATGCCAGGCATACAAATCCCAAATAATTATCACAGTTCTTTTCGTATCTGATTGCCGTTCTGTGAAAGCCACACTTGAGCCATGCGAAGAATCTCTCAACGACAAACCTTGTCTTGCCATAATGTCTTTGATTCCTGTTTTGTGCAATGATCTTTGAGTTCTTTTTGTATGGGATGCAACAGTCAATTTCGCAACATCTGAGATAATTCCTAATTTGTTTCGCATCGTGCCCCTTATCAGCATATGCAGAGATAGTCATCTGCATCAGGCTGTTATCTGCAAATTCCGAAATGTTTTCCATGACATCAATGAATTTTGTGCTGTCATGTTGGTTTGCAGGACTGGTTCTAATCGAAATTGGCAAACCGTTTTGTTCTACGGCAACATGTATTTTTGCGCCTGAAATCCTCTTGAATCCGTCATATCCTATTTTATCCCCCCTTTTTTGGCAGCAATCGATGAGGAGTCAATTGATATTTTTTGGAGGTCAATCCTGCCTTGCCTGTGTGCGGATTTTATTAGTTTGGAGAGAATTTTTTTCCATATTCCTTTTTGTTGTAACTCTTGGAATCGAAGATGTGCAGTGGATTTTGAGCCGTACTTGTCTGGCATGTCTGCCCGTCTGCATCCGGTAGTTAAGACAAGCAATATTCCGTTTACAGTTGTCCTGTCATCACGTCTCGGACGTCCTGTTTTGGCAGGTTTTGGTAATTGCGGCGCAATGGTACTCCATTGGGCATCTGAGATTTCCTTGTGAATCATGAAAAACGTTTCAACAATGCTGTTCTTAGATCTGTATTGTCATGAATAATTTACTAAATGATCTGTTTTAGGATCAGTTAGGTAATAAAATATTAATTTGATAATTTATTGATTAAACAACATGTCCTTTGAAATTGACTGGTATGGCAATTTTTATGGAATTTCATGGGCATATGAAAAAGACAGGTTAGTAGTATCAACAGTATTTGAAGATAAAAAAATGGCAACAGATATCGCAAAAGAAATAGAGGATTGGAGCGACAAATTTACTCGATTAACAATTATAGAAAAAAATAACGATGAATTTGCAATCTGTTGCTATCAAGATCCACAAATTTCAAAAAAAGATGAACACATAGGATTGTTTAGAACGGGAATGAGACAAAGTGTGGGGTACGAGCAAGCAAAACCAATGATTGAAGAAAAATCCCCATTATTACAAATTGCATATGCTGCAGACGTAAGAGACATGAACACATATGAACAAATTTCAAGACTAGTTCCTATGAGAAAATGCAGGATTATTTCAGAAAAAGATTTGAAAAAACAAGAATATTTTTATGAAAAAACTGCAAGCCTGCAAAATAATTAAAATGGGAAAATTCAAAAAGTTTGAATCACCGCCATTTATGGTCGGGTATCGGAAATAATTCAAATTCAATATAAAGAATCACTACTAATTTGTTCATAGAAATGATACTGATCAATGATTTGCCTTTGTTAAATAGAAATTTCTCATCATCATAGTATGCAAGATAGCAATTGCAATTCATCATGGGAAGGTGCAGTAGGACTGTCTTGGCTTATTTCAGAGGAATAAAATGTCAAAGATTAACGCCTGTAGCCTCCAATGTTGATGCAAGCAAAAATGAAAAAATGCCAACGAGACATTTTAGAAGTTTCTAGGATGCAATTTTTAATATCTCATAATTAAATAAAGACAATATGCATTGTGATGACAAAAGAACACTCTATAGTCTAAAAGAAAATGCTGAAAAAACATGGGATAAATTAAAAAATTCAGGTTTTAAAGATGATAATCTAATGAAAAAACTAAATGAAGGCATTTTAGAATACTTTGAATACAAAAAATCTTCAAATTAATGTAAAATTGAAATGGGCATTCTAAAAAATGCCAATAATTGATCATACAAAAGAGTGCAAGTATAGAAATGATAATGATATGCCACACACTAATTGTTATTGTAAATGCCACAAAATCATCATGGCAGAATCAACAAAAATGGAATCAAGGATTTTTTGATTCTTTTTGAGGATCAAAATCGTCAATGATTTCAGTTACATGTTTTAGTATGGTTTCTTTGATTTGAATGGGAGTCATTCCAGATGTAGTCATTAGTTTCATTTGATCAAGTAGTGCAAAATGAACTCTTCCTTGTAGATAGTCAACTATACCATATCCTTTCTTTGGAAATTCTGTTACAAACAGATCATGTTCAAAAGAATCATCATTTTTTTCTGTCATGGCGTTTTTCTAAAAAAACCAGTTATAAGATTTCCAAATATTCATTAAACTCTAGAAAAATCAAATTTCATGACAGAATTTGTTCATAAACCATATGACAAAATCTATGTTCGAGATATGATCAAACTTAGTCTAGATAATCTTATAGGAATGATGTCATCCTTAGAGGCAGCTACAGCATATTGGGTTGATGGTGTTTTATTTGCAAGTTTTGCCATGACAGAATCTGAAGAATTGGCAAAAAAAGAGATGCAAAATGAAATGTATCTAGATAAGATAATTTTTGCAAGATATGAAAAATATACAAAAACTGTCAAATCGTCAACTAATTTAGAAATAGGCATACTAAATATGCAGAAAAGTAGTCTCTACAAGGATTTGATTGCATGGATTAAGATGCAACCAATATGGAATGAATAAAAATTAAGTTTGGGACCAGGATGAATACCCACTTTCAAGAGTGACTGCATTGAATCCTTCTTTAATTAATTCATCAGCTGCAATGTTACCTCTATATCCTGTTCCACAATAAGTACAGATTTTCTTATCTCTGAGATCTTCAATCTGTTTTTTCTTTGCGTTACGTATTGCCAAACCCAATGGCATAGAAATAGAATTTTCTATAATTCCACCATCTAATTCATCAGATTCTCTAACATCAATAATTGCAAAATCATTTTTTTGTGATTGTAATTCTTTTGCAGTAATTTTGTCTGCCATGATTAATGTCAAACATGGATCAATTTATTGTTATATTAAACTGAATTTACAAGGACAGATCTAAGACCAGAAAAAAACAGTCTCCTTTGCTATGGAGACCAAGTAAGTGCATTAGCTAGTTTATGTGAGCATTGGGCCCCCCAGTTAACACCGCGAGATGTCTCTGACTCGATAACGATCATAAGTTGGTGTTTCTGTTAAAAAATCAGAATAAAAAATAATCACTTCAAGCTAAAGAAATTTTCATAATTTTTCTACCAAAAAGAAATATTTTCAAAAAGAGTGAATTTTAATGACTATTTTTCAAAAATAATGAGACTTTTTTCATATTTTTTATTTTAGCATTTTTTGAAAATTTGATATTTGAAAAATAAATTAAAAATTGATCGATGACATCATTGTAATGAATAATGAACATCACAAAACAAAACAATTCCATTAGGCAATGTTTTTGCAGTTATGCTATGACCATCTTGTAGTCCTTTACCACAAACATAACACTCAACTTTAGAAACAGATGAACGTAATTTTTGTGAATTTCTGAGAATCTGCATATCTTGCATGATTGCTTGATTTACCCTCTGCATGGCAAAATAGAATAAGATCAAATATGATATAAAGGTACCGTACTATACGGTAACCTAACCACGCCTAGTAAATCAATAATTCCAAACAAGAAACACATCAACAGAATCTACTTATCAATTTAAATAATAAACCACTAGAATTTTGTCTATGGGTGGACACCTTTGGAAATACACAAGCAAAAGTAATGCCTCTAAAGTTAACTGAAAATCAATTTCAAATTTATAATAAAATTTCAAGAAACTATTCACATTCATTTCTTTTTGAATCCCTAACAGGTCCAGAAGTATTAGCTGAAACATCAGTAATGGGTTTTGATCCAAAAATACTTCTCAAAGGATATTCGGACAAGGTAGAAATAATCAAAGATGGAAAAACAGAAACTATTCAAACAACAACTCCATTTGATGAACTAAAAAAAATATTGGGAAAATCAAATGATCAGAGTCATCGATATTTGGGAGGGGCTGTAGGAGTAGTAAATTATGATACCATAAGACTTGTTGAAAATATTCAAGACACACATAATTCACCACAACCACTAATGGAATTTGGGATTTATGATGATGGAGTATTATACGATAATGTACATAAAAAATTGTTTTATTTTTACCATGATGAAAACAGATTTGACAAACTCATAATGAATGAGGACGTATTTGGAGAAATTCATACCAGTGAAATTACACCAAATATGGATAAAGAAAAGTTTTCAGAAATTGTAAACAAAGCAAAAAAATTAATCCATGACGGAGACATATTTCAAGTAGTATTATCTAGGAAATTTGCATTTGATATCGAGGGAGATGATCTAACACTATACAAAACACTGCGAAATCTAAATCCATCTCCATACATGTATCATTTAAAACAAGATAAAAAAACAATCATAGGGGCATCACCAGAAATGTTAGTTAGAATTACAGATGATAAAGTAGAAACATTCCCAATTGCAGGGACTAGAAAAACAACAGAGGATCAAGAAAAAAATAAAAGATTAGCAGATGAATTAATTCATGATGAAAAAGAACTAGCAGAACACACCATGCTAGTAGATTTGGGCAGAAATGACATTGGACGAGTATGCAAGTATGGAACAGTCCATCCAGAATCATTGATGCAGATAAAACAATTCAGCCATGTTCAACACATTGTTAGTCATGTTGTAGGTAATTTGGCTCCTGAAAATGACATGTTTGATGCGTTTAATGCAGTATTTCCAGCTGGAACTGTATCAGGGGCTCCAAAAGTAAGAGCGATGGAGATTATAGATGAATTAGAGACTGAAGCCAGAGGACCATATGCAGGAGCTGTAGGGTATTTCTCATACAATGGATGTTGTGATTTTGCCATAGCAATTAGGAGTATATTCATTGAAGAAAACAAGGGATTTGTACAATCAGGTGCAGGAATAGTCTCAGATTCAATTGCAGAAAATGAATTTAAAGAAACTGAACACAAAGCAGAGGCAATGCTTCAAGCATTAAAGGAGGCATCAGAATGAAATTTTTAATAATTGATAATTATGATTCATTTGTTTATAACATAGCACAATATCTTGGAGAGTTGGGAATAGATTGCGATGTAATTAGAAACGACAAAATCACATTAGAACAAATAAAACAAAACAAGTATGATGCAATAATAATTTCTCCAGGTCCAGGAACTCCTGAGGATAGAAAATATTTTGGGGCATGTTCAGATGTAATAAAAGACATGGGTTCAACTACTCCAATTCTAGGAGTATGTCTAGGGCATCAAGGGATCATTCACGCATTTGGCGGTAAAGTTACAAATGCAGGAGGTGTAAGACATGGGAAAACAAGTCAAGTAGATCATACAAATTCTAAATTGTTTCAAGATGTAAAGAATCCATTTAGAGCAACAAGATATCATAGTTTAGTAGGAGACAAAACAACAATTCCAGATAGTTTAGAAGTAACAGCTATTGCAGCTGATGATGGGGAAATCATGGCAATTAAACACAAAGAATACTTGATTGAAGGAGTTCAATTTCATCCAGAGTCAATAATGACTGAAGATGGAAAAAAGATCCTTGCAAATTTCATAAAACAGGTGAAAGAAAAATGATTTCAGAATACATTACAAAACTACAACAAAAGACAGATTTGACATATGAGCAAATCAATTCAGTCATGACAGACGTTCTTTCTGGTAAAACAGATGATATTCAAAATGCAGATTTTCTATCAAATCTAGCAGAAAAAGGAGAAACCGATGATGAATTATTAGGAATGCTTGACAAAATGCAAGAGTTTTCCCTCAAAATTAAGCCTAAAAATCAAGGAAAAGTGATAGATGTGTGTGGTACTGGAGGCGATAACCTTCAGACATTCAACGTTTCTACAGCTGCGTCATTTGTGGTGGCGGCTGCAGGGGGAATTGTGGCAAAACATGGCAATCGCTCCAGTTCAAGTGTTTCTGGAAGTGCAGATATTTTTGAATATTTTGGATATGATTTGAACAAAGAACCTGCAGAAATAGCAGATGATTTAGAAAAACATAACATCTGTTTTATGTTTGCACAAAAGTTTCATCCTGCAATGAAGCATGTATCTACTGCAAGAAAACAATTAGGCAAAAGAACGGCGTTTAATTTGTTAGGACCATTGTCAAATCCTGCAGGGGTAAAAAACCAACTAGTAGGAGTTTTTTCTACAGAATATCTAGACAGATTACCAAATATTTTGAAGCGAAAAGGTGCAGAAAATATAATGACAGTACGTTCTGATGATGGAACGGATGAATTTTCCACAAGTGCAATTAACAGAGTATGTATTTTACGAAATGACAAAATATTGATGAATGCAATTGATCCAGAAATTGTAGGATTACATAAATCAAAACTAGAAGATATTCAAATTAAAACAAAAGAAGAAGCGGTAAAATCATTTGCAGATGTCTTGAATGGAACGGCAAATCAAGCAATGATTGAAACAACTGCACTTAATGCAGCAGGTGGATTAATCGTTGCAGATATTTCACAAAATTTTGAAGAAGCAGTGGAGATTGCAATGAATACAATTAAAGACGGCAAAGCATTCAAAGTATTAGAAAAATTCATTGAAAACACGGGAGATGAATCAAGACTAAAGGGGTTAATGTAATGGCAGAAAATACTTTAAAAAAATTAGTAAATAATTCTCAAATTGCAATTGATGATGGAGTATACGACATAGATGCAAATCTACAAAAATCAAGCAAAGATTTCAAACAAATAATCAAGACAAATCCTCATGCCACTTTGCTAGCAGAGATAAAATTTGCGTCACCATCACTTGGAAAGATAAGAACTCCGACAGATACTCTCAGTATAGCCAGCCAAATGGTCACAGGAGGCTCAAAAGCACTGTCAATTCTAACTCAACCACATTTGTTTAATGGATCACCAGAATATTTCATGAAAGTTCGAGAAGCAATAGATGTGCCTTTATTGATGAAAGATGTCATGATTGATAAAATTCAGATTGATGCTGCAAAAAAAATGGGGGCAGACTATATGCTGGTAATTCAATCATTATTTGATCAAAAATTCCTCAAAGATATTGATGAATTCATTGAATATGGCCACAAACAAGGATTAGAAATTTTACTTGAGGTGCATACAAAAGAGGAATTTGAGAATGCATTAAAAACAAAAGCAGATTTGATTGGAATCAATAATAGGGATTTAGACACATTAGAAATAGATCTTAAAACTACTGAAACTGTTCTAAAAGGATATGAGAGATCAAGGCCTATTTTATCAGAAAGTGGAATTGACAATCCAGAAAACATTCAATATCTAAAAAAATGTGGAGCAGATGCATTTCTAATAGGCTCAAGCATAATGAAAAGTGATAACATTCAAGAACAAGTAAAAAAATTGGTGAATTCGTATTGAGATATCCAAAAAATGGCAAGTTTGGAGAATTTGGTGGAAAGTACATTCCAGAAACGCTTGTTCCAGCAGTAGAAGAATTAGAGGAAAACTATCTAAAATTCAAAAATGATAAAAAATTCAAAAAAGAATTAGATTGCCATCTCAAAGTGTATGCAGGAAGACCAACTCCATTATACTATGCAAAAAATTTATCAGAAAAATTAGGAGGTGCAAAAATTTACCTTAAACGAGAAGATTTGCTACATGGAGGGGCCCATAAAATTAACAATACACTTGGACAAGCATTACTAGCAAAAAAAATGAATAAGAAAAGAATCATTGCAGAAACAGGGGCAGGACAACACGGAGTTGCAACTGCAATGGCATGTGCAGCTTTGGGAATGAAAGCAGAAGTATACATGGGTTACAAAGATACAATTCGGCAAAAGCTAAATGTGTTTAGAATGAATTTACTAGGATCCAAAGTGCATCCAGTAAAATCAGGATCAAAGACGCTAAAAGATGCAATCAATGAAGCAATACGTGATTGGATTACAAATGTAGAATCAACATATTATCTGCTAGGATCAGCAGTAGGTCCACATCCATATCCAGTAATGGTAAGAGATTTTCAAAGTGTAATTGGAAATGAAATCAAATCACAAATGAAAAAAATTAACAACAAATCCCCAGATAGTGTAATAGCATGTGTCGGAGGAGGATCTAATGCAATTGGAACATTTTATCCATTAATTGATTCAAATGCAGAAATCATAGGAGTGGAAGCTGCAGGTCACGGTTTAAAATCAAAATTACATTCAGCAACGTTGTCAGCAGGAAGTAAGGGAGTACTGCATGGAATGATGACATATTTGCTGCAAGATAAGGAAGGACAAATTACAGAAACACACAGTATTTCAGCAGGATTAGATTATCCAGGAGTAGGGCCTGAACATTCATACTTTAAAGATACAAAACGAGTCAAATACCATGCAGCTACAGATGTAGAAGTTATAGACGCGTTTTTGATGCTTACAAGGACAGAAGGAATCATTCCGGCATTAGAATCAGCTCACGCAATATCTGAAGCAATCAAAGTTGCAAGAAAAGGAAAAAGATCAGAATCAATAGTAGTAACACTTTCAGGAAGAGGGGACAAAGACGTTGAAGAAGTACAAAACTATTTGAATAAAAATGTCAAAGATTAAAGAAAAATTTACCGAACTCGAAGCTAAAAAGGAAAAAGCCCTAATAGCATACATAATGGCAGGATTTCCAAATGAAAAAACTACAATTGCAGCAGTAAGAGGGTTAGTAAAAGGAGGAGTAGACATCATAGAGTTAGGTTTTCCATTTTCAGATCCTTTAGCTGATGGTCCAGTAATTCAAAATGCAAGTACCGTATCATTAGAAAAAGGAACAAAGATTTCAAAGTTTTTCAATATTGTAAAAAAAATTAGAAAAGAAACAGACATTCCACTAGTTCTGATGACATATACAAACATCCTGTATCATGCAGGATATTCAAAATTTATCGCAGATGCAAAAAAGGCAGGAATAGACGGATTCATTTTACCAGACATGTCAATTGAAGAATCAAAAGAATATCTACATGCAGCCAAAAATAATGCAGATACAATATTTCTAGTGTCCCCAAATACTAGTAAAACAAGAATACAGAAAATTTCAAAAGCATCAACAGGGTTCTTGTATCTTGTTGCAGTGTTTGGAACAACAGGTGTCAAAACGGGAATCAAAAACTATACTCTAATAGCAATAAAAAATATTAAAAAACAAACCAAAGGAAAAATTCCAATAGGCGTAGGATTTGGAATTTCAACTCCAGATGATGTAAAAAAATACATCAAAGTAGGTGTAGACGCAGTGATTGTAGGAAGCACATATTTGAAACTAATAGAAAAAACACCTCAAAACAAAATAGAATCAAAAATAACATCATTTACAAAAAGCCTCAAAAAACAAACTGTTCTTTAAAATAAATTGAAAACCGTCTAAGAGAGATGGTCAATCCAAACTGATACGGAGGGGAACTCTATTTCAATTGTGACCATCTGACTAGAGGTTCTCGCATACAGTACATACAAAGAAAAATAAAAAAGACACGTTGAAAATATCTAAAACTCGTTAAAAAAATAAGAAAATTCCATACAACTGTAAAGATCGTGTTATCTAAACTATAGAAAATTTAGAGCGAGCTAAAAATAAAGTAGAAATCAAACCAATACTCAAAATACCTACTGCTAAAAATCCAAATTCAGGGATTACATAAGTTCCCCTAATCTTAATTTCTTTAGAGTTAGGTTCAATTGGAATTACCAACTTTGTTCCAGTTACAGTTGACTCTATTTCAAAATCAGTCATAATACCATCTGCCCAAACAGCATTAGGATTTTCAATTAACTCAGGAGGAAGAATCAAAGTAATTTGTTCACTTTTAGTATCTCCAGAAATTGTAAAAGTTAAAGTTGGTTCATCAGAATTAATGTGAACGGCTTTCTGAAGATTGGTATCTAAAATGTATTTAACTTCAAATCCTAAACCATCCTTACTATATCCAGAACCTACACCGTCAATTGATTGAACGCTGCCAGGGCCATCTACAACATGAACAACTCCAGTCATCCAAAGATGAAGGTTGCAATAGTATGGATAATCTCCTACTTCTTGAAATTGTCTAGTGTATGATTCACCTGCAGTAAAAAATTCACTATCAAATATTCCATCATAACCAGAATCAGGGTATCCACTAGTTACAGTATGAAATGCAGTATCAGCATTTGACCAAGTAATAGAATCCCCGGGGAAAACAGTAATTTCCCCAGTGGTTACGCCTGTAGAGACTTCAGACCAAAAAAAAGAGGCATTTGGGTCTGCAGCACCAGTAGGAATTTTAATCTCATATATGGTCTCGGCAAAAGATGAGCCTACTGAACCTAAAATCAACACACTCAGCAAAGGCAAAATAGAAAGAGTAAATCTCATAGTGAAATTAACTTTGAACCACTAAAGAATCTATCATTTAGACACAAAAGTTAGAATTTGATCTACCATACACTTTAGAATCAAGATCATTAATCACATTATCAAGTCTGGAAAAGATGTTGAGAACAGGAGATGCTTTGGAATATTCTTCTCGCATTTTTTTGATATCTTCTTTGCAGTGTTTTTGAAATCGATCAGGTGTCTTGTGACCTATGGATTCATCAGATACCATATGGTCTACCTTACATGCACGTAAAGTGGATTTCAAAAGTATTCTTAGAGTATTGGAATTGACTTTTAGTTTTTTTACAGTATCGTCATATTTTACAATTATAGATTTTTTTGCCATACTACGAAAACTAGAACGAACCCAACTGTCAGTAATTGGATTGTTCTTACGGTTAACAAAAATTGGACTCGGTTTGAAAATGTCTTGTTGTGATTGTCTATATTTCAAATATTCCTGCAGCGACACAATTGCATCAATATCTAAAAACCCAATATGAATAACACCTGTTTTTATTCTCACTAAACGTATTGGGATGGGACATTTTTCAAATCCCATTGATTCCAATCACTTGTACCAAATGATTTCACAATCGGATCCCATGCCTCAAAGTTGAACCTATCAACAAGTGTATCTGTATCAAGACCTCGATGAAACTTACACAAAAACACTGCCTTCTGTAGGATTGTAGGTTGCCCCATAGTAAGTAAATGAGACTTGGGCATAATGGTTTACAAAAATAAAGCCTAAAATCATTCAACAGCAAGGCATTCTCTTTACAGTTCTTGGATGATTCTCTGCACCGACATGCATGCAATACGCTGCCAACTGTACGCCAAAACGCAGATCAGCACACAAATATGATTTCACATTGCATGATCCCCTTACGGGAACTCTCTGATGCCAAGCGTGTCTTTGAATGTCTCAAAGAGCGGTTCAATTGAGGTTCTTCTATCCGCATGCAACTCCTGACCGATCGCAGAGTCGTAAAATTCCACAAGCTTGATCCTTTCCGGGGGCGTACGCGGGCATGCCTTATCGGAGTGACAACCCCGGATGCTTTTTGCCGCACGAATCATGCAGTTTGGAATCATTGCATGCAGGATCTGCCAAAATATTTCGCATGATTCCTGAAAGTGATTTTATCAATGCGTCAAACGTCCTGCCATCATGAATATTCGTGGTACTGGCACCGGCGGGCAACGGAGCAACCAACTTGCCGGCGCTGCAACTCATGTGCAGTTCATGCCCGAATATCCGACCCCTTGATTTGGAGGACTATCCCCATCTTGCATCCGTATCAGTCCCTGAAATTGGCAAACGATTATTCTTCATGTCGGATTTGTGCCATGCAGGACCATCTGCTTTTAGTAGAGAACTGTCCACTGATGCAGACGTGTCATCAGCCATTTCTTCTGATACGAACAGGTTTCCCATCGTCCCGATGATATCCCCAATGGGCAGGTTCTGAAATCGCCTGTCAACAGTACGCCTGTCTGGGATTCGAGTCAGTCTGCAGACCTTGAACAATTTGTCATCGTTGCATTTGATTGATAAAAAATAATGAAGTGTGCTGTTACCTGAATTCTCATCCGAGATTTTATGATGAATGATTGCACCGTCAGATAGTTGAACAGGCATACGGTCTGCCGGGTCTGAATATCTCCCCATGCAGAGATGATGTTCTGACCAGATACAAAACGCCAATGAGAATGACCCTGACAGAACCCTGCCGGGGATTTTTACGTTCATGCTGCAATGAAATGACATTGCAAGGATCCTTGGCTTTTTTCATTTGAATAGTTTGAGAAACTGATTAAAAATTAGGATTAGTTATGCCCAAGTCTCAGACAAGATATTGAATGGTTACATAGGCGTAATAACAAACTGTCGAGGACTAGTCTTGAATGAAATTGATGTAATGAAAAAAGCATTGGCAGAGATGGATGATGCAGTAAAATTAAAAAATATGAATGAGGAACTAATGCAACACCTTTCTGGTTCTGTTTATTGGTTAGTCAAATATTCTGAGAAATATTGCATACCGCTACCAAAAAAGGGTGAATTGATTAGAATGGTCGAAAAGGCAGATTCTATGATTGATCAAATGACTCAAAGAGCCGATCCAATGAAAGTTGACAGAAATTTATTTGATGTTAAAAACAACCGAAAATTTACAGATGACACTAGCAACCCTAGTCTTGACGGAACCTTCTAGCGGCGTCTCGTTTTGAATTATCATAATATTGGTAACTTTAGAGTGAGCTGCATTTAGATCAGTCAAATTGGTATCGATGTTTGCCTGGTACGGATTAGCAGTATCCATGTGGTCTGGTTCTAGCTTGTTGTCATAGTTATAGTCATTTGTGTCTTCTATATTGTTTGCAAAGGCACCAGCTGGCACTAGCAGTACAGCTGCAAACAAAAAGACTATTGGGAGTTGTTTAGTCATTACGTCATAGGATCGTACATGTGATATAAGTCAAACTCACTGCCATAATGAGCACTGTGGTAATCTCACTACAGGGGGGAAGCACTACAGTAGTGAGTTTTTTTAAAATCAATTCTTGGGGATATTTTATACTGAAAGTGGTTCCAGCATAAACATTTCCAGGTGCTGGGTTTAGGCCATATGGTTCTATCATCTCATCCGTATCCCCGTCTTCCGGGTCAATCTTTACAAAAGTATATGGAATGTTAATCTCAAACTCTTCTCCGACTTTGACATGCTGAGGAAAGTCAAACTCGTAAAACGGGATGGTACCTGCGGTATGTCCCAAATGGGATTCAGAAACTGGCGTATGAATCCATCTCTTGTTTAGATCAAAGGATGTTTCATCCAGGCCAGATATCCCTGCCTTGTTGTGGGTAGTCTCTTCGCCTGTAAAATCAAGTGCAAAAAATGAAACTCCTGAAATGATCGCAGCTGATGACATGACTGAAGCCAGGATGATTTTTGCGGCCTTTTCCATATTCCAACAAGGCGAAAATATAGTTTGTAGCTTAATTCCAAGCAATTAACGTGGCATTCTCGTTTCATCTTCCACATGCCAAATCACGAAACTCAAAATCACGCATCCAAAAACCTGTTGTACAGCAGTACTTTGAGTCCTGCCTCCACGCATTGCGCATCAAATCTCCTGGAGTGCAGCTTCTCGCCTAGCACCCGCTTTAGTGCAGAATACGCAATCTCGACTATCCATCTTCTTCCCGCATCCCTGAGCCTCTTCCATTTATCAAAACCGTGCTTGCTGATACACAAAATCTCCTTTCTTCTCAGTTTGGATTTTGCTATGTGCGGCACGGCGTTTTTCCTTATTCTGATTGCAGGAACTGCCTTGCTTGTCTCGCAGCACTCGAAATTATTCTGATCGTCATGTGCCTTGCCTGCGTGAGCGGATTTTATCACGGTGCAGTGTCTCTCTGCATCCTCAAACAAGGGAACAAACTGTCTCGTATCAGAACCGTTCCCGTGTGTTATCCTGTAGGATACGATCTTTTTTGATTTCAGATCAACTGATGCGTGCAGTCTGGCATATTCGCGTCTCTGCCTCTTCCATTTGTGCTCCAGACAGGTTCCGTTGTTTGTGACGGACAGTCCTGAAGAGTCAAAGGCCAAACCAACGGCATCCTCCGGATTCGGATTGCTGATTTCCGGCCGCAGCCGTAGCATTCTTCTTCTGATTTGCGTGAAATGAATCTCAGGGATCCTCACGACCTCAGAGAGTCCCTGCATACTCCCTGAACCGTTCTGCAGGCGGTGCCAAACCCGACATACAGTCCCGTAAGAAGACCGATTTGTGAGTCCGTGCATCTGTATGGGCGCCGATTTTATTTCTGCTCGTTTTTTCCAATTCCTGTCTTTGTTTTTTCAAAAAAGATACGTCTATCAGGCAAGTTCCTCTGCTAATGAGGGATTCATCGTATTGTTTCCATGATTTGTTATCTGGCATGAATTATGTCGGCATGTACCAAGCTAAAAGGGTTACGCTACAATCTAGCGATGAAGCAGGATATGACGGTAATTTAAAGGAGTTTTAGGCGTTAATTGTTAATAATAACTGCCAAAAAGGGGGCGATGAAGCAGGATATGACGGATTCAAGAAGATTCTGGGCACGAAGATTCATGTAGCAACGGATGAGACGGGACTGCCGATCTCAATCAGGACCAGTCCCGCAAATGAGCATGACAGTACGAAATTCATTGACGTGCTGGAAGACATTTCAGAATTAGCAGATGATGATTTGGGACGTGCAATTGCTTCTGCATATGCAGATAGGGGCTATGATGCAAAATACATCAGAGACTATCTGAGAGGTCATGGAATCAGCTGCCGCATCCCGTACAAAAGAAACTCAAAGAAAATCGCACAAAACAGGAATCAAAAGCATCATGGCAAGACAAGATTTGTCGTGGAACGATTCTTCGCATGGCTCAAGTGTGGGTTTCACAGAACAGCAGTAAGATACGAAAAGAACTGTGAGAATTATTTGGGGTTTGCATATCTGGCATGCATCATGATGTATTGGAGGATTTTAGGATGAGTTGCAATTATGATCATCATTGCAGATACTACAGAACTTGCCATAATAATATCAGATTGACTATCGCTGTACTCAATCAAAAAATAAACAAAAAATATCCCGGAAAAAAATAACAATGCACCAATTGAAAAGAAAAGATGTCCTTTCCTTAACAAATTCATGTCAAGAAATCACATTACAAATTATTATAAAATTACTAACCATGAAGAACTAGTTCACTCAGAGAATTAAGCCAAACTTTTTGGGCCTTTTCAAGTTTTAAATTAACTATAGATTTTGTTTTATGTTTAAACTCTATATTTTTTTCTTTAAAATTACCAACGAGTTTGAATGAAACTTTGTTCTTCCTTAGCAGAGCTTCTGTTTTTGCAAGATCTTTTTTACTCATTACCAAAAGATAACGAGAATGACTTTCAGAAAATAAAATTCTATCAATATCAAGTTTTTCACCAGGAATTTTCTCCAAAAATACAGTACAACCAATTTGGTTTGTCATACAAATCTCAGATACTGCAGTAGCCAAACCACCCTTTGAGCAATCATGTACAGATTTTAGGAATTGTTTATCAATTACATTCAATACAACATTCATGTTTTTCTTTGATTCTGAAAAATTAACAACAGGGCATTTTCCTCCAATGAATTTATGAACATATTCAAAGTATTCAGAACCTCCCATCTCATCTTTAGTATCTCCAACAATTACAAGGCAATCCCCGTCAACAATAGGTTTAGGAACAAGTGGTTTTTTGTCAATTAACCCCAAGACGCCAATTACAGGGCTTGGTTTGATAGAACCTGTAGGAGTTTCATTATACAAGCTAACCTTGCCACCTACACATGGAATTTTGAATTGTTTGGCAAAATCAGTAAGACCAGTTAGTGATTCTAAAAACGTCCAAAATATCTCAGGATCCTTTGGATTGCCGAATTGAAGATGATCAAGCATTCCAATTGGTTTTGCTCCAGTACAAACAACGTTTCTGCATGCTTCCTCAAAACAACCGATTGCGCCTTCACGTGGACTGATGTAACATTGTTTTGGATTTCCATCAATCTTCATAGAAAGAAATTTGCCGTTATCTAATCGTAAAACAGATGCATCACATCCAGGTTTTACAACAGTCCTAATTCCAACTTCATGATCATACTGTCCATAAACCCAAATCTTACTTGCAATGTTTGGAGATGCAAGTAATTTCATCATAGTTTTTGAATAATCAGAAATAGGTTTGAATTTTTTCTCATTTTCTATTGTTTTCAAGTATGTAGGTTTTTTTGATGGTAAATCAAGTAAAGTTGCATTTGCAACAACATCAGTTGGAAGATTAGCACAAGTTTTTTTGCCTTTTTTTACATGCATATTATTATCAGAAGTAACACGGCCAATTACAGAACATTCTATACGGAATTTTTTGCAAATTGTTTCTAGTTTTTTTAATTTAGACTTGCTTGTAATAAGTAACATTCTTTCTTGAGATTCAGACGCCATAATCTCATCCTGATGCATTCCAGGCTCACGAGTATGAACTTTATTAACATCCATCTCAATTCCGATTTCCAAGGCATCAGCAGTTTCAGAAACTGCACAGGACAAACCACCACCACCAAGATCTTTCATTGCATGAATTAGTTTTTCATTTCTTGCCTCAAGTATTGCCTCTATGATTAATTTCTCAATAAAGGGATCAGGGATTTGTACTGCTGAACGATCTTCAGACTCTAAAGCATCAGATGCAAATTGAGAACCGCCAATTCCATCACGTCCAGTAGAACCTCCAAGCAAGACAACTAAATCACCTTTCTGGGCGTGATTTTTAATCAAATTTTCTTTTTTACCAAAACCTATTGCTGCAACATCAACTAGTGCATAATTTTCATAGCAATCATCAAACTCAACTTCACCGCCAATTGTTGGAATACCTAAACAATTCCCATAAGCTGCAACTCCTGAAACTGCATTTTTGAAAAGCCATCTAGCTTGTTGATCTTTTTCAATATTGCCAAAACGCAGTCCATCAAATATTGCAATAGGTCGTGTACCTGCAGATAAAATATCTCGAATTACGCCTCCAACACCAGTTGCAGCTCCGCCATAAGGCTCTACTGCAGAAGGATGATTATGACTTTCAATATGCGCCGTTACAACATAGCCATTACCTACATCCAATACTCCAGAATCATATCCTTTCTCATTAATTACAAGAGATCCAGTCATTGGTAACATTTTGAGATGTTTTTTTGAGGATTTGTAAGAACAATGTTCAGACCACTCAGCAGCTACAATTTGCAATTCAGTAGATGTGGGGGTTCGTCCAATTTTCAACTTTAGTTCAGATAATTCTCGAGGTTCCAAACTCAATTTTTAATACCCGTTTTTATCAATAGTGATTCAAAGATAAGGGAAGAGGGTTTGTTATCAACTGGATTAATTTCAGATTCAACAGCACGCTCAGGATGTGGCATCATGCCAACAACGTTTCCATCCTCATTACACACGCCTGCAATTTGATTAGAAGAGCCATTTACAACTTGACTATATCTAAATACAATTTGTTTTTTTTTCTTTAATTGTTTTAGGGTTCTGTCATCAACATAATATCGTCCTTCACCATTTGCAATAGGTATGGGTATTTTTTGATCTAGTTTGAATTTGTTTGTAAATGGGGTTTTATTATTTTCAACAATCAGGTTTGTCCATTCACACATAAAATTAAGAGATTCATTTTTTAACAAAACACCAGGAAGAAGCCCTGCCTCTACAAGGATTTGAAAGCCATTACACACGCCTAAAATTGGGATTCCCTTGTCTGCCATTTTTTGAACATCATCAATAATTGGACTATGAGCTGCAATCACACCAGCTCTTAATCTATCACCATAAGAAAATCCACCAGGTAAAATTATGGCATCAATATTTTTTGGCAGTGATTTTTCATGCCAATAGTATTGAGCATCAAGATGAAAAACATCAGTTAAAACATGATACATATCACGATCGCAGTTACTACCAGGAAAAACTACAACCCCAACTTTCACAATTAACGTAGTATTCAGAGATATTTAATTGGAATCAAGTCAGAATAAAAAGATCAGGTGATCGCCATAATAGAAATTTTAAAAATTATGCACTGAAGACGTCAATTGTTACTTTACTAACCATAGGATTGTAAATACGCAATTCATCGCAAATATCTTGTACCTTTTTCTGAGCAGTTTTTTTATCTTTTTCTTTGATAGTAAATTTAAGCATCTTGGCAGTTTTTATTTTAGAGACTGTTTTGTGAGTTCCCTTTAACACAAGATCATGAAGTATTGTGTCACCTTCAGGGTCACTAATACCAGGTTTGTTTTCAATAGTTACATGAACATTAAAAGTTACCATGATTAATTTAAAAAAATTAATTGAGGTTAATCTATCTTCCGAATAATTTTGCGCTTTTATACTTATTTTGAAATACAAATCAGGTAATTTGGTTTTGAGGACTTGTGTCGTATTAGATATCGCCGGTCCAGACCAGTTACTTTGAATTTAAATTCTCTTTGATATATTCAGTACATTTTCCATACAATCCTGACTGATATTGAGGATTAATGGCGATTGGCAGTTTATCTTTCAAATCCTCTTTTGATTGATACGTGTTTTTTTCAAAAATCCCAAGCTCATCTAAAGTAATACAGATATCTTGCCATGCAGATACCTCTTTTGGATTTTTATTTGCAGTAGCATAATACACGTAAAGTAATCGAAGTTTATTGTATTCATCTAAAACCAAATCTTTTCCTAAAATATAATTTCTTTTCAAAGTTTGAAAATAAACCAAACCTTGTGCAGTTAAAACATAATCAAAAAGTTTGGGATAACCATCTACAGTTATTGGGCATAATGGATTAATGTCATCAGGTTTCATCTAATTAAAAATAGATATAATCCGTCAATAATGTTTGGATTGATGCTATATTTTGTATTTTTTTAGACCTTCACTTACAACCAAATTTAACACATGTGAAAAACTAACTGATTTGGGAGAAGCTCGATCATCTTTGCTTGAATATTTCGAAGTTTTTCAGCATTTGTAGAATTCAATACGACAGTGATCTGTCACTCACAAAGAAATTAGGTCAATTTACTATAAAAGCAGATTAACCATGTCAATCAATTAGATATTGGAATTTATACCAGAATATTTTACATCAGTGTATAATGGTTAGATCGAGATATTGGAAACTAGAATCAAATGAAATGGATGGTTTTAGTTATGATGAAAGTAAATTACTAAACTGGGAAATTAAATGTGTTAGAGAACCAGAAGATGAAGCACATTTTATTGGAGTATTCATGTACAGACATGGCACAGCATTTGATTATGAAGCAGTAAAAGGAATTTGTTATTTTTACAACAATATAGACAGAAAAGAACTCCCAGAAATCACAGGTTTTCTTAAAGGGAAGTACAATGGAAAAGAGATGGAAAAGGGGGACAGGGTATTTCTCAAGGATTCAAAAGAAATCTATGCTAGTAAGGACATTGGAGAGTTGGCAAAAGAGATGGAGTCTAAATTCAATACAAAGGCCATCATTTCTTTAGAGTTTGAAGATCTAACTCCAGAACAGCTCAAAGAATCAGGATTACCAGAGGCAAAACTATTGCCAATTCCAGGCAAATAGATATAACTTTTAGATGTAAAGATATCAAATGTCCGAATTAGATGGTATTAACAAACATTTAGAAGAACTTCGAAAAAGATTACTTAGAATTGTACTAGTCATAGGAATTATTACTGCAGTCATTTTGACATTTCATGCAGAACCAATCCAAATTGGGCAAAATACTTTGTACTATCCAACACCTGAACCACTAAACAACATTGCAGCGCAAATTACAAAGCATATGAAAATTAATCTTGTTCCAGAAAATGTAGAACTTATTCAAACAGCACCAGGACAAGCATTTTTTGCACAAGTGTACATTGCAGCACTTGTTGGAATTGTAGTAGGAATGCCAATTATAATTAAAGAACTAGTTGGATTTATCAAACCAGCATTAAAAGAAAATGAAATCAATGTTAGTAGAAGCATATCATTACCGGCATTAGGATTATTTATTGCAGGTTGTGTTTTTTCATATAATTTTGTCATACCATATGTTCTGGATGTCCTATACAGATATGGTGAATCTGCCGGACTGATAACGTTTCTTAACGTGATGGATTTTGTAACTTTTGTATTACAATTTTTGTTAGCGTTTGGGTTTTCATTTCAGCTTCCACTTGTAATGTATGCAACATCTGCATCAGGAATGGTAGAGGGGGATTTTTGGAGGAAAAATATCCCATATGCCATTATAGCAATTGTAATCTTTGGAGCAGTGATCACACCAGACGGAAGCGGTGTAACAATGTGGTTTATTGCAGGTCCAATGATTGTATTGTATCTAGCAGGTATGATTGGTATTGAGCGTAAGGGACGCCAAAAGGTGAACACTTAAATCCAAATTTGATCAAATGCAGACATAATGTTGGGACTGGGGTTAGCCAATTTCATTGCAGGTCAAGAATGGATTTTTATCATAATTATTGCAGTGGTGTTCATTTTTGGTGCAAAAAAGATCCCAGAACTTGCTAAAACATTTGGCAAGGCCAAAGGAGAATTTGAGAAAGGGAAAATCGAGGGAGACAAAGAACTCAAAGATTTCAAAGATAAAGAAGTAAAAACAGACTAGTTTTCAGCAATTCGTATAAAATCATCTAAAATTTTAGCATAATTTTCTTCAAATTTGTCTTTTCCAAATAATCCCGATAATTTCATTTTTCCTTTTAATTTCAAATCTACATACACTATGACTTTTGTACCTTCTGATAATTCTATGAATTGTTGTTTGATGTGACTACCTTTGATATCTCCGCCAATTACAAAAACTTCATGTAAAACAGGTTTTTGATTTACATGTTTTGTCATAATTACAAATTCTTCATCTCCAAAATTCATATGCTCTTCAACTACTGATGCATTATCACGTGCTGAACGAATTCTAATAGATGGAAAATGTTGTGGAATTAATTTTTCATAGTTTTCATAATTTGAAAAAATATCAAATACAATATTACGTGATGCATTAACTATTTTTTCTAAAGAGAATACAGGCAATTCTGATTTAGACAGAACCCCATCGAGGGTATAAATTGTGCTCTATGTCAAATTGGTCTAAACATTTTCCCACACCATGATTAACCATATCATCAATAGATTGAGGCTTTGTATAAAATTCAGTAACAGGAGGTAAAATCACAACACCTAATCTAGAAAGTTTTAGCATGTTTTCTAAATGAATGGCAGATAGCGGAGTCTCTCTTGCCATTAAGATTAATTTTCTAGATTCTTTGAGAGTAACACCTGCTGCTCGTGCAATTAGTGTATCATCATAACCATTTGCAATTGCAGATAATGTTTTCATGCTACATGGTGCAACAATCATTCCATCAACTCTATGAGTGCCACTTGAAACACTTGATGCCATATTTTTTTCATCAGATGTATTAGTGGCAAGAGATTCTACATAATCAACAGTATGACTAGTCTCCATTGGAATACATTTTTCAGCCCATTCCGACATTACCAAATGGGTTTCAATGTTTAATTTTTTTAATGTCTCAAGCAGTCTAATTCCATAAATGACGCCAGTACTGCCAGTGATACCAACTATTAATTTCAATAATTAATCGTAGAAACCAGAGTATTTTATGTATTAGATGAGAGCAAATATTTGACACTAGAAATTTTGGGCATCATCATCAGATTCTAGTTCTTGTCTTTCTCGTCTACGCTTAAACCATAAAGAGACACCACCTGCAGCCATGGCAGTAAGTAAAAGCACACCCATCATTTGTAATTCAAAAGAATACAGCATGTTTAGAAACACAGATCAATTAAAAAAAAATCTTGTGATAGTCATCGATCGGATAAAATCAAAACTATCTATATTAGATCCCTGTATCTAGGCATAATATGATTAAGAGTTCTGAGATCAAGAAAATAATAAATGATTACTCAGATGTCAAAATAGGAGTTCTTGGGAGTCATTCTGCACTAGAGATAATGGATGGTGCAAAAGACGAAGATTTTCAGACCAGAGTTTTCTGTCAAAAAGGTAGAGAAGGGCCATATCAGAGATTCGGAAGAATAGTAGATGAAATTACCGTATTAAAGAAATTCAAAGATATGGCATCAGCTAAAATCCAAAAAGAATTACGAGATTCAAATACAATCATAGTTCCACATAGATCACTTACAGTATACTTGGGATACAAGACAATAGAGAATTCATTCAAAGTACCAATTTTTGGAAATAGGAAATTATTCCAAGCAGAAGAAAGAACTGCAAAAAAAGGACAATATTATCTGTTAGAGAAAGCTAGGATAAAATATCCAAAATTATTCAAGGATCCAAAAAGAATCAATAAGCCATGTATTGTAAAAGTTCAAGAAAAAAACAGACCATTAGAAAGGGCATTCTTTACAGTTTCATCATACAAAGAATACAAAGAAACATCAGAATCTAAAATTAAACAAGGAGTTATTGCAAGAAAAGATTTAGAGAAAGCAAGTATAGAAGAATTAGCAATTGGAACATACATGAATTTTAATTTCTTCCATACGCCAATTTCAAACCAAGTAGATTTTATTGGAATTGAAAGAAGATTGCAAACAAACATTCATGATTACAATTCACTACCTGCAAAACAACAATTAGATATCGATATAGATTTACAAAATATAGAAGTAGGCCATACACCTGCAAGTATTAGAGAATCATTACTTGAAAAAGTAATAAAGATGGGAGACAAGTTTGTAGCATCTGTCAAAAAAGAATATGCACCAGGAATTATTGGGCCATTTTCACTACAAAGTGTAATTACAAAAGATTTAGAATTAATCGTATATGATGTATCATTAAGATCTCCAGGAAACCCAATAGTTGCAACAACAAGTCCTTATACAAAATATCAATACGGAAAAACATTTGGCGTTGGCAGAAGAATAGCAATGGAGATTAAACGAGCCCAAGAAGAAGATCGTCTAGATGAAATAGTAACATAGAAAGTAATTTTAAAATAAAACTAGAGACAAAGCAGAGTAGGTCAAACGAAGACGTTGGCGTTGACTATATCGGAATATCTGCAAAGTAAAACAATCAACTCATCCTAAAACCGATCATTTTGTAAATTATTCGTGACAATGCAGATCCAACAATGGCGACATGCATGCATCCTTCATGATTCGTAAGGAAATGACTTATTCCCGTGGAATATAATAGCGCCATATCTGCCAAAACCTGCCAAGATGGGAAGGCCGCGATGCGGTGGGCGTACTGCAATCAACGGAATCCTGTTTGTCCTGTGCCTGTGATGTCACTGTCACTGCCGTCAATAAAGTGGGCGTACTGCAATCAACGGAATCCTGTTTGTCCTGGCTGTCAGGTGCAGGTGGGAGGAGATGCCAAAAAAAGTATGGCTCAAAGTCCACTGCGCGTCTCGGATTTCAGGAACTGCAAAAGAAGGGAATCTGGAAAAAGATCCCGTCCGGCTTTGATCAAATCGGCCTACAGGCAAGAAAAAAGCCAGCCTCCAAAAGATTTCAGCTGATTCCCCACCAATTGCCGCCAAAAAAGGGGCGGCGTAGGATATGACGGTTTCAAGGTTGTGGCCTCTGGCCACGATACAATTCTGGGCGCAAAGATTCGTGTCGCAGCAGATAAAGCAGGTCTGCCAATACCAATTAGAGCCGGTCCTGCAAATCAGCACGACAGTGCCAAGTTCATTGGCGTGGTACAAGACATCTCAGAATTTGCAGATGATAGCGTGATGCATGCAGTTGTCTCTGCATATGCAGAGAAGGGATGCGATGGAAAATGCATCAGAGGCCGTTTGGGATGTCATGGAACCAACTGCCGCATTCCATACAAAAAGAACTCAAAGGACATCGCACGAAACAAGAACCAAAGACATCATGGCAAGACAGGATTCGTTGCAGGGCGATTCCTTGCGTGGCTCAAGTGCGGTCTTCACGGGACGGCAGTCCGATGCGAAAGGAGATGTGGCAACTATCTGTCCTGGATTTGCGTATCCGGCATGTATGATGATGTATTGGAGGGTTTTAGGATAAGTTGAACATAGGAATACTCTGTTAAGATATTTGGGAGATTTATTGCATCCAGAAAAAATTATTTTTGAACCAAAACTTCTTACAAAAAAAGAAATTCAAGATTTCACTAAAAAAATCCTAAAAGAGAATGTCAACAAGATATATCAACCTAGATTTCATTTTTCTAACAGGTATAGAAAACGAGAATTTAATGATTTCATTGTTGGAGAATTTGAATGTGCTACGGATGATCCTGAATACGATAAAATGATGAAAAAGTGTTTTTATTTTGAGCCAATTTTTAAAAAAACGCAAAAAGGAGTATCAAAAAATACGTCAACCTTACTGCGCCACGTTTTGCTTGGATGAGTCATCGCACAGAATAGTGCCAAACATAAGGAAGGGCTGGTATCTAAAGGGAAAAAATACCCAGACTGCAACCCACTACACAAGAGAGAGAAATTTCATTCTTTTGGTGCATTGGGAGATCATGTCTTTTGCTGCAAGTTTTATGACAAGGCAAACACTGATTGCTTTTTGGATTTTGTAGAATCCCTGCAAAAGCAATACGGTCTGAGACTGTTGTTGCTGTTGCTACTGTTTGCAGACAATGTTGCTACATACCACAAGAGCAATCGTGTGAAGAAATTCCTAAAAGAATCAAAGGGGGGCAATGTCATTATCAGGTATTTTCCTGCGTATACGCCGGAACTCAACCCAATTGAAATACAATGGAAGGACATCAAGAAGAGTAATGCAAACCGATATTTTGCAGATTGCAAAGATATGCGAGAATCCATAACCAATGTGCTGAATTCAGATGAAGTCAAAGTGACTAAATTATTCGATTATCTAACACTTGAACTATAGAACCATGCAGCAGGCTGTCAGGCAACATTTAATACCTATCTGCATAACTGCGTTATAATGACAAAATATAACGTTTCAAAAGACGCAAAGACAATACTGTTTGCATCATTACTCACTGCAATGGTTCTGCCATTTTCATCAATGAATCTGGCACATGCACAAGAAGATGATGTAAATCCAAGAGTAGCAAAGATAGAACAAAAAATATCAGACAAAGAAGCAATACTTGAACAGAAAAAATCTGAATTAAAAACAGAGGATAATCCCAAAACAATTGACAGACTCGAACAACGAATCAGTAATCTTGAAGAGAGGATTGACACTTTGTATCAAAAATTAGCTGATGTTTCCAAATCTGAAAAGACAATTTCTACCAACAAGATAATCAAACGAATTGGAGAGAAATGGCAATCCCACTATTCTAACCAAGAAGAATTTGAAAAAGCACAATCAGAGATTGAATCTTATGTGAGTGCAGACCTGCCAAAGAATGGATGGAACAAAAAGATGGTAAAAGAACAGATAAAACAGCACAACTTTGAATCCATCATTGGCAAAAGAGGAATTGGACACGAACTTGTCTCATTGTTTGTTGCCAAACAAAAGATCAATGGCGAATATGATGCAACTGCACCTGTAGCAAAGTACCATGAATGGGCATCTGCTACATATCCAGCTCCTGACACAAAACGTGAAATCAATAAAAGGATTTCATATATTGTAGGAGATGCAGAGCTCAAAACATTTGCCAAAATGATGGTAAAGTCACTTAATACAATGGCCCAGCATGGAAATGTTCCAACAGCACTAACTGAAACTGACTCACACTATTGGATGAACATAACTGGTGCAGCAGTTTGTATGTATGAACCAGACTGTGATTCTGATATATTATATTCAAATGCAGATCTTCCAAGAACCACTCCTGAGCAGCTAGAGGCAATCAGAGAGTTTGAAAAGAATCAAGGCATAGATCCCGTCACTGGTGAGCCTATGGAATGTACTTTCTTTTTACCATGTGCTGAAGCAAGTGGATGGGTTAAAGTCGACAAGGAGCATACAGTCACTGCCAAAGTAAATGCATACAGTTGTGATTCTACAACATGTGTTTTTGCTAAATCTGAAACCAAGACTGGAACAATCACTCTAGATGTCATTCCAGGCGGAAAACACAGATACAATCAACCTGGTTTAGCTGTAGAATCTACATCTCAATCACCTGACAGTAATGCCCTTAACAATGTTGATGGAGAAATTACTATTGGTTATGATTCAGCATCCACATCTGCTCAAGGTTTAGGAAATGCCAGTTTTGATGAATATCTAACCACTGGTGAAGATTGTGGTAGTGGCGATTGCGGAGTTATAACTTACATTGTAGAATCTGATGCAACAAAATGGGTTCAACAATCCTGATCTCCTTTTTTAAATTCAAATTGAATAATCCAAAATGAATCTTAAAGTATTGAAAACATCATTAATTCTAGGATTAGGTGCTAGTATAGGTGCTAATGTGATTCTTGCAGTATTTGTAGTTGGTATTGTATCGTCGCCAGTTTTGTTTCCACCAGAAAATTATTGTGATGTTGAAAAAGAATATCTAAAAATCAGAGATTCTCTTGGAAAAAGATACCATCATTTACCAATGGAACAAAAACAGCAATATGATGATGACTATCATTCTTTGTTAACTCTAAATACAACCCAAGAAGAATTTGATTTTCATTATGAGGGCATTTTAGGCACATACGGTCTTGATGGAGGGGCCTTTTATAGTGATGAAGAAATACGTTCCATGTTTTGGGGATGGATGAATATGTGTGAATAAGCTTCCAAAACAATTATCAAACTCATTTCAACCCTGATTTTTACCGTAATTTCAACAGTTTTGTGACCAAAAGAGCGCTGAAAAACTGAACCTATATTTTGCTGCTTTCTAGTTTTGGGACAGGTTCTATACCTGATACTTTCAGATTTCATGTCAAATGATTCAGGGTTTATCTTAAATGCAATACGGTATGTATTAATTCCCGGCATAATTACAATAACATCTGTTTTTGGCCTTGTAGAAACCATGCCAAAACAACAGACTCTAACTTTGCAACTCGATAAGAATTGCATGCAATCAATCCAAGCAACATTTCATTGTCCTGAGCGGTACCATTCCTTGACGTTGTGTCTCCGGACATCATTTCCCTTTACAAGAAAAAAGACTGATTGTCTCAGATCTGTTTCCCTGAGAATACAACTGCCTTGGAAAGTTCCTTTTCATCTCCTTTCTGCGAATTCCACTTGTTCTGTGTATTGGAACATCAGCATTCTAGTTGGAATGATTGCAGCCGTACCAGTCTTTCTTGCACCAACGTGATTGTTCTCATCATCAAAACCCATATCGCCTAACACAATGTCGACTGGGCAACAGCTGCATTTGTTTTGTACAACAATGGCAGAAAATCAGGATTATCGTGCTGCATGTCATGATGTATAATTGCAGTGCAGATCAGCTGGGAATTCATGTCTGCACATACGACTGCCTTCATCTCCCATGTGAATTTCTCACCTCTATCTGGATCAGCTGGGAATTCATGTCTGCACATACGACTGCCTTTAGGAAGTTTCTGCGTAACCGGACTCTTTTTGTGTAATAGCATGATGCAGTACTGTAACTGAATCCACTGCCATCAATTCCTGCCAGAACCAACCTCGGGGACGGAACTCAGATGAAAAAAATCATTGATGGCTCTGATGCCAAAAGACTAGTCCCAATTCACACCCTAAATGACGAGTATCACAAAAGATGGCATGACAACGTGGTATCTGTAAATCAGCACGGAACCATAACTGTTTGATGCCGTCTTGCAAAATTCTTGGGACGATAAATAAACTAGACTTGGTAATTCAAGCTCTTGATTGGTTTCTCAAATTTTTTACATCAAGAGTCCAATAATCTCACCTGACCGAAACAAAAAGATCCCAACTGAGCCCACTCTTTGAGCATCCCAAGGATACGTTTAGCATCAGGATGATGTCGATAAAGGGAATGTAATGCCAGATCATTTGTGCTGGTCTGTGTGTCAGTGTCCAGATGACAGCCTACAACTATGTAACAGGTGCGAAAAATCCAAGACAGGTAAAGAGAATGCCTTGCTGTTAAGAAACTGTTTGGATGATTTTTGTTGGAGAATATGTCCATGTCTCAGTTATGTTTGAATCCTTTATCAGATAGGTCCTTTGGGATCAACAAAATCATCTACAACAGTTTCCGTGATAGAATAATGATTATGGAGAGAGTTGTGACAATTTAGAATCATTAATCTTAATTTTAGATTGTCGATCAAGAATTCCTTCCGTCATTATTTTTCTCTCAGATTCGTGTTTTACCAGAACAATTTCTTTACTAGTTGACTCATCCATTACAGACATTTTTGTCTTGTAATGTAGCATTATGTTGAGCAGTTAACTCAAATTGTTTTTTTATTTCAGAACAACAATCAGACACCCTTCTTTGGTTTCTGCATCTGCTTTATTGTTAAACTGTTACATGAATGAGTTGGTTCTTTTTCAAAAAGATCCGTTGATTTTCTCACTCATTATACAAATGCGTATTCTGATTCACCACTGGAATTGAATTCCCAGTTGACTATTCTTAATTCGGATATTCTTCCCATGGTGGCAACCCTCCACCCCACAATTCTCTTTCTTGTTATATCGTCTGCAAGGGTTAGAAGATTATTCAAAGCATGATCTGCAACCTTTTTTGGATTTTTAGCCTCGTATTCTTTGAATGTTTTAAGAAATTCCTCATCCAATACATCTGTAATTCTCTCTTTTCCCTTGTGTGTTTTAATGGTATTTAGTGCTGCATCTATGAATTGCTTTTCTAACTCAATATCTGGAATAAGATCGTTTAGGATAAACTTTGACTCTTCCTTTGTAATCGCATTTTCTTTGTAGTTTCCACTAACTATTGGGTTATACATCAAAGCAAACCTTCTTCCTTTTTCTGTCATTGAAACAAATTTTTCTCCGTTTTCTTCAAAAAGATAAATCAATCCTAACGCTCCCGGAGCTCCTTCTACAAACTCCTCTCCTGTTTCTCGGTCTTTTCGTATTTTTCCAACATATTGATCTTTGAATCTCTTTTGAGCTTGTGCTATTTTTTCTATATCTTCATCTTCTTTTCCTTTTTTAGGCAATCCTGTGGAAATTTTCTTATTTCTTGGAACGCTGTTTTGTTTTTCTATACCTGTAAGATGACTAGAAATTTCTTCAGCAATATCATAAGCTGCTGTCCTGAAATCCGTTAGCTTCACTTTAGTCTGGTTTTTCTCATACAAAATATTTGCCAATACCGCCATCACTATTTTTACTGGAAGAAATCTGCTATAGAATCTAAACAGTAATGGATGTCCGTTGTACTCGTATACGTTGTTTGGTTTTGAAATTTCTAATTGGGCTATGAATTTTGAAGTATTGTCAATATTACCTTGCAATCTTATGTGATCATGATCTGAAATCTCAAGTGCCTTTTGTTTTTCCAATTCTTCTATTGTCTCTTCATGCTCACCTTTTCCAAAATGCTTTTCTCTTTCTTGATCTTTCATCACTTGTTTCATGAATTTTTCTTGAGCGGGTGTAAAAGGCATCATTAATTGCATAATTCTCATGGTATCTTCTGGATGGTCACTTTCCCAAGTTAGCAAAATATTGACTGCAGTATCGATAAAAACATCAGAGTCTCTATATCTTTCATTCTCTACTAGTTCTCTTATTCTTGCTGCATGTTTGTTCATTACATCATAACGAATTTTCTTCTTCATGTATATTTACTCTAGATGTTTACTATAAAATATTATGTATAAAGATGAAAATAGCTTTTTACCAAAATAGATCAGATTATTTTACCAAATTAGGTATAAAATTACCATATATAGATCCAAGTTATGTTTAGTATGATGACCTTATATTAGACATAAAGATATACTTATATAGATTAATACCTATTACTTGATATGGCAAATGAGTCAGACAAACATAACTACACCTTTGATACAAACGTAGTAATCAAGATTTATGAAAATCCAAATGTTGGCAACATGTTATTTTGTAGAATAAACTTTGAAAATTCCACAATACATCTAAACTCACAGATTTTAAAGGAAGTAAACCGATTAGGTGTTACAATAAATTCTGTAACTCAGCAAATCAAAGAATCAATTGGATCAAAGATTGTTTTTGGTGACGTCACTGATGAGATGGATTGTGATGCATCTTACTTGCAAACTAAATGTCCAACCCTGCATTACGGCGATGATCGTATTTTAGCATATACCAGAGCGACTAAAACTACCCTAGTAACCTGTGATAAGGGACTAGAAAGAGCTGCTATCATGTGTGATACCAAAGTAGTCAATCCGGACATCCTGCCCTCTGATAAAATTAAATTAAAAAAATCTAAAATACGAAAGATTGTAGACCGGACAATCCGTAAACCTTCTGCTACAAAACAGAAGATAAGATCACTTGCCTTAAAACCCAATCAAAAGATTGTTTGGAGATCGTTCCAATGATGATGTTTGATGAGAGAACAGGCAGACGCATTCCCAGTGTACACGAGACTCGTCAGATTCATAATGATGTAATCATAGATTTAGATTCCAGACATGATGGAATATCGGACATGACGTTAAACACTGTTTTGGAGATGGTTCACAAAGAAAAATCTGCTGACTTTCACAATATTCTTGATCAGTTACAGTCATTAAATTGAATATTGCCAAAATGTTTATCACATATTGACATAATTTAGGTAATACCCATGATTCGAACACATCTTGTAAAGGCTCTTTATCGTAATCTTTTTGGACCTAATAATGGGCCAAATGAGATAATTGAACATCCTTTTACAAAATATCAAGTTGGTATCTTGACTTCTTGCTTCAAGTCTGAGAACATTGATGACAAACTAATAACTGATCCTTTTGAGCAAAACTTTGAACAGCCTAAATCCAAATCTCCGGAATACATAGAATCAATACAAGAAAGCGATGTTGTATGGCCTGATACTGAATTGGATCTTGATGGCTCTTTTACTTTAGGATTGTCTTTTGTTGTCAGTGGTTCAGATCCCAAAATCAAGATTTGTAATACCTGGGGCAGATATGTTTATTCAGATAAAATTCCCACAAATTTAAAAGTTTTTGAAAGAAGACCAAACTATTACCTAACGAATTGGATTAATGTAAAATCCTTTGAGACCAACGACAAGAAAATCGATCTTGATGATAGTTCAGGAAATGCTGTAACTATGCGTGGAGTGGAATTACATCTCAGGGCAACAAAATCTGAAAGCAAGTGGACCGTACAAGTTTTCCTTGTTAACAAAACTCCTTTTAATGATAAGGATAGCAATGGAAATCCAAAGAGACAGGATGAAATCCATCGAGTTTTTCAACCTCAAATCCGAGTAAATGTCGACTCTGATTCTTCAGTTGAGTATCTTGGGGGTTCTGATGACAAGAATGTCGAATACTCTTTGCTTTACTCACAAAGACGAACAAAAGCACGTGGATTTCAATGTGGAGCAGTATGGAAAGAGGTGGATCCTGAGGAACATGATGCTGAATTTAGAAAATTTACTTGGTCTGACAGAGATTGTGGATTAATTCCACAATCTGTCCTAGATGATTTTACATGTCCTGATGTTAGAACTGATTATCTCCCACCATATTCCATTCTTCAACCTGAACCGTCATCACAGCGTTATGATGCAGAATATCTTTCAAAGCAATGGAATGCAGATTCGATTAAAGATTATTTCCTGCCAATTGAGGAAAAATATTCCCGATGGATAGAACTTCAAAGGAAATTTCTTACAAATTCAACGGAATTCTCACCAGAGCAAAAAGAACTTGGAATAAAAAATTTAAAGTCATGTGAAGAATCTTTATCTGAAATTAAGAAAGGGAGAGAATTTGTATGCTCAGATGAGCGAGCACGTCTTGCCTTTTGCTTTATGAACTCTGTAATGACTGAAAAGAGAATGAATGAGAAAGGCGAAAATCTAGAATGGATGAAATTTCAACTTGCATTCATTTTACAATCACTTCGTGGCGTAGCTGGAATCGACAAAACAATGCAAGATCTTGTAGATGTTTTATGGTTTCCTACGGGTGGTGGCAAAACTGAGGCCTATCTTGGAATCACAATGTTTGTAATAGCTTACAGAAGACTATTGTCAAAAGATGATTGCAGAGATGGCGATGAACCAGGAGTCAACTGAAAAATCGCTCATATCACGAATCTCCAAATGGTGATCCTGCACAGATCCAAGATTGTCCTGTCTGTAAAAATATTCTTTCATTTCCTCAAAACACAACAAAATATTCTTATGAAAAAGCTGTCACTTGGATTGTAAAAACAAAGAAAACAATTTCTGAATTACAGTCAATTCCAAAATCTAGTTTTGAACGTACCAATCAAATTCAATTAAAGAAAAATCCTGATTTTGAAGTAATTGGAAAATCAAAAGACGGATACAATTTTGTTCGTGTTACAATGTCCATTTTAACTTCAAAATCTATTCAAGATATAAGAAATACCATAGACAGTTGGTGGGAAGATTTTGTAAACCCTCAATTTGCTCCAAAGGGAATCATTTCTTGGCCTTCCAGTTGTTACAGGTTTTGGCAGGTATGGCATGATTGCATTGCATTGTGAATCTGTGGGTTCTTGAAATTTCATGAAAATGTATTGGATTTGGCAATGAATGGATCCAGATGATCATCAGAAATTGTCTAAATGGTTGGTTTTGGGATCAGTTGAAAATAACAAAAAGAAAAATTAGAAAAATCTAATTCTGTGGAGTAATCCAAGACAATTGAATTGCTCTTGCTTTTTCAATAAATTGCATTCTAAGATCACGTTTTTCTTCTGCATTTAGAGAACCATTTTCGGCTAATTGTGATTTAAGTTCTTTAAACTCAGCTTTTAGTTCTCTTAGATCAGATTTTAATCCAGATCTATCTTCAGAAGATAAGTTCTTGGCATATTTTTTTATTTCTTTATGCATTTTTTTGTCACCATGATTTTTGTATGCTTTTTTGTGCTCTTCAATGAATGCTGCACGTCCTTCATCGTCTAAAGAACAGTATTCATTCATTTTTGCAACTTTGTCCTCAGATTTGCTGTGTTTAGCAATTAATTCTGCTTGTTCTTCAGCTGACATGTCACAATATGCATCTAATTTCTTAGTCATGTCACCACGATGTTTTTTGTCACCATGATTTTTGTATGCTTTTTTGTGCTCTTCAATGAATGCTGCACGTCCTTCATCGTCTAAAGAACAGTATTCATTCATTTTTGCAACTTTGTCCTCAGATTTGCTGTGTTTAGCAATTAATTCTGCTTGTTCTTCAGCTGACATGTCACAATATGCATCTAGTCTTTCAGCATGATTGTATTTTCCTGGTTCAGCAAATGCAGTAGCACCTGTTGTAACTCCAGCAAACAATATCAGAGAAAAAACCACACTTAGAAATTGCACCTTTTTCATTATCAGATTTTAAATTGTCATATAACTGATCCTAAAACAGATCATTTAGTAAATTATTCATGACAATACAGATCCAAGAAAACATTGCTGAAACGTTTTTCATGATTCACAAGGAAATCTCAGATGCCCAATGGAGTACCATTGCGCCGCAATTACCAAAACCTGCCAAAACAGGACGTCCAAGATGTGATGACAGGACAACTGTAAACGGAATGTTGTTTGTCTTAACTACCGGATGCAGATGGGCAGACATGCCAGGCAAGTACGGCTCAAAATCCACTGCACATCTTCGATTCCAAGAGCTACAACAAAAAGGAATATGGAAGAAAATTCTCTCCAAACTAATAAAATCCGCACACAAGCAAGGCAGGATTGACCTCCAAAAAATTTCAATTGGCTCCTCATCGATTGCTGCCAAAAAAGGGGGGATAAAATAGGATATGACGGATTCAAGAAGATTTCAGGCACAAAAATACATGTTGCCGTAGAGCAAAACGGCTTGCCAATTTCGATTAGGACCAGTCCTGCAAACCAACATGACAGCACAAAATTCATTGATGTCATGGAAAACATTTCGGAATTTGCAGATAACAGCCTGATGCAGATGACTATCTCTGCATATGCTGATAAGGGGCACGATGCGAAACAAATTAGGAATTATCTCAGATGTTGCGAAATTGACTGTTGCATCCCGTACAAAAGGAACTCAAAGAGCATTGCACAAAACAGGAATCAAAGACATCATGGCAAGACAAGGTTTGTCGTTGAGAGATTCTTCGCATGGCTCAGGTGTGGCTTTCACAGAACGGCAATCAGATACGAAAAGAACTGTGATAATTATTTGGGATTTGCATGCCTGGCATCAATCATGATGTATTGGAGGGTTTTAGGATGAGTTGATAATATAAAAAACTACGGATGATCGGTTCTGTAACATCTTAGAGACCTTATCTTAACTGATAAGTCGCCTTGTCAACTAGCTCTATAATTCCTTGTTTTTTAAGAGCATAAAGGCAACTTCGTATTCTGTGTTTTAAATGAGGCATAACATATTCCAAAGCCGTATCTTTTGATAGTGTTTGATAAAGTTCATCTAATGTCAGCGTGTTTTTCTTTGAAAACTCTCTTTTCACCTTATTGCTTATTATAGATGATCTACCCATACCATACGCATTATGGCAATAGTTTTAACCTTTACCACAACTCATTGTGAGAATAGAGTGATGGTGGCACACCTTCCAATCGGACATCAAATTTTAGGGAAGGCTCAGCCTTGAGCTTGCATTGTGGATTCTAAATGAGATTTGCCACCCACTATCAAAAGTGATTATGGTTTTGTTGTTGCCACTTCTTTGAACGTCTATTATGCGTGTAGGAAGTTTCAGTTTGGACACTCTGTTTTGAGGATTAATAGAGTTTGAGGGTTTGTTTAGGGTCTCATGGAGATTGTATCCTTGAATGGTTACAATTTGACTGTACTTCATTATCTTGTAAAAGTCATTTTTTCCTAGAAGATACTCTAACAGTAATGAAGGAACATTCTCATTTAATGAAACTAGTTTGCATATTTCATTTTCAAATGAATCCAATAATGGAACGTAAAACCCGTCTATCTTGTTTGGTATTTCACTCCATAACAGAGCATGATTTTTAGCTAGGTTTTCTTGAATCATGTCTCGGACACTCCCAAAAATTTTGCCTACTGAATCCATATACTCTTGTGAACAGTTCAGCCCAAGCCACTTCTCACCAAAATCAATTCGGTCTGATAATCTAGAGTGTTTTACTGCACTGTTCTCATTTTTAGCAGAAAACCCAATCTCCCAACTATTTTCAACTCTTACCATCAAGACATCTCTAATGTCTCCTTCTACTCCTCTCTGATCAGACTGAATGGATATTGTTATCTCTTCACTATTTATGGGATTTTCTAGTCTTGGTTCCAGTGTGACAATATGTTTGATAGCTGCATTAGCAGCTTTGGAGTATTTTTCTTGTTCTGTATCAGGATATGATTCAAAAGATTTCTTGGCGTTATTGTATGCGTTATCTTTTTTTATTGTAACTCTTTGACCGTTGTTTATATTGTCATAAATTTCAACCAACAAAGCATATTCAAAGGCTTTTCCTGATTGCGTCTGAGTAGTCATGTAAGGTTATTTTTTTCTGGCAAATCATCGCTGAAAATCAATACCTCTCTTGAATTTTTATCATTTGACATTCCATATTTCCATTCTGGATAGTAAAACGTGTAACCCTCATACATCTCATGAATCTCATCTGAATCATTGTAAGACAAAATCCAGTTCTCTCTTTTCTTGAGAATCTTTGATAATCCCTCATGGTCAAATCCGTTATGCAAGTCTCCGTTATTTCCATAGAGCCTTTGTTCTAACATATAAGGCGGGTCTAGATACAGGAGATGTTTTTTAGCCATCGGTATTGATTCTTTAAAATCTGCATGCTCTACAGAGAGATTCTCTATCTGAAAGTTTCGTATTCTGTCAATGGATGATATGGTGAATCTGGGATGATTCGGTGACATTCCACCTGACAGGGTGGTTCCTGAAAATGAAGCTCGATTCAACACATAAAATATTGCCGCTCTCTCATATTTTGAGTTGAACTTCCCTTGTGATTTTTGCAACTCGTAAAATTTCGTTTTGGGTAAAGGGTAATATTCTTTGATAATCTTGGATAATTTGATTCTGTCATTTAGGAGGCATTGCCAAAACTCTACAAGAGGTTTAAAATTGTCATATCCATAAACAAAGATTCCGTTATTGGCACACGCAAGCTCAACTGAGCCTCCTCCCAAAAATGGAGAGTATACTATTTTTGTATCTTCCGGAATAAAATTTGAAATCTTGGAAACCCCTCTTGATTTTCCACCTGCATATCTTAACGGGGACTTGGGTTCTTTTTTCAATATCCAACTCATCTCAAAACTGATCATTTAGTGAAATTTTTACGATCATCCTGATCTAATAATTACCGAACATGACTAATTTTCATGCAATTTCAAGAACTAACTGACAAACAATGGAACATGATAAAGCCACACATTCCAAAACCTGCCAAGACGGGCAGGCCAAGAGACGATGACAGAAGAATCATCAACGGAATAATCTACGTCTTGATATCCGGATGCAGGTGGAGCGAGATGCCAACAAAATATGGTGATGATTCTACTGCAAACAGAAGACTGAACTCTTGGCAGCAAAAAGGAGTCTGGAAGAGGATCCTATCCGGTTTAATCAAAACAGCTCATAAGCAAGGAAAAATCAGCCTGCAAAAGATGATATCCGTTGACTCCTCGACAATCCCTGCCAAAAAGGGGGCAGCGTAACAGGATATGACGGATTCAAGAGGATTTCAGGCACAAAGATTCACGTTGCCGTAGAGCAGAACGGATTTCCAATCTCAATCAGGACCAGTCCTGCAAATGTTCATGACAGTACAAAGTTTGTAGATGTCATGGAAAGCATTTCAGAGTTTATGGATGATGATGGCACCATCAAACAGATTGCCTCAGTTTATGCTGACAAGGGATATGACAGTACGGCCATTAGAAGCTATTTGAAAAATAGAAATCTAATTGCATGTATTCCGTTTAGAAAGAATAGCAAATCATCGGAGAACAAATCGCACAAAAAATATAATTCGGTTCGATACGTTGTGGAGAGATTCTTTGGTTGGCTCAAAAATGGATTTCACAGGACAAGAATCAGATATGAAAGGAGATGTGAAAACTATCTTGCGTTTGTCAGTATTGCGTCATTTTTGATGTATTGCAGGGTTTTGAGATGAGTTGATCATCATTTTTTTGTACCTCCTTTTTTGGTTTTCTTTGATCGTGGCCTGTTCCAGTATGGACTCTTGCAGCTAGGACAAATTATGGGCTCTCCTTGTGTTGTCTCTCTTGGAGCCCAAGTATGCTCACATCTTTCACATTGATACCCGTCTAGCTTCACTTTAGCCATATTTTATTACACTATGTTTAATCCACTATATATAATAAACTTTTAGGATTGAGCTATACTTATATGTAGTATACACTATACCTAAAAGGTAAGAAACGAATCAAAGAAAACGAAAAGCTCATTCCATGATGGAAACAAAAGGTCATTGCTCACAGATTGATTCAGACACTTTCAAGGTAAGGTCACAGTCTAATCCAGATAAATTCTATACTGTATCCAAGACTGAAAATGGTTTGAAGTGTCAATGTAAGGATCACATATGCAGAAAAGCAGACTGCAAGCACATCAAGATAGTTCTGGAAATTATCAGGCAAAACAAATGTTATCGAAACAATACATTTAGAATTATGGAACGTTCAAAGTTACAATTATGCAAGTTTTGTGATTCGGGCAAGATAATCAAGAAAGGAATCAAGAAAAACAAGTCAGGCAACTTGCAGATATTCAAGTGCAAGGACTGCAAGAAAAGATTTACAACAAACTTTGGATTTGAGAGAAAACAAAATGATGAGTGCCATCACAGGATCTTTGGAGATGTATTTCTCAGGAATGAGTGTAAGGGATATTTCTAGACAGTACAGAAGGATGGGAATCAAAATATCTCATATGACAATATACAGATGGGTTGCCCAGTATTCCAAATTAGGTTCTGAATATGTTGATAAGATTGTGCCAAGGGTCGGGGACTGGATAAGAGCTGATGAGGCATTTATCCGAGTTTCAGGAAAAATGAATTATCTGTTTAGTACGATGGATGATGAAACCCGATTCTGGCTGATTGGCGAGATGGCAGATACAAAGTTCCAACATCAGGCAGACAAGCTTCTGGTGTCCACTGTCAACATGACACAAAAGACATTCAGGGCATTTATCACAGACGGACTTCCAGCCTATGCAAAATCTGCAAAGAGAGTGTTTGGAAAAGAGACGTACCATGCGTTTAATGTCGGAATAAACAGCAAAAGAACAAGTGGAAAGATTCACCCTACAAACAACATTATGGAGAGATTGAACGGTGAGATAAGAGATAGAGAGAAAGTATTTAGAGGATTAAAGAAAAAAAATACACCATTAATTGCAGGGTTGAAGTTGTGGTATAATTTCTCAAAGGAACATGGCGGTCTAGGCGGTGATGTTACGCCCTCTGAAGCTGCTTTGATCAAGGTAGACGGTGACAACAAGTGGAAGACCATAATCCAAAACGCCTCACTGAACAGGGATTACGAGTAGGTCTCTAAGATGTTACATAAACTGTTACAAAGGAACTTGCCAGTTCCTAAATTACAGTTCAAGTGACTAGAACTTAACAGAACCGATCAATCTTTCTCTTGCCGAAAACCTAAAAGCGTGGTTCAAAAAGGTATTTTAGCAAAACAGTTTTTTCTGCTCTACACTTACAACAAGTTCAGGTCGTCTCAAAGAGTTGTACAGTGAATTTCCCAATGCAGCAGGATGGTTCCTGTATTAACAATCTGATATATGCCTCAACATCAAAAGTACATGAAATTCTAATTCTTAGAAAAACCTTGGTCAAGATTTTGGAGATTAAAAACCGGACTGAAACAAGGACACTCTTGGGAAATACAATTCGTGGAAGATTTGTCAAAGTCTTGATGATTAGTGATGATGGTATGCAAATTGTTACACAACCATCAAAGGGGATATTTTTGTTAGAGCACATTGCAGATTCGTTGAAGGAACAAGATGTTGTTAATGGTGTGCTTGTGCAAATTGGAACAAGGAAGAAAAGAAAAGGTATGGTAATGATTGGACAGATTGGGGAGAAAGTAGGCCCTGAGAATTTAGAAACAGTAGTATCTTTGATCATGTCTCGACTAATGCAAGACATTGAGGATTATTCAAGTCCAACAAAAATTACTACCATCAGTGATCTCGAATTTAAAACTATCAAACTAATTCAAAGCAATCCTAGATTTTTTGAGAGTATATTAGGTTGGGAGAAGGATCTTCCAAAAAAAATCTCTAATGCCATAGAAAGGCTATTTCCATTGTTTTTTGAAAATAATGGTGAAATACTACACATTCCGCCTTCAATTATGACCTTTGTTGCTACCTCTGCTCCAAGATATTTAGAGGAAAAGAAATTCTTGCTTTTGATTGCTGCGTATTTTGACACATTGCAAATCAATGCAAATACATGGGGAGAAAGACCAAAAGCTAAACTACGACATTCAGATAATTATGAGGAAATCCAACGTGACTTTACCTCATTTGCAAATACGCTTCTTAATGTGACTCCACGATTAATGAATAGAATAATTTATTCAAGAATCCTTTCACAGGATTATACTTACCAGGGTTTCTGATGATGGGATGCATTCCAGATCATGGATTTTGTTTTGATGAATTAGTAAAACTCTGCAGATAAGAGAATTGACACATTCAACTTATCTTAAAACTGACAATTTAGACAGCATTTGGGGATCAATCAGATCCACGAGTAATACAAATTAGAATAACTCCATGCAATTTCAGGAATTAACAGACAAACAAGGGATATCATAAAACGACGCATTCCAAAACCAGCACGCACAGGACGTCCGAGAAGTAATGACAGGATGATGCTAAACGGAATCATCTACGTTTTGATTTCGGGATGCAGGTGGAGTGAGATGCCAAAAAAATACGGTGATGACTCTACTGCAGACCTCAGATTAAGAAGACGGCAAGGGATTGGCGTGTGGGAAAAGATTTTGAGACATGCAATCAGGACAGCACGTAAATCCGGCAAGATTAATTTACAAAAAATACCTGTGGATTCTTCATCAATTAGCAATAAAAAAGGGGCGGCGTGACAGGATACGACTGATTCAGGAGAATTACGGGCACGAAAATTCATGTCGCAGCGGAACAGACAGGACTGCCAGTTTCAATTGTAACTAGTCCCGCAAATGTTCATGACTACAAAACTAATTGATGTGATGGAAGACATTTCGGAATTTTTAGATGGCTGTGCCATAAAAGAAACTGTTTCAGCTTATGCAGGCAAGGGATATGACAGTGGCACGATCAGAAATTATCTGAGAAACAGAAACATCGGAGATCGTATTCCATTTGGGAAAAATAGTAGTGCCACAACAAAAAATAAATCATACAGAAAATACAGTTCAATTCGACATGTTGTAGAACGATTCCTTGCTTGGCTTAAGGATGGATTCAGAAGAACGGCAATCAGATATGAACGGGTGGCAGAAAACTATCTTGGGCTAGTTAGCATTGCGTCATTTTTGATGTATTGCAGGGTTTTAAGATGAGTTAATTACATTTGCCACAAATATTTCACCAAAGGAAATATCTGAAAATATGCAAAACATTCCAGCTGATTACAAGAAACGCTGGGAATTGAAACAGGTTATGCATGTGTTGGTAGATTCAGACCAAAAACAACTAGTAGAAATCAATCGATTCGATTGCTGTATTTTTACTATTCATTGATTCTGTATAATGCATGGATTATTGCAAACGTTTTACATTTACAAGAATCAAATGCAGTTTATCACAAGCCAATAATACCAATAGGGTTGCTGAGATATTTCTTTTCTAGAATTATTGTGCAATGGTTTTGTAATCATGCGAAAAACTATCATTTGGAATGTGTAAAATGAGCTACTTTCCCATCTGCTGTTTTAATGAATTAAAAATTCAGTGATTTTTTCAAAACAAGAAAATCTGTGTGCCGGGGGCGGGTGTACCAACTCATCTCAAAACCCTGCAATACATCAAAAATGATGCAATACATCAAAAATGATGCAATACTGACAAATGCAAGATAGTTTTCACATTTCTTTTCATATCTGACTCTTGTTCTGTGAAATCCATTTTTGAGCCAACCAAAGAATCTCTCCACAACGCATCGAACTGAATTATATTTTTTGTGCGATTTGTTCTCTGATGACTTGCTATTCTTTCTAAATGGAATACATGCAATTAGATTTCTATTTTTCAAATAGTTTCTAATGGTCGTACTGTCATATCCCTTGTCTGCATACACTGCAGCAATTTCTTTGAGTGTGTCACCATCTACAAATTCCGAAATATTTTCCATAACATCAATGAATTTTGTGGAATCATGCCTGGTTGGCAGAGCTAACTACAATGGAGATTGGCAGTCCATTTTGTTATGTTGCAATATGCAATTTTGTGCCTGGAATTCTCTTAAAACCGTCAAACCAATCAGGTTGCCCCTTTTTTGGCAGGAATTGAAGAGGAATCAACAGATATTTTCTGCAGATTGATTTTGTTTTGATTATGTGCAGATGCAATTGCCCCTCTGAGAATATTTTTCCATACTCCAAGATCTTGCCATCTTCTCAATCGCAGGTTTACAGTTGAATCATCGCCATATCTTTTTGGCATCTCACTCCATCTGCACCCTGATACCAAAACGTAGATGATTCCATTTAAAACCATCCGGTCATTGCTTCTTGGACGTCCTGTAGTAGCAGGTTTTGGAATATGTGATTTGATGACTCCATTGTTTGTCTGTTAATTCTTGAAATTGCATGGAATTGATCTATTTGTATGATTCATAGATCCGACTGATCTTCAAATATTGTCTAAATGGTCAGTTTTAAGATGAGTTGTACAGATTTCTTTTTTGTCATTGCATTATAATAAAGAGGCTCATAACAAAACAAGCATAAAAAATTAGAATCAGTCCAAATTAATTCAGATTTATCATAACGATCAGAAGTCAATTTTCTATATATTATAGAATTATAATATTTAACTCATCTTAAAACCCTGCAATACATCAAAAATGACGCAATGCTAACTAGCCCAAGATAGTTTTCTGCCACCCGTTCATATCTGATTGCCGTTCTTCTGAATCCATCTTTAAGCCAAGCAAGGAATCGTTCTACAACATGTCGAATTGAACTGTATTTTCTGTATGATTTATTTTTTGTTGTAGCATTGCTGTTTTTTCCAAATGGAATACGATCTCCGATGTTTCTGTTTTTCAGATAATTTCTGATCGTGCCACTGTCATATCCCTTGCCTGCATAAGCTGAAACAGTTTCTTTTATGGCACAGTCATCTAAAAATTCCGAAATGTCTTCCATCACATCAATTAGTTTTGTAGTCATGAACATTTGCGGGACTAGTTACAGTTGAGATTGGCAGTCCTGTCTGTTCCGCTGCGACATGAATCTTTGTGCCTGAAATCTTCTTGAATCCGTCATATCCTGTTACGTTGCCCCTTTTTTGGCAGGGATTGTCGAGGAATCAATGGATATCTTTTGCAGGTTGATTTTTCCTTGCCTATGAGCTGTTCTGATTAAACCAGACAGAATCTTCTTCCAGATTCCTTTTTGCTGCCAAGAGTTCAGTCTTCTGTTTGCAGTAGAATCATCACCATATTTTGTCGACATCTCACTCCACCTGCATCCGGATATCAAGACGTAGATTATTCCGTTGATGATTCTTCTGTCATCATCTCTTGGTCTGCCCGTCTTGGCAGGTTTTGGAACATGCTGTGATATCATGCCCCATTGTTTGTCAGTTAATTCTTGAAATTGCATGAAAATTAGTCATATTCGGTAATTATTAGATCAGGATGATCGTAAAAATTTTACTAAATGATCAGTTTTGAGATGAGTTGTACATAACCCATTCATACATAATACCTAACGAAAGCAAGAATTAAAAGGATTTGGAATACTAGATATCAGAAAATAAACCAACAACGCCACATTTGTTACATATTCCAATAGAATATTTTCCATATATCATGGTGCCAGATTCAACATCAAGTTTTATTTTCACTTTTGGATTTATCATAATTTTACCATCCTTGCATGCAAAACACGGTTTAAGATTGGATATAATATCAGAGATTTCCAATAAAATAAAAAGAAAGGATGTAAGTTATTAACTTACTTTTAGTGGCTTTACACCAAATTGCAGATGAGTATCCTCAAGAACAGTACCTAATTGATTCATAGGAAGCTTGAACGGTGACATACTGCTCCAAATTTTGAACTTGTATGTATTTTCATTGTCATCAAGATCACTATGTCCATGAGATTCTGCAAGATAGTCAAGTTGAACCTTGGCACTCATTGGTCCTTGTGTTGCACTAAAGTAATAGTAAGGCTCGATCTTATCATGGCCAGAATCTGTATCCATGAGAGAGTAAACAGTTTTGCCCATCACAGGAGCATAAGTCCAGCTTTTGTCATAGTTTGTCCAGGGAAATATTCCATAGAGCAGAAACTCGTAAGCTCCTTTGAACTTTAGAGTTTTTGTACAACTAGAACAAGAACCGGCAGTCTCGAATCTATCTGTCATTTGCTCCTCAATTGTAGGAACTCCAGTAGCATTCATTTGCTGTATTATATGATCTAGATTTGCCTGAGCAATCCCCAAATCAAGCTCATATAACTCTATGACTTCGGTACTGTTTGTTGCTGCGATCTTTTTATTGATATCTTGTATTTGATCCCAATACTCATCGCCTTGCCATTTGAGTATCTGAATCTCCATAGGAATTTCTGCGTGTGCATTGTTTTCTGCCAGCAATGGTATTGATACACCAAGAACTAGAAGAAAAACAATAGAAGTTTTTACATTCATTAAAAAATTGAGAAAAAGATGTAATTTAAAGCTAGATTATTTGCGAATGGCTGCATCCATCATCTGTTTGTAGAACACTTACTGTAGAATCTCAGCATTGAAGTTCATTCCTTTGGCTTTCTTGTCGGTGTTCTTGTCTCCTGCTGCCGCCTTACTGTAGAATCTCAGCATTGAAGTTCATTCCTTTAGGAGCTGTCTCTACTGCAATTTTGACTTCATTTTCAGCCAATTACCACATCTTGATATGGATATGCTTCTAACATAATTGTATAGATCATCAGTCTTTGCATCCTTTGGAGTTTCTTTAGATTTTCCACAATCAGGATCACTACACCAATACTCTTCATCGATTTTATGAATAGTAGTTCCTTTAGCAAATTCTTTACCACATTTTTTACATTTACTAGGATATTTTGAAGGCATAGACATTAGGCCACTACCCCCATCATATCACGTTCCAGTTTCAACTGAGCAGTGTTTCTATTGCATTTTTTGATGATTCGAATTGCTGCATCAATTGCTTTTTGATTTGTACTATTCTTCAAAGAGATTATTGCTGAATCCTTTTTTTGCTGAATAGATACTAATTTTTTCTCTATGCTAGAGATAGACATTAACTGCCATCCTCCAATAACAGAAACTTGTCAACGAGTCCAGATTCTAAAAAATACTCGGAATCCATTGGAGTTACTGGTTTTTGTTGTTTTCATATATAGTATATATTCCATCCCATATATAAGGTATAGTATAACTACTATACTTAAATAAACAATATTGTTAGAAACAGTATGGCACCAGGACTTCCTGAAAGTTATAAAGAGAAAACAAAGTTACATGAAGTTAAATGCAGTGGATGTGGAATGATGATTGCAACTAGAATGAAAATTCCCAGATGTAGCAGATGTGGAGCATATACCAAAAAATGATTCAGATATTATACATTAAGAGTTTCTAAAACATAATGGATAGTATGAGTTTTGGCACTAAAAGTCATACGTAATTTTTTATTCACAGGTTTCATAATGAATATTCTTTCCTGAGAAGGAATATTTTTAGCAGTATTTTTCTTTTGAATTACAGCACTCCAAAAAGATGCTGTGTTTCCTAGCATCAAGTAACCGTCAACAGTCCTTGATTGTTTGAACTTATCTTGATTTTATTATTGCATTACAATCATTTTATTATACAAACAAACTTTCATCTTCAATTCATGAACCATGTTTTTCTTTTATGCGATACGACATGCTCACCAAACATTGGCTTGAATGCAGAAAATACCGCCTTCCACAATCCATCTATCTCCATAGCTCACGCTGTGCTTCCACAGTTCATAATTGAATGGTCGTGCCAAAACAGATTTTCGTCGTGGATAACAATCAGTGTCTACTGATGAATTTTTTCTTGTTTTAATTGCAGGCATTGTGGTATAGATACGAGAAATCATCTTTGGTATCATATGCACCATCAGCCAGAGTCTTAGTTATCGTACCCAAACTGTTTTGACTGCTCAACTAGAGACATGAAATGTTCTGAACCATGTGACCTGTCATCTGCAATTTCAAGGCCTGTTACTTTGATTTTACATCTACTGCAATGTAAATTTTGAGGAATCCTCGCCGTTTTTGCCTCATCCACCCCCGCTGCCTCGGTCTGCAACTTTCACACCTGAACTATCCATTGCAATAACAATTTTTCCTCCTAGTTTGGAATTCATCTTGATGCCTAACTTACTCTTTTCCAGATTGTAGAACAAGTGGGCGTTTTTGATTTCTCTTTGAGGTGTGATTTTATCAGACCTTCTGTTTGTCTGAATGGAAGATGTAGGCAGAGATGACAGTGCTCTAGGGCTTCCATGAAAGATTCAAAATAGACAAATCGGCGTCTTTCCTTTTTATGATTCATCTCTTTTAGTCCTGCATCCCATGAGTCCGTTGCATCAAAAGACAACATGATTTCTCCACGTCTAACTAGTGAATGGTTGTATCTTCTCCAATTTCTGTTCATGGGCCTTGTAGAAACCATGCCAAAACAACAAACCCCAACTTTGTAACTCGATAAGAATTGCATGCAATCAATCCAAGCAATATTTCATTGTCCTGAGCGGTATCATTCCTTGACGTTGTGTCTCCGGACATCATCCTCTTTACGACAAAAAAGATTGTCTCAGATTTGTTTCTCTGAGAGTACGACTGCCTTGGAAAGTTCCTTTTCATCTCCTTTCTGCGAATTCCACTTGTTCTGCGTATTGGAACATCAGCATATCTAGTTGGAATGATTGCAGCAGCCGTACCAGTCTTTCTTGCACCAACGTGATTGTTCTCATCATCAAAACCCATATCGCCTAACACAATATCGACTGGGGCAACAGCTGCATTTGTCTTGTACAGCAATGGCAGAAAATCAGGATTGTCGTGCTGCATGTCATGATGTATGATTGCAGTGCAGATCAGCTGGGAATTCATGCCTGCACATACGACTATCTTTAGGAAGTTTCTGCGTAACCGGGCTCTTTTTGTGTAGTGATATGACGCAGTGCTACAACTGAACCCGCTGCCATCAATTCCTGCCAGAACCAGCCTGACTCTTTTGTACGGGATGAACTCCTGCAACATCCTGTGTAGCAAACTGCCCTCCAGTCCTGCAGCTGCCTTTTGCAGCGCTGTGTAGTGAGGAATTTTAGAGAATCCGAGATATTCCCGAATCCCGACACATTCCTCTGACAGCTGGACAGACCTTCTGTAACTCCTGGATTCGTACTGGCGAATCACGTAGCTATACCCCTATGGTTAAACGTGTCAAGCGTCAACCTTCTGTAACTCCTGGATTCGTACTGGCGAATCACGTAGCTATACCCCTATGGTTAAACGTGTCAAGCGTCAACCTTCTGTAACTCTTGGATTCGTACTGGCGAATCACCAGGAGAATCATGTGTGTCCATACAGAACAGGCATGATTGGATTTGGGATGCAGGTAACGTGGAATCCTGCATCGTCTGATAATGTTTAGCATTGTACGGCACATCCTAGTGTAAGATGATTTCATATTGTGGGGTAAAACCCGCATTTCAGACAGATCAGAATTAGCCAGAACTGATCACAAACGGGTCAAAAATGAATGATTTCTACGAGGCCTATGTAATGGTATTATTTTATGTATATTAAGTTGCCGTGAGGTATGTTTGATTTTACACTCTTGGGACAAGGCTAAGAAGAGCTTTGGTTATTTTCAGATGTAATTCAAGCAACTATTCTGATATAATCAATGCCGACATCTTCGCTAGAACTGCTCATCTGTGCGTTTATTCTAATCTTAAACTCATCATTAAGATACGCTGACAAGTCTATTCTTTGTATCTCCCAATCATCCGTATTTTCATCTGTATTCTCACTCCATGTGTCAATAGTTATCCATCTAGAGCCGTCATAAATGTCGATTCCCATATACTCATCATCATCTAAGGACCTGTCTACAAATCGTGATATCTCCAAACTTGAAGAGCCAAGTGAGGACAAGTCAACATGGTTTGTAAGTGTCAAGGTACACGTATTATCACAGTCATTGGCAGTTGCAAATTTGTTGGTTCCATCAGTGGTTGGGCTGCCCTCTCTCCAAGTAGATACAGCACTCCACTTATCATCGCCGGATTTAGTCCAGGAATCCAGATTGTCAAACTCTTCACTAAATGAGATGGATGGTAGTGGAGATACAGTACCAGAACCGGGTGAGATTACTATCTCATCAACACTGACTATCTCGCTACTAGAAGAAGATACTGCGTTGAATTTGACTTTAAGCTGTTTTGACTGGTATGATGAAAGATCTATTGTCTCTTTGGTCCAAGTAGAGTCGTCCTTGTCATTATCAACTGACAAGAAAACCAGTTCTGTCCAAGTTGCACCGTTGTCAGTGGAGACATGAACCTTTAGCCCTTCACCATTGTCAATGGATGTAGAAATAAATCTATAAAACGATAGTTCGGTATTTTGACCAGATGTGTCCATACTGTCAGATACCATGTAGCAGTTTCTATCACAGTTAGATGACTGTGCAACTTTGTTATCTGGTGGTGCTCCTAGACGTTGAACCGTTTGTATTTCCCAGTTATCGTCGTCTTCTGCACTCAAAGTCCACTTTGATAAACCACTCTCAAAGTCATCTGAGAATATTGCATTTGATGAAACTGAATTTTTGGCACCAGAAATCTTGAGAGAATCTATTATCAAATCTTCTGAAGAACTACTAGCTTTGGCAACTGCCCTTATCTTAAATTCCGATGAACCTAGATAGGATGCAAGATCAAAGGTTTCTTTGTACCATGTATCATCGTCATCAACTCCACCAGCCCAAGTAAAGATATTGCTCCAAGATGTGCCGCCATTAGAAGATACGTCAATTTTTAGATATTCACCTGAATCAAGAGAGTTGTCAACATATCGGTATAATGTCAAGGTTGCAGCGCCGTATGATGTAAAGTCTAAACTGTTTGTTAATACAAGGATACATTCATTATCACAGTTGTCAGTTTCTGCCACTGTGTTTGTTACAGGATGATCTGGTGGATGGCCTCCCTCGTCAGGGATTCCAACGCGCCAATCCAGCTCTCCTTCTTTTGTCCATGCATCAAGATTATCAAATGTATCAGAAAAGATAGTAGTCAATCCATTAGAAGTTGTAGGAGAAACAGTGTTGGATTTGATGTAGTTTAGTTTAAAGATATTTGAAATATCTTTATACTCTAATGCATCCCAATCTGCTTTAAAGTCATGAATGTTTGATGCAATATACGGAGATGCAATGTTTTGCACTTTATCTGTACTAAAAGCAGTCCAAAGGCTACTATCCAATGCATCTATTTTATCATAAGTAGTTGTTATTCTAGGATTACCTCTGGTTTCATCTACACTATCATGAATATCCCAAAGTGCAGCAGTTATCCAACCCTCTGTAGAGTCTCCTTTATGAATTGGAAATAACTGGCCATTTTTTGTTCCACTCTCATAATTATCATTGTCTCCAGTAACAAATGAGGTGTAGGTTGGAGAATTGTTTGCATATATTGCCGCAAATGTTGCCCAACCTTCAGACCATGCACATTCTGGGTTTGTAATAATATTTGAATCATGTATTGGTTGACCTACTCCTCTAGAAACGCAACCAGTTGGGGACTTTCCATCAGAAGTGCCACTTTGTAATGATTTAGCATGTTTGTAAGCTGCATCTTGTAAAAAATGACCTACTTCATGAGATATCCATACAGGGTAATCACTTACTCTTTTTATCACAGTAGAACCAACTCTATAATCATCTAAATGAATAGAATTGGATGCAGAGAAATATTGTCCAATAGAATTCATATTTGGATTTGTATCGTAATACACGTTTAGCTCAGGCATGTTTCTAGCTCCTATATTGTGAAATTTTGTCAGAGTGTCTTGGGTTATTTTGAATACATTATAGGATTGGAAGAAAATATCTTCATTGTCAATTTTAACTTGATCATTATTCTTAAAATTGACTGTTATACTTTTAGGATTAGAAATAGAGTCAGTACTATAGACAACAAGATTCTGTTCTTCTGTGTTATCTTTTAATATAATATTTTCATTTTTTAGTTTTAATGTAACCGCAAAATCCGGTGTGGTTCCGTCACCGTTAGGATCTGATGTAGGCATAAGAATTGTAAATTTACCATTCTCTAATTCTTCACAAGCAAGAGAACCACCAAGTTTGTTCATTGTTGTAAGAGTATTGGTTGTGAGATTTTTATCTTCAATACAATATTCTAATGAGACACTAGGATTGACAAATCTATTGGGTAATTCTTCAACTTTCACATCTCCATTAACAATGAAAAATCCAAGTTGTGCATGAGCTTCAGGAATACTCCAATCGATCATTGATAGAATAAACCTACCAACAAATTCTGGGTATATTTTTAGAAACTCATCTGCCCAATCATCTCCATTATACCGTAACATTTCCTCAAGACTTTGAAATTTACCATCAGATAACCACCATTTATCCTCAGCAGTCCTAATTGCCTCAGCTATCATCTCAAAGTCTTGCTCTTTGGTTAATGGAATAGTATTACTTGAACCTGTCTCTGAATATTTTGATGGTGGTCTTGGACAAATCTCACATGGTGTTGGTTTTTCACCTGGTCCGTAATTTGGTAAAACTTCTGTATTACTGATTTCATATGTACCATTACCCAAATCGTTTATGAATAATTCTGTATACGAGTATTGTCCCATTCTAATAAGAATGTCATGAAATGGATAACCAACCGTGCCATTAAGTAAAAATTGAAGTTTGATTTCGTGTGGGGTTTTCACGTCATAATGTATTTCTTTTTGAATAGAGTACCCGTATTTTTGCCAATCATAATTGAATCCTTTACTAGTTTTATCCACATCATTTGGATTTAAGAAAACCAAAGGTTCAGGATATGTTATTACTAACTCAGTTCCTGTGTAACCATAAAACATATCTGATGAGGGTTTGATTATCTCATCAATCTCGGCTTCTTCTATTGGAATGGTACCATCCTCATCATCATATTTGACAAATGTATATGGAATGCTTACTTCAAATTTTTCAGCTACCTTGACATATTGAGGTAAATTTAATTCATACCAAGGGATAGTTTCAGATATTCCAGCTCCCAGATTTCCGCTTGCAGTTGGTGTATGTGACCATCTTTTATTAAGATCATATGATGTATGTTCTAGGGTATCATTAGAAATTAGATAGCCACGCTCAAAAAGTGTAGATGCAGTAGATGGTAAAACAAATACAGTCTCACCTCTCATGTTAGTATGCTTTACAAGCTTTGCTGTATTATCTGATTCTGCAAAAACTGCATTCATTATTGTTAAATCAGATATCTCTGCTGTATCAGTTGCTATACCATTAGTAAAATTAATTGCAAAAAATGAAACTCCTGAAACAATTACAACTGATAATATAACTGAAAACAAGATAAATTTTGTAGTCTTTACCACTTTAACTGTAGAGAAAGTAACTATTAAAATATGATCATTAATGATGCTGGCAGCTTGACTGTGGGTTCACTCTGAGCAAATGATGTATTTTTACATTCAAATAGTATCACGTGTTTATCGTTAACTTACTGATACAGTAAGAATTTACACATTACAAGATTATCTCTCATAGCCAATGCCATCTCTGTCGCGGTCAAAGCCATGTGGGTCAGGCTGTATTACCTTAAAGTTTTTGTAATTTACATCTCTATAGTTAAGGTCAGGAGGGTGTAGTACAACATCATGTAAACTATCAATATTATTACTTATATGATTATTTGCATATCTCACATCTATCTAGTATTCCACATACAGGTTTGGATATTAATTTTGGAGTTAATGCATCATATTCCAAAAGATCATCAACAGGTCCAATCCCTGTTACATAATTACAAAATTGTGTTACTGCCATACTTGCAATTATTGAATTTAGATGAATAAAAGGTGCTGTATTATCCCCATAACCAAGACCATCATCATCCCCCAAATATGTTGAAACAACATGCATGTCGATCTTACTGGCAATATGACGCGACCAATGTGGTTTTTCAAAGCATTGTACACATACAAAATATGTTTTACCATTAATACATGTAATCTCAAATGCAGATGAGTTTTCACAACAATGTAAATTCATACCCCTAGTTCTTTGTTGATTACTCGATGCAACCCCACTCTTTTCATGTTTAAGATGTATTCAGATTGTGGCAGGTTTTTGAATCCTATCTCCAATAATTTTATTACTAAAAATGAACGACTGGGATTACCAAGGTCTGTTCGTGTCTTCTCAATTTTATCAAATATTTTATCAGGAACTGTCACACCAAGATGTTTGATTTTTTCTTTTTTCATAAATTATATTAAAAAAAACAAGATATAATCTTTATTTACATAATGCTGTCTTTTAATTTATTGTAAGTTTTGAAGAAAAAATACTATTAATTATATAATATCGATGTATTTATTGTTTATTTTAGACATTAAAAAAATTTAATGATTTTAATAATACCTAAAAAATGATAAAATGTGGGAATTATTACAAGATACCAAGCGATCAGAGACAATTTAAAATCCCAATACAACATACCAGAAAAAAACGCTCTTACGGAAAAAGATCTTGATAGATACAACCTTTCAGAAAAAGATAAGAATTTTCTGGATATTATCAGAAATCTCACAATCCGTGGAGAATGCACCATTAACGATATGGTAGGTATGCCAAAACAAGATAGAACACATCCTATGTTAATAAAATATCAAATTTACACTAGGATATTAAATGGCAGCAAACAACATAAAATGATAGGACTTGCTGAAGAAGAAACAGACAAGGATCATAATAAAATAATTACAAAAACAAAAAAACAAGGCCAAAAAACAACATACAAACTAAACACAATGGGCATACTTTTTGCAATAGAGATTTTTTTTGATGTTGAGATACATCAAAGACATATGAAAAGATTGTTAAAGGATCATTCAGATTTTTCTAAGGAACCAGGAACCATAATTCACAAACTGGCAAAAAACTATCCAAAAGATTTACCACTTATCTTTGATATATTTGATAATCTTGAAAAACATCCAAAGATTTACACAGGGACTTTGTATGAGATTATCACAAGGCCTGAAACAAATTATCTTACAAAGATAGAGGCATATAGAATAAACCCGTTTTATAAAGACATGCAGATAGCATTTGCATTTTATTGGGACCATCTAAATGATGAAAAAGTAGAAAATCCAAATACATTTAGGATAAATGATACAGTTGATGAGTTTACTTCCAATATGTACAAAGTCATAAAAGACCTGGTAGTACTTGAAATGAAGATAGTGCAAAGAGATCATGCAAAATACATCGGAGACCTAAAGTACGCTAAGAAAAAACAAGAAGAGGTTTCAGTACTATTTGAAAAAATGGATAGGGATGACATATTTGATGGCGTAAAAAAAGGCATACCAATAAAATATATAGATATGAAAAAGTACCCAGAGTTACAAGACCTATTAAACAACATAAAGTAATAATTATTTTTTTAGATTGTTAATTTGATTTTGCATGTCATCTAGTATTTGCAGTAGTCTTTTTTGCTCATCAGATGACTCTTGTTTTTGTATCTGTATTGAATCTTGTAAGGAGTTATTGCTTTGTTCAAGTCTCTTTATTTCATCGCGCTCAACTTCAAGATTTTTAATTTCCTGTTTTTGTTTATCAAACTCAACTTTTTGTCGTTCTGTAGGATCCACGGTAAGATTAGGCACAGCTTTTACAAACTCTGTAAAACACTCTTCTCGTGTTGGTTGTAAATACGCACCATCAAGTCCTTTTTTATGAGCCATAAGTTTCTCTGCAATGTTGGAGTTTACATCATTGTCAAGTTTAAGAATAGTGTTAAATCGTTTTCTAAACATATACATTACAGCTTTGTCATATCGTGTATTACTAACCTTTACGCGTTTTAAACCAGAATGTTTTATCAGATCATACATAATGAATCTAGCATTAGCATCTGTAAGAAAAGAATTTTTGATATTTGTATTTTTTATTGTTGTAAAAACAGGAGAATCATCAGTCAAGTTTTCACCCTTTGATTTTCTAAATTCAAACCATCTATCCATGACAAGAGTGGCTTCAGGTGTCAAAAATGCCCAATAACTAGATTTTGAACCATCATAAATTTTTACAGCATAATATTTTTTGTTTTCATGAAACATTTCAACTAAATGTTTTAATTTTAAAAAATTGTTTTAAGAATTAGAAATACAAAATATTTTCAAAAATACAGAAAACTAGAAAGAAAAACAAAAGGCGTAAACCCCTAACTGCAGAACTATGAGAGATTCCCTCTCGTGGTCAAACGTCTATGCGCTTGATTGCCTTTTTCGTTCTGCGGGGCTACGCAATCTAATCGCCAGATTTTTTAACTAACGACATCAATTAGTATGAGGCATTTTACTATTTAAGACTTAGTACTAATTATTTCAAGAAAAATACCAAAATATTGTAAATTATAAACACCATATTTTAGATATCAGGTTGGCACTAGAAAAAAATTCTTAGAAGTATAAATCAGAAAAAATAGGATTTCAGATAATGTATGTTCGGATTACAGTGATGATGGATAGGATATAGATAAGAAAGTCAGGGCACATCAAGTAAAAAAACGCAAAAAGAAAATGCAACGTATAGTTATTTAAAAGCAATCAATGATATTTTACAAAAAAGTATCTAAAAATTATAAAAATATATTTTTGATAAAGAATATCACTATTTGTTAATTGGTTAGATTGGAAATATACTGAATACCATTCGTTCTAATTTTGGATGATTAAAACGGTTTGACATCCAAAATTGAATTGCTGAGGCCAATTAACAATACAAACTCTTTTGTTAGTCAATAGAAATTAGAAAATAATGGGCAGAACCATATTCATTAAAGAAATCATATCAATAGAAAAAGAACCTAGACTATGTCCTACTTGTCAAAAAGAAGATAAATTAGAAAAAGGAATCATACGAGAGGAAAGGTCATGTGGAAAAACAATTTTATGTTCTCGTTGTGAAGCATTAATTGTAATAACAAGTAACAATCTCAAACAAGTAGAACTATCATCAAAACAAGATGATGCCATCATGTTAAAAGAGCCACATCTGATTAGAAAAGTAACATACTAGTCATTAGATTTTCTGAGTAATTCCTGGATTACATAACTTCGAACATTTGCAACCTCCCAGTCTCGAAGATCAGCATCTTTACATTCTTCTTTGATTATAAGACCTGCGAGTCCTTTACTCCAAATATGACGTTTAGTATCATAAACTTCAAGAATTTTTCCATGTTTAGTAATTTTGATTGCGCCATGGCATCTTTGAACTATCTGTAATGCAACTCTTTTGTAGATTTTCTCAAAATTAGTCATAATACAGATTAGGAGTGTTACATCAAAAATGTTATGATTTGTCAAAATACAATAATAATATACAATAGAATTAACAGATACAGCTGCTGATGATTAATCAAAAAACTAAGCTATAACTGATAGTTGATGAGATTGCCGAATTATGAAGCAAAATTTCAAATCATTGGAATTAAAAAACCAGTCATGAAAATTGGTTTTAGATTATAAACAACAAAAAATGTCACTCCCGAATGACTCCAATGCTAATTTTGGATTTTGATGTAACTATAGCAAACACACTTGATACCGTAATTAATGCCATGAATGAATTAGCTGAAGAATTCAAATTTAAAAAAAAAATAAAACAAAAAGACATAGAATACTTACGAGTTAAAAAGCCAAGAGTAATTCTAAAATATCTTGGAATTTCATTATTCAAATTACCATCCATAATAAGAAAAACAAGAAAGAAGATAAATTCATCAATTGCTACACTATAACCGGCCTTGTAGAAATCATTCATTTTTGACCCGTTTGTGATCAGTTCTGGCTAATTCTCATCTATCTGAAATGCGGGTTTTGCCCCACAATATGAAGTCACTTTACACCATGATGTGCCGTACAATGCTAAACATTATCAGACGATGCAGGATTCCACGTTACCTGCATCCCAAATCCAACCATGTCTATTCCGTATGGACACACATGATTTTACTGGTGATTCGCCAGTACGAATCCAAGAGTCACAGAAGGCTTGTCCAGCTGTCAGAAGAATGTGTCGGGATTCGGGAATATCTTGGATTCTCTAAAATTCCTCACTACACAACGCTGCAAAAGGCAGCTGCAAGATTGGAGGGCAGCCTTTGTATTTTTTTGTCCTACCATGAATTCCCTGATGAGCTGCAAAAGGTAGCTGCAAGATTGGAGGGCGGCCTGCTACACAGGATGTTGCAGGAGTTCATCCCGTACAAAAGAGTCAGGTTGGTTCTGGCAGGAATTGATGGCAGCGGGTTCAGCTACAGTACTGCGTCATATTACTACACAAAAAGAGCCCGGTTACGCAGAAACTTCCTAAAGATAGCCGTATGTGCAGACATGAATTCTCAGCTGATCTGCGCTGCAATTATACATCATGGCATGCAGCGCGACAATCCTGACTTTCTGCCGTTGTCGTACAAGACAAGCGCAGCTGTTGCCCCGGCCGATACTGTGTTGGGCGACATGGGTTTTGATGATGAGGGCAATCACGTTGGTGCAAGAAAGACTGGTACGGCCGTTGCAAGCATTCCAACTGGACATGCTGATGTTCCAATACGCAGAACAGGTGGAACTCACAGAAGGGAGATGAAAAGGAACTTTCCAAGGCAGCTGTGTTCTCAGAGAAACCGATCTGAGACAACCTTTTTTGTCGTAAAGGGGATGATGCCCGGAGACATAACGTCAAGGAATGATACCGCTCAGGACAATGAAATATTGCTTGGATTGATTGCATGCAATTCTTATCGAGTTGCAAAGTTAGAGTCTGCTGTTTTGGCATGGTTTCTACAGGGCCGAAAAATTCTAATGTTTATTTTGTTGGAGATGAAATAAGAGACATAGGAGCAGGGAAAAAGCCAAAGTCAAAACAATAGCAGTGAGTTGGGGATATAACACTGCTGGAGCACTAGAAAAAGAAAAACCGGATTATTTGGTAAAATCTCCCCTGGAATTAGAAAAATTAGTGTTTAGTGAAACAAATTACAAAATCATAAAAATGATTTTTAGAATTTTAAATAAAATTATCATTCATGATGATGATGATTATGACCCCAATCATATTGGGTGTCTTGACCGTTAGAAGACATTAATTTTTCTACCATTTCATCACGAATTTTAAGTAAATCACCAACTTGTTGTTTTAGGGATTCAGAATCCCAATTCCCTTGTTGAAATTCTCTAACTACATCAATAATTTCAAGGTCAACATTTAGAAGATTATCCATTATTTGTTATTGTTCACTCATGACAATTCATCCCACATACTATGAAAAAAACCATTCTACCAAATACACAAAAAATCATGCTTCCATACTTTCTTTTAGGAGATTTTTCCTAACAAGAATGGGGATATTGTAAAATGCACCTAATGCCATTGCGTCTGAAGCCCGATAATTACGTAAAACCAAATCTTTTTTTCCTGTAAAATACAGATTTGCTCGCAATACTTCTCCACTTTCATAGATTTTTACTTTGACTAACATCAATTCATTTTCTTCACATATTTCTTCAATCATTTTGTAAATTGAGGGTGCAGAATCACCATCAGGTTCACCAAAACTTGAGATATGTTTTGCAACTTCACCAGAAAATGCACGCATGTGAAATTCTTTTCCATTATCAGCTTTTAGAACAACCATTCCTTCTACAGCATAAGGATCAACAAACCCTACATAGTCAATTTTTACAGAATCATAACCAGGTTCTTGGGCTTGATCAATATCCATAGTGCTACGCATAAACTTTTGATTTAGTGCTTATAAAGATAGCAAAAATATGAGATCAAAATGCAAAAAGAACCCAGGTAAATTATTTTTTAACGATCAGGAGTAACGGGTAACCCCAAATTATTTAAAATCCCTAATTATGGTTAGCTTGATGTCAACAAACCCAGAACGTGCTGTATCATACGTTCTAAGTAAGTATGTATCAGAATACATGGAAAAAGATGTCCTCATTTTAGATATGAATACACAAACAAGAGATGCAGCTAGAATGTTACGCCACTATGAAACAGACGACATTATTGTTACAGATAACGAAAAACTTCCTGTTGGAATTGTTACAGACGAGGATATTTTAAACAAAGTTAGTGATGCTACAGTTTACGCAGAAGCTACAACTCTAAAAGATGTAATGAGCACACCATTAATCACAATTAACGAAAAAGCTACTTTACAAGATGCATTACACAAAATGAGAGACAACAATATTAGAAAATTACCAATTCTATCAAAGAAAAATCAAGTAATGGGAATGATATTTCAAACAACTGTTGCAAATGTAATCAGAGATGCAACAGCTGTTGCGCCTCGTCTTTTGAGTCCACCAGTAAAAGCAGTTTTAGGTAATCTAGGATTTGTATTACAATTTGCAGGGGTTTTGTTACTTGTACCTGCCATTGTTGCGACAGTTTTAGAAGATACTACAACTGCTACTGGAATCTACCTTACCACAGTTTTGTTACTTGTAACAGGATTTTTCCTAAATTCGTACGGGGAAAAATCCAGCTTAAACTTGCAACAGGCATCAATTCTAGTGTTTTCAAGTCTATTTTTACTGTCGTTGTTTGGTACAGTTCCGTATCTGTACGTGTTGCCAACTGACGAAAGTGATGTGGAAAAATTTGGTAATGCATTTTTCTCAAGTGCTGCGGGATTTACAACTGGAGGAATATCATTATTTGATGAGCCAGAGAAACTCACACAAAGTTTCACATTCTTTCGTAGTTATACACAACTAGTAGGGGGGATGAGTTTTATCTATCTGGTAATTACAACATTTTATCCAGAATCAAAACTACAATCCATGCGTGGTTTTATCTCAGGAAGAACACTTCACATGAAGGAGTTATTTTCAACAATTACAGTCATCTTTGCAATTTACATCATAATTGTTGCATTATTATTGTATTTCTTTAACGGAAAAGATATCTTGGATAATTTTTCATTAGCGATGAGTACTCTGTCGACAGGCGGATTCATACCTACATCCACAATTCTTGAGAATCTAATTTGGCAAGAGCATATAATTTTGATGGGTGCAATGATACTTGGTGCATTACCATTTACATTCCACTATGCATTTGTTAGAAAGAAATTCCTATCACCAAAACTTGGAAAAGAAGTTTTAACGTATTTTACAATTTTAGGCGGTGCAACTATTTTGTTTATTGCGATAAGCGGATTAGATGTAATGGAGAGTGCATTTTATTCCATATCAGCTAGTACTACTGCAGGACTTCAGCAAGAAAGCTTAGCAGGATTAAATGGAGGAGCGCATAGCATTCTAATAATTTTGATGTTTATTGGCGGATGTGGTTTCTCAACTGCAGGTGGTTTGAAAATATTCCGATTATTCCATTTAAAACACAGCATTGCAATTTTTAGCAAAGTAAAAAGATCAAAATTATCAGACCAAACAAAAAAAGAAGTCACATCATCATTAATCATAATTGGACTATTTCCAATAATTGCACTAGTCACAGGTACACAACTTGCAGCAATAGAAGATGTTCCATATCAAGATGCATTCTTTGAAGCAGTAGGAGTAATAACTACAGGAGGATTGTCAGCAGGAGTAATTCATGTAGATACAGATCCTGCAACAAAAATTGTCCTAGGATTTTTGATGATATTTGGCAGGTTGGAAATCATTGCAATTATCTACATTTTTGTTCCTAGATTAAGCTAGAATCATATTTAATTTCAGAGAAAACAGGTCAAAATCATGGAAGAACAATCAACTAAGAATATGAGGGGGGGGAAGTTGATCATTTTAGGATTTGTAAGTATAGTAATTCTGTTTGTTCTTTATAGCAGATATCAAAGCTCTGATCTTCTTACGCCTAGTGCAATTGATACCATACAGAGAATAGCGTATGGATTCTACATAATACTAGTAGTGTCATTTGGGGCAATTGCGTTTGGCATGTATCATTACCATAAAGAAAAAGTAGAAAGAAAAGGAAAAGATCTATCTACAATAATTGCACTGGTCACATGGAATCCAAAATCACGTAAAATTTTCGTTGTTACATTCATCACATATGGTATTTTCTTTTCAATGGTATCGGGAATGATGGTATATCAACCAGACATCAATGTTGTAGAAAAACTAGGAGTAGAAGTTCCATCAGGATTTATTGCACCATGTTGCGGTAATCCAGGGTACATGCCACAAATAGTGGCATACCTAACAGAGCATGCAGGATTAAAAATCATTCCAATAAATTTGGTATTACAAGTGGCGGTGTCATATTTAGTTGCATTAAACACATCAATTGCAATTAGCGCATATACAATATCAAAAAAAGGGAGAGGGGCAAGTGGAATTGGTGCAATAGCAGGACTATTCATTGCATGTCCAACATGTGCAGGGTCATTTTTTTCTATATTTATTGGAACAATAGGAGGAATTGCATTAACAATTGCACTAACACAATTACAAACAGTATTCATAGCAATATCAATTCCAATATTACTTGCAACCCCCTACATCATGGCAAAAAAATTACGAAATGATGACGGAAGTTGTAAAATAAATCCTAAATAAATTTTTTAACTTCAGGAATTTTATGATTGCCAATATCATAACCGTCACGACGTAAAAACTTCAAAGTAATCTTGTAAATTATTTCATCATGATCAACTTGATCTAAAATTTCAGTCCAGAGAACTTTACCTCTAATATGAATTTGTTCTTTAAAATCAGGATTCAGAGACTCTGCAATATCTCTGCATTGATCAAAAGTTTTACCGTTTTTGTAGGCACGTATACGTCTATCACAACTATCCATAATCATACATCATTGAAATTGTAAATAAACCTAATTTGCATGTGGTTCAAACAAATACTAGGTAAAGCAAGGCAGAATGTGAGCATAAAATCAGCAGAAGAATATCTAGATTTTTTCATAAATCTCAACATGGGAGAGAATGTAAGCTTGATTAGTTTTGTAAATAATGAAAAAATGGTATTAAAACAAAAATTAGAACACAAGAATATAGAAAAAGAACCAATCAAAAATGGAATAGAAATTCTAGAAAATTTAGCAAGAGAGATTAATGAGGTAGGAGAAAAAACAGTACTAGAAAAATATCAGAAATAATCTCTAGGAGAAAACATATGGACAAAAATTCAGAAATTATTAGAACCGAAATAATTAGAATATTAAATGAAAATGGCAAAATTAGAGGAACAGAACTTGCCAAAAGAGTAATAAAAAAAGTAGGTAATGAAAAGATAGTGTATAGAGAAATAAGTGCACTAGTTGAAGCAGGAGAAATAGAGAGAAAAGTACACAGCAGATCCCACATAGAATATGAATTGATAAATCTGTATGAATCAGTAAACAATCAACTAAAAAATCTTCACAAAGAAATAGAAATGATTTTTGAAGAAATTTCAAATTTTGAATTAACACCAGAAGAAGAAAAATTCACATATCAGGAAAGATTAAGATCAGTCATTCATCTAATACACATTGTACAATCAACAGACGGAATAATGAAATTACTATCATTTTATCCTACATTTAAAAAAGATAAAATGTTTTCACAGATTAATAGAAAAATAAATGATTGTTGGGGACTAATAATGAATATTGTTGCACATCAACAAGAAGAAGAATTCCTAAATGAAGTACTTGCAAATTTGAGGATTTCACAATTAGATTCAAAAAATGTTAACTAGGATTCTTTTAGTTTCTCTACAACAATTTTGAAAATTTCATCATTATCTAATAGAATGTATGGAAGATTATTCTCTTCACACGCTTGACCACTCTCAGTATCCCTAGTGACTAAAATCATATTATTTTCCTTTGCATAATTTATCACTGAATAGTCAGTTCGTAGTTTATGTCCTGCCATACGTAATTTTTTAACACTATACGCATCATAACCAAGATCTTTTAATTTTTCATCCCATCCATCATCCATTTCATCAATCAGAATTTTCATGATATTATGTCATTTAATTTCAATATTAGTGTAAATAGAATACAGGATCAAGTACTTATTTTCTATAAAACCCGTAATAAGAAATGGACGAGAAAAAAGAAGACAAATCAAAAGAATCAAAAAAGAATCACATTGCATACTACAAATCATTAAAACAAATAATCACAGATATTCAAAAAGAAAAAGGTGGTGAACCAAATTCCACAATCAAAGAGCATCTAGATGGAAGAATAGATGCAATGGAAAAAGATCTAAAAAGAATAAGAGATATGTTTCCAGATGTAACAGAGGAGGAATGGGATGACAACACCAACTGAAAAAAATCACAATAAACATCTAGATTTACTTCAAGATTACAAAACTCATCTAGTAAAATACATAGAAGAATTAGAAAAAATGGATAGACAATCAGAATTTATGAAAAAATGGAATGAAACTGCCATTAAAGAAAGAAAACAAGAAATTCAAGTGATTGATAAAATTCTAAAAAACTTAATCAGATTTTAATGATATTTTTGAGTTAAATCATAAAGGCTAGTACAAAAATCATCAACATGTTGAGATAATATCCCGTCAAACCATGCTAGTTCTTTATCAATATTATAGCCTTGAAAAGTAGATTTAAGATTTGATTCTATGAATTTAATTTCATTTTCTACCAATATTTTAATTTCATCTTGTTCTTGAGTAGATAAATCATAATTACATGTCATCAAATCAATTTGAACAAAATAATTACCGTGTTGTGGATTAGTTCTAGCTTTGATGAAGGGTTTGTTTGATTGTTGACATTCTCGATAATGTTTATCATACTCAAACATCTTTGAATCACCAAGATATTTGTGAAAAGTCATAATCGGTAAAGAAAGATTACCTAAAGAGCACTTGTAATTTTCTTTATTTTTGTAATTAATCTGATTTTTGTGTTAATTGGCATTTCTGGTTCCATTGTAAAGTAAACAATATTTCTTTTTGTGTAAATTACCATTTGAGATACTTTTTCTCTTTCTACATGAACATATCTTACCTTGCCAAGAGATCTGTCAAACTCTTTTCTCATTGCTCTTCTTTGAGCAACTTGTTTACAGAAATGCTCTTCTTCTTTTTGAGATTTGAGATTTGTTTTTCCGGTTTTCATGATGGCCTCTCGAATTTCTCCTTTTGGATCAATTACTGCCACAAACCTCATCTTGGAATCTAAATTGATGATTTTTTGAACTATATCCAAAAGATCGATTTTTTTATTTGTTGCCATACTTACGTTCAAAACCTCATAACTAAATATAATCTATTGAAAAATTCTAAAAATAAGCAACATCAAAATTAAATTATTTTAAAAACAGGTACAGAATATGAATGCAAAAATTAACAGTATTTTAGAAGAATTAGAAGCACAATCAACTCTTGAAAAATCAAAAAAGTTTGATATTCCGCCCGAGGACAGAATGCTGGCAATTACAAAAGAAACAGGGGAATTATTCAACATGATTTTACGCCTAAAAAATGCAAAAAATGTACTTGAAATAGGCACATCAGTAGGGTACTCCACCATATGGTGTGCAGAAGCAGTTTTTGAGAATGCAGGAAAAATCATTACAATTGAACAAAATCCAAATAAAATCAAAAGAGCAGAAGCAAATTTTCGAAAGGCTGGGATCACAGATACTATCACCATAAAAGAAGGATCAGCAATAAAAATACTAGAAGAGTTAAAGGTACAAGAAAAATACAAAAACTTTTTTGATTTTGTTTTAATTGATGCAGATAAAGAAAATACTATAAAATATTTTGATACAATAGCACCAATGTTATCAATTAATGGAGTGATCATTACAGATAACATGTTATATCCAGAAAAATATAGAGAAGAGATGAAAAGATTCTCAGAACATATTAAACAAAATCCAAATTTTCGAACAATAACATCATCAATAGGAAATGGTGAGGAAATCACAATAAAAATAAAATAGTCACCCTATTTTTTTAGTTACTTTTTTTGTTACAGTTTTCTTTTTGGGTTTCTTTTTAGTAAGAGATTTTAATTTTTTATCTTTTTCAGCAATTTGTTTTTTAATTTTTTGTTATTGTTCTTTTAATTTTTTGTTTTTCAATTTAATTTGTTGTTCTACTTTTTCACGTTTCTTTTTAAGGGATTCAAAAGATTTTTGTTCTTTTTTCAGTTGTTTGGTCAAAGTACTTTGAGATTTGAGTCGTTCTTTTTCTTCCAAAGTCTTTTTTGTGATTAATTCTTTTTCTTGAGATGTTGTATTGGTTAAATCTGATCTATCTTCTTTTGCTTTGATTAAATCTTGTTCTTGAGTTTTGATTAACTTTTCAAATTTTTTAATTTCTGCAAATTTTGCTTTTTCTTCATTAATTTGAGACACAATACCATCATAATCTTTTCCAGTGTTTGTCAATTCTTGTTGTTTTGATTTTATTTCTTGTGCAATACTTACTTGCTTCATTAAACGAGATTTTTGCTCTACCGCCATTTTAGCTAGTGTTGCTTGCTTATTTTGAGCCTGTTTTTCAATGGTTTCATAGTCTAATTGAGCCTGAGTAAGTTTTCTTTTTGCTGGTCTAAATCCTTGGATATTTTTGATTTTTCAGTATCAATTTTTTTCAAAATACTTGTTCGTTCTTTTTTGACTTTGGCAAGTTCTTCATTTTGTGCAATTATTTGTTGAGATAGTTTTGTTTGAGTTTGAATTTTTAATCGTTCATCTTTAATTTGAGATTCAAGTGCAGATTTTTCTTTTGTTACTTTTTGTTCGTATTCTTTACGATGAGAAATTAATTGGATTAATTTTGAACGCTACAAGTTAATTTCATCAGAGATTTTTTGTTATTGTTTCATTTTATTTTCTTCATTTTTAATGTTAGTAGAAATTTCAGATAATTCTTTGTTATCTGGAGGAACTCAACCTTTAGGCATACTTCCTGGAACTTTGACAGGCAATGATTTTTCTTGAAGAATTTTTTTTTGAGTAATTGGTTCTTCTATGAGAGTTTGTGGTTCTTGAGGTGTAGATTTAACTTGTATAGTTGGTTTTGATGGATGAGTTCATTCTGAAATAGAAGGAGATTGATTTGATTCTAAATACATGTGATCAGAGTGATAAAGTGATTTGTTGTTTGCAAGCATGTCATAGATGTGTTGTAGTCCATCAGGATCTCCACTACCAGAATCAATTAATTCTTTGAGTTTTGGAAGAATTGAATTTTCTTCAATTGGTACTTCTTGCTCAGTAGAGAATTGGGAATTTAATTTATTTTCAAGATAAGCTTGATCAGAATGATGTAGTGATTTATTATTTTTTAAAAATTCCAAAATATGATAGTCCATCAGGATCTCCACTACCAGTATTTAGAAGAGTTTCTACTTTTTCAATTGTTTCTGTAAGTGTTAGCTGTTGCAAATCAGTCGTTTATTCTTGATTAGTTTCTGTTCATACATAGTAGAAATAACTTTTTAAAAAAATTCACACAGGCATGAATTTTTGCTATTTATTAGTCAGAAAAAAAGACATCAAATATGAAAATGGGTACGGCGATCATCATTGTAGGGATCATTATGTTCGGAATGGGACTAGTGATGTTTTACTCTATAGAGGTAGGAGAAAAAGATCCCACATTGAGATTAGTAAAAAATACAGGCACGTTTATCGGTCTTAGTGGAATGGGAGTCACACTAGCAGGACTATTACTTTATGTGATTAGCAAAAATGAACCACCAATTAGAAAGAGTTTTGACATTTAGGATCTAAGATATTAAAAAATTCAAGAGAATGGATAACTAAATTATAACAATACAGATACACAACAATAAGAAATGTCAGAGAAGGTGTGGCTTGGTGCAATTTATCTCAAAGATGAAGGCGGTTATGAGATAGTTCTAAAATCATTAAGACATTATAAAAATAGATTGAAAACTATTGGTAATAGTCCGGAATTAAAAGATGCAGCTGCAATGTTTGCATCAGTATTAAATCAACAAGCAGTTAAAACAGTACCAAAAATTGATGATATGATTCAGAAAATACAAGATAATCTTCAAAGCATTCAATCAATTAACAATCTTAGAGAAGATGTCCCATTTTTAGAAAAAGCACTAGGATGTTATGAAGCAGACATTCACAAAACACAAGACTTGGGACATGAATATTTTCTAAAACTAGTTGGCAATTTAGAAGAAGCAAGAAATGATCTTGATGCCATCAAAGTAGCACTAGAGAAAATAAAACAATATTCAGAATAATTTTATAATCCTTGTAAATACCAATCAAAGTATGGCAGTAATGTTTTACATTGTTTCTTTTTTTCAGCATCATCAGAGATTTCTTGAATTTTTTTGATTTTGCCTTGAAGATATTCAGAAATGAGGCTAATTTTGAACTCAGGCATCATTTGATTCAGAACTTCAAAAATCTTATCAGACGGTGTACTCTCAAAATCATTCAAAATTGCTTTGATTTGTTCTTCTAAAGACATAATGTGACTTGAAAACACCTGTTATTATTTTATAGGGTCATACAACATCATCATCATCCCAAGTTAGACGAAATTTGCCTACTACTCGGAACATCTTAATTTTCCCACCATTCTTGAAATGTATCTTGTGTGATTTATGAGCAGTGTCTTCTACATCCAAAGTAACATCACCTTTTATTGCTTGAAAGAATATAGGATCATTTGAGATTTGTTTCCATTCATCAGTATCAAAATCCATGTAAAATTTGGTATACATTAATCCCATGAATTAACCATGAATTATGCCTGCATAAATAACTAGATGAAATACTATTTATCCAATGAACTTGTAGATAGACGAATTCCCAAATAACTTACAATAGTTGGAAAAATTATTTCAAAGTCATTATCATTTCGTATTATCTCAAAAACTTGATGAATTAGTTGTTGAATCATCAAATGCTCATCTCTATACAAAGTCTTTTTTGGATTCTTTAAAGAATCAAGAATAGTAAACCCATTATCAGTAGATAGCAGATTTTTCAAAAGAGTGTTTGCAATTGAAATCTTATCATCAATGTCTTTGTGAGGATAATCAGTGTCTAATCTTTTTATTTGTAATTTCAAGTCATGGAAAGAATTATTGGTATTTCGTTCCACATGTTGTTGTGATTTTAATTCATAATTTTCAGTAAGATGATAAAATTTCATATTCCCTTTACTTTGTACTGTAATGATCTCTTTTTCAAGTAAGGAATCGCGGGTTTTCTCAAATGTTGTTTTTGCCATAAATTCTGGCACGATTATCTTTAGTAGTGAATTATGATGTAAATCAGAATTATCTTTTATACGTTGTAATACAATTCTTTCACGCTCATACATCTCAATGTTGGGCTCAATATGACTCACCATAACTAGGTCGACTTATATTAAACAGGTCAACTATTAATCAGCATCTATAGGCACAAAAATGACTATGCTCTCTAACATAAGTTCGTCAACCATCCCCTCGTCGCATGTGCTTGATGATATCCACAACTTATCCTAAAACCCTCCAATACATCATGATTGATGCCAGGTATACAAATCCCAAATAATTGAGACTTGGGCATAATGGTTTACAAAAATAAAGTCTAAAATAATTCAACAGCAAAGCATTCTCTTTACAATTCTTGGATGATTCTCTGCACCAATCATGCAATTGCAATGCGCTGCCAACTGATACACCAAAACGCAGATCAGCACAGATGATTTCACATTGCATAATCCCTTTACGGGAATTGGTCTGATGCCAAGCGCGTCTTTGAATGTCTCAAAGAGCGGTTCAATTGAGGTTCTTCTATCCGCATGCAACTCCTGACCGATCGCAGAGTCGTAAAATTCCACAAGCTTGATCCTTTCCGGGGGCGTACGCGGGCATGCCTTATCGGAGTAACCAACCTCAGATGCTTTTTGCCGCACGAATCATGCAGTTTGGAATCATTGCATGCAGGATCTGCCAAAATATTTCGCATGATTCCTGAAAGTGATTTTATCAATGCGTCAAACGTCCTGCCATCATGAATATTCGTGGTACTGGCACCGGCGGGCAACGGAGCAACCAACTTGCCGGCGCTGCAACTCATGTGCAGTTCATGCCCGAATATCCGACCCCTTGATTTGGAGGATCATCCCCATCTTGCATCCGTATCGATTCCTGAAATTGGCAAACGATTATTCTTCATGTCGGATTTGTGCCATACAGGACCATTTGCTTTTAGCATCGAACTATCCACTGATGCAGATGTGTCATCAACCATTCCTTCTGATACGAACAGATTTCCCATCGTCCCGATGATGTCCCCAATGGGCAGGTTCTGAAATCGCCTGTCAATAGTACGTCTGTCTGGGATTCGAGTCAGTCTGCAGACCTTGAACAATTTGTCATTGTTACATTTGATTGATAAAAAATAATGAAGTGTGTTGTTACTTGGAATTCTCATCCAAGATTTTATGATGAATAATTGCACCATCAGATAGTTGAATAGACATACGGTCTGCCAGGTCTGAATATCTCCTCATACAGAGATAATGTTCTGACCAGATACAAAACACCGATAAGAAATGACCCTGACAGAATCTTTTGCTGGGGATTTTTACATTCATGCTGCAATGAAATGATATTGTAAAGATCCTTAGCTTTTTTCATTTGAATAGTTTGAGAAACTGATTAAAAATTAGGATTAGTTATGCCCAAGTCTCAAATAATTATCACAGTTCTTTTCGTATCTGATTGCCGTTCTGTGAAATCCACACTTGAGCCATGCAAAGAATCGTTCCACGACAAACCTTGTCTTGCCATAATGTCTTTGATTCCTGTTTTGTGCAATGCTCTTTGAGTTCTTTTTGTACGGGATGCAACAGTCAATTTCGCAACATCTGAGATAATTCCTAATTTGTTTCGCATCGTACCCCTTATCAGCATATGCAGAGATAGTTGTCTGCATCAGGCTGTTATCTACAAATTCCGAAATGTTTTCCATAACATCAATGAATTTTGTACTGTCATGTTGATTTGCAGGACTGGTTCTAATCGAAATTGGCAAACCGTTTTGCTCTACGGCAACATGTATTTTTGCGCCTGAAATCCTCTTGAATCCGTCATATCCTATCTTATCCCCCCTTTTTTAGCAGCAATCGACGAGGAGTCAATTGAAATTTTTTGGAGGTCAATCCTGCCTTGCCTGTGTGCGGATTTTATTAGTTTGGAGAGAATTTTTTTCCATATTCCTTTTTGTTGTAGCTCTTGGAATCGAAGATGTGCAGTGGATTTTGAACCGTACTTGTCTGGCATGTCTGCCCATCTGCATCCGGTATCTAACGCAAACAAAACTCCGTTGATTGTCGTCCTGTCATCACATCTTGGACGTCCTGTTTTGGCAGGTTTTGGTAATTGCGGCGCAATGGTACTCCATTGGGCATCTGAGATTTCTTTATGAATCATGAAAAATGTTTCAACAATGTTATTCTTGGATCTGTATTGTCATGAATAATTTACTAAATGATCTGTTTTAGGATCAGTTACAGATACAAAACGCCAATGAGAATGACTCTGACAGAACCCTGCTGGGGATTTTTACATTCATGCTGCAATGAAATGACATTGTAAGGATCCTTGGCTTTTTTCATTTGATTAGTTTGAGAAACTGATTAAAAATTAGGATTAGTTATGCCCAAGTCTCATATAAATTTGGCATTGTACTGGTTATTTTAGGACTGTATGTTCAATTTACACATATTTGATGAAATTATAGCATTCAATATGTTGTTACAATTTGATTACCCTGTTCAACAGCACCCTAACTTAACACCTGCTTGAAAACCGTGAAAACACCCTGAGATTGAAAGTGTGCATATCATGATTTCTTTTTATTGTAAATCATGGTGTCCTAGATGTATATTTATCAGATTTAATAAAACTATATAAATAAATCCCACCTATACAGTATGATGTCTCAACAAATGTTATCTGGATTATATCAAGGACACAGCTTTGCATCAAAGCTACCTCCAAAGATATCTTACAGCATAAAAGATGATGCAGTACCTGTTGCAGGATCTGTCCCTACTGCATACAGAAGGGTTAATGTTTTGGAATCATACGGCTTGGCAACAGTATTTAGAGGTAAATTCCAGATAAATCGAGCTGCAAGACAGCCAATACACATTCTAGAACATCTCACGCCATCGCTTATTGCCCTCAAACACTCCAGAAAGTTTGGAAGAAAATATCACTCTTCAGATATTACATTTTTTAAAAATAACTTGCCTGAAAACTCGTTTGTAACTTTAGATTATCGTAGCTGGGTTCTGGCTGGATACCAAACCCCACAAGATCTCTATGTATACGTAGATGACATCCAGAAAACATCACAATTTCTAAAATCTAATGATTTTAGTGAGGGAACACGTGGGCATGTTGTACTTTTAGAAAAACAACCTGATACACAGAATACAATACAACAGGTATATCTGGATTGTATTGCCAAGGGAGGGCGTAGTGTTCTAGATGCCATTGCACTTGGAATAAAATACAACGATGAGCTACAAATAAAGGGCAGGTTCAACATTGACGACATTCTAAAAGTACAAAGTGACCTACAAGCTATACTTTGAACCAATTAGCCAGAGAGGCACTAGCGATCACACAAGACTTGGGCGATGTAATCTTTATTGGTACTTTGGCAACCTACATGCATACCAAAAACAGACGTAACTCTCAAGACATTGATTTTGTTGTCAAGACACCAATATCAGATGATGCCTTGATTTCAAAAGGATACAAAAAATCAATAACAGGTAAACAGCCCTGGTTTAGTCCACGTGGCATCAAAATTGACATATACCATGGTGATATTCCAGGCGTTTCATATCCTTGGGTAATGAAAAACTCAGTAACACATTCAGTCAACACGACTGAGTCTCTTCGTACGCTAGGCTTGGAGTCACTTGTTATAGCCAAACACAAGGCTAGCCGTGACCAAGATGTTGAGGATCTTACCGATATTGCCAAGAGACGATACAAGGACATAGACTGGAATGTAGTAGAACAGATTACAGGAGATCAATTTGTTGCACAACAGATCCAACAGGATATGGAATTTTTGTACAAGTCATAAAACATTCAACTTATCTTAAAACTAACAATTTAGACAACATTTGAGGATCAATCAGATCTATGAGCAATACAAATTAGAATGATTCTATGCAATTTCAAGAATCAACAGACAAACAACGGGATATCATAAAACGACACATTCCAAAACCAGCGCACACAGGACGTCCAAGAAGCAATGGTAGGATGGTACTAAACGGAATCATTTATGTCTTGATTTCAGGATGCAGGTGGAGTGAGATGCCAAAAAAATACGGTGATGACTCTACTGCAAACCTCGGATTAAGAAGACGGCAAGAGATTGGTGTGCGGAAAAAGATTTTGAGACATGCAATCAAGACAGCACATAAATCTGGCAAGATCAATTTACAAAAAATATCCGTAGATTCTTCATCAATTAGTAATAAAAAAGGGACAGCGTAGCAGGATATGACTGATTCAAGAGGATTACAGGCACAAAGATTCACGTTGCAGTGGAACAAACAGGATTGCCAATTTCAATTGCAATTAGTTCCGCAGATGTTCATGACTCTGCAAAACTAATTGGTGTGATGGAAAACATTTCAGAATTTCTAGATGATTGTACCATAAAAGAAATCGTTTCAGTTTATGCAGACAGGGGATATGACGGCGGTACGATTAGAAATTATTTGAAAAACAGAAACATCAGAGACTGTATTCCATTTAGAAAAAACAGTAGTGCTACAGCAAAAAATAAATCATACAAAAAATACAATTCAATTCGACATGTTGCAGAACGATTCCTTGCATGGTTGAAAAATAGCTTTGATAGAACAAGAATCAGATATGAAAGAAATGCAGAAAGCTGTGTTGGGTTGCTCAACATTGCATCATTTTTGATGTATTGCAGGGTTTTAAGATGCGTTGATCATATGATAAAGAAAATAAAGTATGGTAACTCTATTATTCAATACAAGTTAATCAAAAGTAAACGTAGAAAGACATCTCAGATTACTGTTACATTAGATTTAATTAATAATCCGCAAAAGTGGTCATTAATTTCTCATTTATCATCGATGTATACTCTCTAACATAAGTTCGTCAACCGTCCCCTCGTCGCATGTACTTGATGATATCCAAATTGAATCTGGCAGTCCTGCAATGTTTGGAAATTCTGCTCTTCAGATTATTCAGCGATGGCCGATATTGTGAGACCGACAAATCGTATTTTCCCTGTTTCCATACTACTTCTTCCTCAACTGCGTTAAACTGCGGCGAACCCTTTGGGAACCAGTCCAATACGACATCATGATTCTCATCAAGATATTTTTGTATCAGTCTTGATCTGTGCTGCGGTGCCCTGTCTGCATACACTAAAATCTTGCCAAACTTTTTGCGTAATTCCTTGGGATAGTCCAAAAAGCAGTACTGATCAAATCTGTCATACTGCCTGAATAGCTGTCTGCCATCATGAGCCAATGCCCCAGAGATGATCGTCTTTTGATGATATATTCCCATTTACCAGAATTACTGGGCGCGTTCCTTTCTTTGCCCGCATCTTTTTTCTGAATATTGAATCTGCAGCAAGGATTGATTCATCCTGTGACAGTATGGTGAATCCTTTTGCTATTTTTGAGGCTATTTTTTCCTGAGATTTTTTTTAAACCAGAGTTTTTCCTGTGCAGTTGCAGAGTTTACGAATCTTTTCTGTGCAACCTTTGATGCGTATCCCCAATTGTGAAGCAGCCCGTACGCATGAACCTCATGGTATCTTGCTCCTGATTTTTCATAAATGAGACTCATCACCTGCTTTGCGCTCCAACCTGCAGGATTCCCTGCGATCTGTCTTTCCATTGCGACTGGTCTGTCTTTTGGTATCTTTGGCGGTCTTCCTGTTCTTTGTCTGTCATGAAGACCGTCCATCCCATGTTCTTTGAACCTGCCCAGCCACTTGTATGGCCAAGAACGCACATGCCCGAGATTCTTTGCAACATGCGAGGCAATCTGATTATCAAAGAAAACCTGCTTTATCAGGAATAACCTCTCTTTTGTTTTGACATCTTTCTCGTTTTTGTATGCCTGAATCAATTCTTGCTCATTCATGGCTTGATGTATGATGTTCTGATCCGTATTCTGTTTGGTGTGATAAGTCAGATTAATGGATCATAAAGTTTTGTTAGGAAGTATACAATTAAACAACTCCGTCTCAAAATCCAAAAAATCTTAAATCTTGACAAAAGACTGAATTTCTAATTCATTTGTTTTTGCCTAAATTCACAATTTCATGGAAAAGATCATGGTTTTAAGATGAGTTGATTGTGAAATGCTGCCAGACCCTTATCCAGTTGTTATTTTCTTGTGTACGACCAACAAAACTCTTGCCAGAATCAGATGTCTTTACTGTACGAGAACTTCCAACATCAGTGCCACACGGCAATATTGGTACCAATGGACAAGGATGGTCATATCCAATTTTTGCTACCAGAGAACCTGTCTGTGTAATTACACTGACAATTGGGGACACTTGAAGCAGCATACAAAAAGGAAAACTCCAAGGCTGCAGCAAGGATGCTTGCTGTACTGATGGTCCTAAAGGATGGAAGTGACATGTAACACGCCGCAAAGACATTGCGCCGCTACACAAACTGGGTAAGAATATGGGTGAGTCGTTTTGAGGAACATGAGATTGATGGCCTCTACGACCTCCCAAGATCTGGCAGGCCAAGTACAGTTCCAAAGAAGAGATTGGATGCCATCATGTCAGGGGCAATGCTAACTCTGTTTACCCCTGCAATGCTGCAACAGAGCATCTTTCATTCCACCGGAGTAAAATTCCACATAACCCACATTAGAAGGATAATGCACCGTTATGGCATGTCTGCAAAATCTGCACAAAAATATCACGTTAACCATGCAAGCGTGTCTGCCGTGCGAAGCTGGCAAAGACTCATCAGAGGGAGAATTTCACGTCTAAAAGAGGATGGATTTGTCATTGCAATTGTATATGGGCCATTCTTTGTAAGGGATGTAAAGGCAGAAAAAAAGTGCCCGGTCTTTAATTGCAAAGAGAATAGACCTATTGCGTAATTGGAATGATTTTTTCTCAAGTTCCGTATTTTCGGAAAATCTGTGCCTAAAAGCCCGAATTTCCAGATTAATTTGAAAAACTGCACAATAAAATCCGTGCCTAGAAGTAATTACGCAATAGGTCTATAGATTCTGGAAAACGTGTTTTAAAAATCAGGCTTGATCGTTTACAAATTTTCCAACGTTGTTAGGTTGAGGAATAATACTAACAATATTAATAATAGTATTTTCTATTTTCGTCATGTCTAAAAATCCAGCATTTGGTCATTGGACGGAACAAGAAACTAACTGGTCACAAGATGATACCGATTTCATACAAGATGCACTTAAAGAACTAGATAAAGAGTCTCCAACTTCCTACGAAGAACTTGTGGAAAGAAACGAAGCAAAATTAAAGTAAAGGCACAATAGCTAAACAAAAGAGTTGGAAATTAGAGGAGAGATCCCAAGTTTTACTAAAATGTTTGACAGGAACGCACATGCCCGAGATTCTTTGCCTTATTCACGTGGTGCTATCGTATTGTTATGTGTAGGCAACATACTACGTGCTGAAAACATCCACACAATGGAAAAAGTTTCTACATGTGAATTAACGTTGGCAGATGATCAACTCATCTCAAAACTGATCATTTAGTGAAATTTTTACGATCATCCTGATCTAACAATTGCCGAACATGACTAATTTTCATGCAATTTCAAGAACTAACTGACAAACAATGGAACATGATAAAGCCACACATTCCAAAACCTGCCAAGACGGGCAGACCAAGAGACGATGACAGAAGAATCATCAACGGAACAATCATCTACGTCTTGATATCCGGATGCAGGTGGAGCGAGATGCCAACAAAATATGGTGATGATTCTACTGCAAACAGAAGACTGAACTCTTGGCAGCAAAAAGGAGTCTGGAAGAGGATCCTATCCGGTTTAATCAAAACAGCTCATAAGCAAGGAAGAATCAGCCTGCAAAAGATATTCGTTGACTCCTCGACAATCCCTGCCAAAAAGGGGGCAGCGTAACAGGACATGACGGATTCAAGAGGATTTCAGGCGCAAGGACTCGAGTTGCCGTAGGGCAAAGCGGATTTCCAATCTCAATCAGGACCAGTCCTGCAAATGTTCATGACAGTACAAAGTTTGTAGATGTCATGGAAAGCATTTCAGAGTTTATGGATGATGGCACCATCAAACAGATTGCCTCAGTTTATGCTGACAAGGGATATGACAGTACGGCCATTAGAAACTATTTGAAAAATAGAAATACAATTGCATGTATTCCGTTTAGAAAGAATGGCAAGTCATCGGAGAACAAATCGCACAAGAAATATGATTCGGTTCGATACGTTGCGGAGGGATTCTTTGGTTGGCTCAAAAATGGATTTCACAGGACAAGAATCAGATATGAAAGGAGATGTGAAAACTATCTTGCGTTTGTCAGTATTGCGTCATTTTTGATGCATTGCAGGGTTTTGAGATGAGTTGTAGATAGATTTTCGTAAAATTATACTATCGTCCAGGTCGTCTGTACCCTTGTTCAATATTACAGTTTGAAAGAGATGCGTTTTGGGATTTTTTATCTAGTTTTTCCTTTTTTGATTTTGGAGAATCTTCAACTTTGAAAGTTTTCTCAGTAGTGGGGCGTTCTTCTGATTTTGATGTGTGAATGATATTAGTTGAAGGAAAATTTTTGGATTTTTTCTTTTTTGGTTTTTCAGGATTAGTTGGATTTTTTTGAGACCATTGAATATTTTTTATATCCGATGAAGATGACTGTGCAATATTGTAATCACCTAATGATTTACCCATGATAAAGATAGAAAAAAATTCAAACTTAAACATGTCGGATAATGAAAAACTAAAGATCTAAAAATGGATGATAGATAAGCCCGTTTGCAACTAGAACCATAAAAGACACAGCTAGACCAGCACCTGCGAAAATTCCAGCTAAAACTAAACTATCTTTCTTATCCATGATGCCATCTTATTTTTTGGCTAATTCCTGTGTATTTTCAGTTATTTTTTTTAATTCAGAAAGAATCAAAACCAAAATTTCTTTTTCACTTAATTTTAAAAGTTCCACAGTATCTTCTTCTGTGAATTTAATTTCTTCATTTATTTTGGAATAAGTATCAAGACGAACCATGCTGTAATAAGAAAAAGTGTTCTTTTTATTCTTTATCGATAAATTCGTTAACACCTGGCGGTTCTGGTGCCAATCCCTTTCTCTTTCTAATATCAGCTACTGCATTTGCAAGCATGGATTTTGGAACTTCGGTCCATTCCTTAAAGGATGTATTCCAGGTGGCACGGCCGGCAGTCTGACCTCTCATCTCTTCAGATAATGTGAATGTCTCAGAAGCTGGAATCTCACCAGTTACAATACTTGATGCACCTTTTTGTGCCATATCAAGTACTTTGCCACGTTTACCTGAAAGAACAGTTGCAACGTTTCCCACCAAATCAGTTGGGACGCGAACCTCAATAGCTAATGTTGGTTCTAAAACGGCAGTACCTGCAGTAAGCAGTGCTCCCATACATGCTCGACGTGAAGCAGGGCCTAATTGAGACAAACCTCTGTGTGCAGTATCTTCGTGAGGAACAAAGTGAGTGAAGATGAATTTACAATTTCTCATCTGTTCTTTACAGAGAGGACCTTCTTTCATTACTTCATCAAATCCAGAATTAATAGAGTCAGTTGATTCTTGAACAAACTGAACACCTTTAGTCCCATTAATCAAAACATTACCACGAGAATCAAATTTCATCACTCTCTTAATTGTATCCGTATCCCATCCAGCACATTTGAGTAAATCAGAAACCAATTTTTTATCTTTCATGTCACTGATTTCACCAGTTCTTAGCATGTGTGCAATTTCAGGTTCTAGTGGTTCTACTTTCATGAAAATTTTATTGTGCCTATTTGGGGATTTTGCCATGATTGGCTCACATGAATCTTTGACAGTTTCTCTATAGTTAATCAAAGGTTCAGAAGTCACAATCTCACATTTTGCATCTTGAATTCTGTGTGTTGCAACATCTAAGTGTAACACACCCATTCCAGCAACAATAGTCTCACCACTTTCCTCATCAATTTTTACAATAAGATTAGGATCCTCAATTGTTAGTTGTTTTAGAATGTCAACTAGTTTAGGTAAATCTTTAGGGTGTTTTGGCTCTATTGCCACTTGAACTACAGGCTCTGAGACATATTTTACGCCCTCAAACATTGGAATTCCTTTAACAGATGATAGTGTATTTCCTGCTCTAGCTTCAGTTAATCCCAATAATGCAGGAATGTTTCCAGCGCCAAGTTCTCCGACTTGTTCTCTTTGGTTTCCCATAAAGAAGTTGACTGATTGAACACGTCCTTCACGTTTTTCATCAATAATGTTAATTGTTTGTCCATCTTTGATGGTACCCGAAAACAGTCTTCCAATTGCAACAGGTCCTGCTGCAGGATCTAAAACCATGTTTACAATCATCATAATAGTTGGACCAGAATCATCACATGCAAGTAATGCTTTTCCAACATCAGAATCCAAATCACCTTTCCAAATTTGTGGAATTCTATACTTTACTGCTTCATGTGGTGCTGGATGATGTTTTACAACCATTCCAAGTACCGCATCAGCTAGTGGTGCTTTTTCTACAAGGTCTGATACTTTTTCATTAGTGTATGCATCAATGACATCTTTGAATGTAATTCCTCTCTCTTTCATTAAATCAATGTTAATTGCCCATCTATCTTTTGCAGAACCAAATGTAACACTTGCATCTTGGATAGATACTTTCCATTTTTCTTTGTATTCAGGTTCTGCATACGTGTCAATTAATTGGTTAAAGTTGGATACAACATCTGCTAATTGTTGTTGCATTTTTTCAGGAGTTAATCGTAATTCTTTGATGAGCCTATCTACTTTGTTGATAAACAAAACAGGTTTCACTCTTTCTTCTAGTGCCATTCTAGTTACAGTTTCAGTTTGAGTCATGATACCTTCTACTGCATCACATACAACTACTGCACCATCAATTGCTCTAAGACTACGAATTACCCTTCCACTAAAGTCAACGTGGCCTGGAGTATCAATCATGTTAATGACGTATTCTGTGTCTTTTTGGGTAAAGTGTAAAGTAACATTTGCCTGATAAATTGTAATTCCTCTTTGTTGTTCTTCTTTATCAAAGTCCATTGCAAGTGCTTTTCCTGCAGCTGATGGGGCGATGATTCCAGAGTATGCTAAGAGACTATCACTCATGGTTGTTTTTCCATGGTCAACGTGTGCAATTACACCAAAGTTACGGATTTGCTCCTTATTCTTGATGATTTTTAGAACCTCACCTGTTGACTTGAATTTTGCCATATTCGCAAACCCAAGTATTCAGCTATTAAACCTTAGCCTTCAAAAAGATCAGCATATCATTTTGTTGCCAATGTCTCGGATCTTTTTTTGCAGTAACAAAATGGCATTCTTTTTTCCTTTTCTTTTTGGTCTCAAAAAGAGCAATCAATTGGGAGAAAAATGTACAATGAAGCATCTGAGATATTTTCTCAGATGGAATGGGGGGATGAATCATATTAATTCCAATTTTTCTCGAATTGGCTCCAAGTTGTTTATTGTGTAAGTTTTTCTCCTCAAAGATAATCACAGTATCTCCTTTTTTGGCAGAAAACAATTCCATGTAAGAGAATTGTTCAATTCTAGTGTAATGAACATCAGAACCTAAAATTTCATAAAACTTTACAGCACAATGCATTGCTAAAGGAAATGTAAAGAAATTTCCAAGAACAAATATTTTTTGAGTAATCTTTGCATTTGCAGCATCAGTATTTGCTTTTGAGAATAATTACACACCATTAGAAATTGTGAATTTCTTTACCAGAGACATACAAGTTAATGCACTCTCCAAAAAGGAGATGCTTCCAGCAGTAAAAATACCATTATTTGGAGCATCAAGTAGAATCACGCAATCAGATGCCTGTACTAGTTTGCTTTGAGGTTTAGATGTAATGGCAGTGGATTTTTTGGCATATTTTGCAACCTTGATGTTTGTAATGGTATTTCCAGATATTGATACAAAATAGACATGTTTTGATTTGACTAGAGATTTGTTCTTGTACAAATCTAGCGGATCCATTGATTTACCAATCCACCGGAAAAGGATTCAGCAAGCATTGAAGAGATTAGAGAATCTCCACTGCCAGAAAATATGACATTTTTTTGTTGTGTGGAACTTTGTTTCCCAATCATTTCATCTATGCTCAAGATACAACCAAAAAAGATTTGGATCTGAAAAGTCAGGGATATATCGTGTGTCTGAGAAAAAGTACGATGACCGAAAGCACATCCCACGTGGAAAATATCGTGCATTATGTCTTGATGACACAATAATGCCTAGAGGCGTTGAGCAGATAAACAAGAGTAAAGTTGGAGCGCCATTTGCCTATTCAGACGCATGCCTTATGATGATGGCATTGCTCCGAAATGTAATTGGCACTGCATGCAGACAACTGCAGGGAATAATCGAGGAAATTTCAGGAGAAGAAAATTCTCCGACATGTTCTGCCATTTGCAAGGGAACCTACAAAGCAGGTTTATGGGATGAAGATAATGCCAGTTGGCTCTCAGATGGCAAGGCAAAGACTGAGATTACGTTTTTGGCAGGCGGCTCTGCAGGCCTCAAGCCAGCAAGCAGGGGAGACTGGATGGGACAGAAATGGGATGCAAGGCTCGGATTCGTCAAGATGCGCATGATGGCAGACAGTGACGCCAAGAAGACCTGTGCAGTGCCAATTACCGATGAGAAGTCAGGCGACGCGCCAGGGTTTAAGAAATTACCTGATGAGGCGCTACAAAGCATTGGGAATTCTGCCAACGTCACAGCACCTGAGGAATCACCTGTCGGATGCGATGGCGCATATGATGCTGATGATAATCTTGAAAAATGTGACAAGCAAAATGTCACTCCGATAGTTCCAGTAGGAAGGAATTTCTCGCCATGCACAAGTGGAAACAAGGCAAGAAGGAAGCAGGGACTGTCACCAGTACAGTATGACGCAGGTCCCAACATGGGCGATTTGTGGAAACAAGGCAAGAAGGAAGCAGGGACTGTCACGGCTTGGTAATCGTAAAGTGAACCCCGATGACATCAAAAGTTTTGGGAATCTGACTGAGGAGGAGGAAGAACATGAAAGCCAGAAGCAGCGGAAGAAGGATGTCGGCTTTGGGAATCGACGGCCTGCAGGGACTGCAATTTCCACGTTCAAGAGAGTCCCTAGCGGGAATGTTTCGGCAAGAGCATGGCGCAATGTCACAAGGGAAACAAAATTCAAGGTAATGGCTTACAGCCTGATGATTGGTGACGCACTAGAACAGAAGACGAATCGGAATCAGATGGCGATGTGTTTTGAGAACGAAAGCGCAAGGCAGAATTGGGAAACAAAATTTTGTGTGGAAGAGAGGTATTTTGAGACTTGAAAGGATTTTAGAAAATTTACTTGAAGTAAAACGTCTTTTTCATAGGCCTCTATACTATTCATAAAATAAAATAATTTTTCATGTATATTAGAAAAACGATTCAAGATAGGTTTTGGTTTTTATTACGATTACTGAACAAAAAACACATGGAAATTTCTGTAGGGCATACACCTGATTCAGATGACGCATTCATGTTTTATGGTATGTTTACAGAAAAAGTGCCATCCCCAGAATTTACAGTAAATCACGTAATTGAAGATATTGAAAAACTAAATCGTAAAGCTACAAACCCAGAACTTGATGTTACAGCAGTTTCAGTTCATGCATGTGCATACATTCCAGGATACACTATTTTGAGAAGTGGTGGGAGTTTTGGTATTGGTTATGGTCCAATAGTTACAGCAAGAGAACAAATATCAATCGAAGATATAAAAAAATGTAAAATTGCAATCCCAGGAAAAATGACATCAGCATTTTTACTATTACAATTAATGATTGGAAAATTTGATTATGTAGAAATGAACTTTAGTGATATTCCAGAGGCAGTCAAAAGTGGTAAAGTAGATGCAGGATTGGTAATTCATGAAACTCAATTATCATATGAACAAGAAGGAAATGTCAAAATCTTAGATGTTGGTGAATGGTGGGACAAGACAACAAATGGATTGCCAGTACCATTAGGAATCAACGTGATGAAAACAAGCCTAGGAATGGAGACAATTCACAAATTTGATCAATATCTTCAATCATCAATAGAATTTGGATTGGAAAATCTAGAGGATGCACTAGAGTATGCAATGCAGTATTCCAGAGGAAAACCACGGGATTTGATTGAAAAATTTGTAAAAATGTATGTAAATCAGGTTACAGTCAACATGGGAGACCCAGGTGAAGAATCAATTAGAAGGTTATTTGAGATGGCAAAAGAAAAGAATAGGGTACCCGACTTTGAACTAAGTATTGCCATCAAGTAATTATAGTACAGAAAATTTTTAGAGATATGGGAGACGGAATAGGCGGTCCAGTAATGGGAGTTTTAGCAAATAACACATTTGAGTTACTGGTAAGTCATTATAGAAAAGACAACAAAGAAGAGTTTGGGAAAACTGAAAAAATAATCATTGCAAAAATTGATAATCCAGACGAACCACAATATTCAGAGACTGCAAAAGAAGATTTAGAACGTGCACTAAAGGGAAAATTTGTTTCATGTAATGTTCAATACAGAGATTCAAAAACAGATGCACTTGTTTGTAATGTCTTTGTTCAAAGACCACCTGAAGGATTTTAGAAAATAGTTTTAAAAATTTACAGATATCAAGAATCAGAATTTAATGCACGTTCTGCTTTGAGACCTTTGTATCTATTTCGTATAGTGACTTCAGTAACGCCTGCAGCTTCTGCAATGTCACGCTGAGTGACGGATACACCATTCTTAACACAAGACAAGTACAATGCAGATGCTGCAAGACCCATAGGATCTTTTCCAGCAGACTCTTTACGTTCCTGTGCTTCTTTGAGTACTTTGATTGCATAACGTTTTGTCTTCTCAGTAATTGCCAACTTACTTGAAATTCTTGCAATACATTGGATTGGATCAACTACAGGCATTTTGAGTTCCAATTCATGGTGAAGTAACCTGTAACATCTCGCAATATCTTTTCGTTTAACGTTTGCAGCATCAGCTACATCTCTTAAGGTTCTAGGAGTTTCAGTGTCTCTGCAGGCAGCATAAAGTGATGCGGCAATCATCGCAGAGATAGACCTACCGCGAACTAGTTTTTTCTCTAATGCTTTTCTGTAAATGTATGCTGCTTTTTCAAGCACGTTAGCAGAAATTGCAACTTTATCTTTTAGTTTATTTAATTCTCCAAGTGCTTGTCTTAGATTTCTATCTACAGGTTGATGAGCTTGACTTCTACTATCCCAAGTTCTAAGCCTTTCAATAGTACTCTTCATAGAAGCAGCTAGAGGTTTTCCTGAAGCATCTTTGTTTAGTGGATTGATAACAGTAGACAATCCCATATCATGTATTGTAAGTGATGAAGGAGCTCCAGTTCTGGTAGGATCTGCACCGCCATCTTTTTGAAATGATCTCCATTCAGGACCTGATGCATCTGTTTTTTCAGATACTACAAATCCGCATTTTGAGCAAAATTGTTCTCCAGTTACCTCATCAGTTAACAAAGAATTTTTTCCACATCTAAGACAGTTTGTATTTGGATTAAGCGTAACCATGTAAATTACCTTTATTGTCCTACCTTTTTAATTGTAATTTCAATAGTTGAAACGTCCCTGTTTCGTCCATCAGATGACACAAGGGATTCTGATCCAATTTTAACATCTCCAACCTCAAATGCAGGTTTTGTTTTGTTTAGTACTAACTGTACAACATCAACTGCATGGGTTATGCTAAATCCTCGGGCTTTGATTGAAATTGTAGGCATTGTAGCTAATTGAATAATTGCTGAAGTGACATAAGTCATCAATGGTTTTTTTCCAATGAACAAAGTATCTTTTTTATCACTTGACATGAAACGTTAACTCTTAGCGCTAATTTAAACTGAGTATGACTAGCAACAAGATACATCACATAGCATGCTCAAAAATGTTAGAAAATACCTAATATATGATAAAATTCGAATATTATCATAAATGATTCTAGTTGACAAAAAAATTCTGGCAGGGGGTGTTGCAATGATAGTAGTAGGAACTATTTTGATGGCAAACATCAATGCAGATATTCCAGTAGGACAGGTAGGAATGACTGAAGAAGACATATTTGATTTGATGGTAGCACAACAAGAAAATCAAGACTACAACACACTTGCAGGAATTTTAATTGGAATAGGATTTTTACTAGTTTTGATAAGTTTTGGTGCAAGACGAAAGAACAAGGGCATGAAAAAAGAAGAGAAAAAACCTGCAGAATAACTCAAACATTTTAATCTGAATTTAAGATACAAGAAATAGTGATTCAAGCAGAAATTAGTATTTATCCACTAGCAACAAAAACTCCCAGTGCTAGTTTTTACATTGCAAAAGCAATAGAATCAATCCAAAATGTTGAAAATTTAAGATACGAAATTAATCCAATGGGCACAATTTTAGAATCAGATAGTGCAGATACAATTTATGGTGCTACAAAAAAAATGATGGAGACAGTTCACAATTTAGGGATTAACAGAGTTGAAGTTGTAATAAAAATAGATTCAAGAAGAGACAAAAATGTAAAGATGGAAGAAAAATTAGATTCTATCAAAAAGCATTTGAGTTAAAATTGTTTTAGTATTCCAAAATGAGTATTTCTTTGAGCAGGTGCACGTCCAATCTCTTTTACCATTGTTGCAAGTTCTTCAACAGATGAAGCAGTAGGTTTTCCAGCAGCACGGTAAATTTCTTCAGAAAACGCAGTACCAACTAAATCACTTCCCCCATTAGATAATGCAACTTGTGCTAATTTTTTTCCATATGCAACCCAATAAACAGAAATATTGTTGAGAATATTTGCAAGCATAAGTCTAGATAATGCAACTACTCGTAAGTCATACACTGATGAGCATTCATTGTCAACCAAATGTTGTTGTTCAAGTTCAGTGTTATCTAAACTAAATTTTAGAGGAATTAATGTGATGAATCCATTAGTCTTTTTTTGCAAGTCACGAATTTTTATCAAATGATCAACAATGTGTTCAGGTTTTTCAATATGACCATAAAGAATTGTAACATTACTTTTGATATCCATAGCATGTGCTTCTTCAATTACATCAAGCCATTGTTGACCAGTACACTTTCCCCTTACAATTTTACCTCTAACATCAGGATGGAATAATTCGGCACCGCCACCAGGCATAGAATCAAGCCCGGCGTCTTTGAGACGAGATAAAATTTCTTTTGTAGAATTTTTTGTGAGTTTTGATAGATAGTAAATTTCAGCTGCAGTTAGTGCTTTGATGTTAAGTTGTGGATGATGTTTTTTGATGGTTTTCATCATGTCTTCATAGTATTCTAGAGGAAGTTTTGGATGAAATCCTCCAACAATGTGAACTTCAGTTGCGCCCATTTGTTTTGCAATACCAACTCTTTGTTCAATTTCTTGAGGAGTCAGAGTGTATGCATCATCAGCACCATCTTTACGATAAAATGCACACATTTGACAACTAGCTGCACAAACATTTGTGTAATTCATGTAGTAAGATGCAGCAAAAGTTACAGTGTCTCCGACTAGTTTTTTTCTTGCAGAGTCTGCCACAGCTCCGAGTAAATGTAAATTATCATAATTCATAAGACCTAAACCATCTTTGTAAGAGAGCTCTTCACCTGCAAGTGCACGGTCTAATGCTTGAGAGTCTCCAACTAGCTGATCTAACATGCCAATTTTCTTCCTCATCATGATATATTCCTTGTTTTAAAGGACATATAAAATCTCAAGAAATAAGTACTCAAAAGCACAATTTCTAACATGGTACTTCCTCTAGTTGATGAACACAAACCAAAATGTTACTTGTGTCATGAGGGTTTTGAAGATATTGAGCAATTGAGAGAACATCAAAATAAAGAGCACAAAGAATTTGCAGAATCAGAAAACAATCAAATGAATAGAGAGCCTGCACCAGGCGATGTTACTGTATTTTAGATTTTTTTTCTTTAATTGATTTTAATAATTCTTGAGCAACGTCTTTTGAAATACTTGCCAAGTCATATTGGCTGTCAATAGATAATGCTTTTTTGAAATGTTTTATTGCCTCAGGTAATTTTCCCATCTCACCTAAGGATAGTCCCTTGTATGCAAGTGCCATAGGACATTGTTTATCAATTTTCAAGGCTAAATCATAACAGTCTATTGCTTCAGAATATTTTTGGTCAGAATGCAATGTAGCACCTTTGTTAAGTAATGCATCAAGATTATCAGGTGAAATTGATAGTACTTTATCATAGGAGCGAATAGCAAGTTTCAATCTACCCATATTTTGTAAAGTTGCACCCCTGTCAACAAGCAAACTAATATTTTGAGGTTCTTTTTTGAGTACCAAGTCATAAAGAGACAATGCAGAATCAAAATTCCCCTCTTCTACATATTCTAAGGCTTGAGATCGCATCTTGTCTATTTCATCACTCAATGTATTTGATAATATTTTGTCAATAATGTAGTTTTACTTTTTACAAAATATTATACAGGCAAGACTGTTCTTGTGGCACATCATAAAATAATTAGAACATGCAGTATAAAATTAAATTTTTGTAACTAATGTTGATCGCAAGTATATGCAAATTCAACAACATAATCAAGTAAAAACAAGAAGATTGATTCTTTGTTTTGAGAAAGAGTAGAATACTTTAAGAAGATCTTATTGTAAACTCATCCCAAAACCCAGATTTCCATTACAATTCAGATATCCTTACGACTGGAGAGGAGTTTGAAAATTTGAACTGTATTTTACTGTTTTTTAGTTTTAGGATGAGTTGTGTGAGCCGCATTAGATTCATGGAAAAATTATCTAAAATAGCACTTTATGTGAGACTTGGGCATAACTAATCCTAATTTTTAATCAGTTTCTCAAACTATTCAAATGAAAAAACCCAAGGATCCTTGCAATGTCATTTCATTGCAGCATGAATGTAAAAATCCCCCGGCAGGGTTCTGTCAGAGTCATCTCTCATTGGCGTTTTGTATCTGGTCAGAACATCATCTCTGCATGGGGAGATATTCAGACCTGGCAGACCGTATGCCTGTTCAACTGTTCTGATGGTGCAATTATTCATAATAAAATCTCGGATGAGAATTCCAGGTAACAGCACACTTCATTATTTTTTATCAATCAAATGCAACAATGACAAATTGTTCAAGGTCTGCAGATTGACTCGAATCCCAGACAGGCGTACTATTGACAGGCGATTTCAGAACCTCCCGTTGGGGACATCATCGGGACGATGGGAAACCTGTTCGCATCAGAAGGAATGGCTGATGGCACGTCTGCATCAGCGGACAGTTCCCTACTATAAGCAAATGGTCCTGCATGGCACAAATCCGACATGAAGAATAACCGTTTGCCAATTTCAGGGACTGATACGGATGCAAGATGGGGATAGTCCTCCAAATCAAGGGGTCGGATATTCGGGTATAAACTGCGCATGAGTTGGAGCGCCGGCAAGTTGATTGTTCCATTGTACGCCAGTGTCAGTACTGCAAACATTCATGATGGCAGGACGTTTGACGCATTGATAGAATCACTTTCAGGAATCATACGAAATATTTTGGCAGATCCTGCATACGATGATTCCAAACCGCATGATTCGTGCGGCAAAAAGCATCTGGGGTTGTCACTCCGATAAGACATGCCCGCGTACGCCCCCGGAAAGGATCAAGCTTGTGGAATTTTACGGCTCTGCGATCGGTCAGGAGTTGCATGCGGATAGAAAGACCTCAATTGAACCGCTCTTTGAGACATTCAAAGACGCGCTTGGCATCAGAGCAGTTCCCGTAAGGGGATTATCCAATGTGAAATCATATTTGTGTTGATCTGCGTTTTGGCGTACAGTCGGCAGCGTATTACAATTACATGATTGGTGCAGAGAATCATCCAAGAACTGTAAAGAGAATGCCTTGCTGTTGAATTATTTTAGACTTTATTTTTGTAAACCATTATGCCCAAGTCTCACATACTTTGATAATGGTGTTTGTATAGTAGCACCAACAATAGATGATGGGTAGAAGAAATAGAATTAAGATGAGTATTTGTCTCTTGGATCAATTTTTAATGATTTGTTGAAACAATTCATTGCCTCTTCATACCTTCCCAAACTCCTAAGTGCGATTCCTTTATAGTTCCAAAGATCAGGATCATTCTGATTTAAGAGAAGTGCTTGCTCAAAGAAACCAAGTGCGTCAGTAAAATTACCTTCTTCCAAGAAATACTTTCCCTTTGCAACAAGATTAGGAATTTCATCCATGAGTTATAATAAAAGACATTTGTATTAAACATGAAAAAATAACTCAAACCTCAAGCAATAAAATTAAACAAATTTACAACAAATTACTGAAAATTTAAATAAATTTTTCACGTATAGTATAGTATGGATCTAGATAAAACAGATGAAAAGATTCTCAAAAATTTAATGATGGATGCAAGACAATCTGCAAGACAATTGGCATTAAAACTAGGAATGTCAACTGTCACAATACTGTCTAGAATTAAAAAAATGGAAAAAGAAAAAATAATTTTAGGATATACAACTAGGATTAATCATGAAAAATTAGGATACTCACTTACTGCAATTATTGAAATTTTAGCTAAAAATGACAAAATTGTAGGAGTGGAAGATGAAATTGCAAAATTTGAAAATGTATGTGGGGTTTACGACATCACAGGCTCAACTGACACAGTAATTGTAGCAAAATTCAAAGAAAGAAATGAGTTGAGCACTTTTGTAAAAGGTTTGGCAGCAATTCCGAATGTAGAAAATACAATAACACACGTAGTTCTAAATACTACAAAAGAAGATTTCAGATTAACGTAGAGAAAAAATGACAAAACAGAGTATTTTTATGATTTTTGTAATGATTAATGGAACAACTCAGATAGCATATGCTCAAACTGATGAGTTAAACATGGAATTAGCAGTTTCAGATGAAGATAAAATAACATTTTTTGCAGCTTTTGTAATTATAGTTATTGGAATATTCTTATTTTTAGCAAGAGATACAGTATTACGAAGAAAAACATCATATGATAAAAAAGAATTTGAATCAAAAAAAGACAAGACATATGAGAAATATCATTCTGATTGGGGAGATGATTTTGAAGAATTAGGGAAGAGAAAAAATACAAAAGAAGATAAAGAATTCAGAGACGCCTTAAAGAATAATGAATTACCAAATTATTATGAATTGTTAGAAGTTTCAAATGATGCCGCACCAGATGAGATTAAAACAAAATTTAGAGAACTTGCAAAAAAAGTACACCCAGATAAAACAAAAGAAGATTCTGAAGAAAAAATGGCAGAGTTGAACAAAGCATATGAAATATTATCAGATAAAGAACGCAGAGAAAAATATGATAAATACCTTAAAGTAAACTAGAGTGAAACCAGTTTAACAATAATCATACCAAGCTCCATGGAATTTGGAGTTTGAACACTGTTTGTAAGATTTGTAAAAATTTCAATTGGAATAGATTTTCCATCAGATTCAATCGTAGTGGTGATTTTGATCTCTCCAAATTCAGTATTAGGTCCAAGCATTTTCTTAGTTAACAATGGAACAACAGAAAGGTCTTCGATAACTCCATTCATTTTGTAGACAAATTTATCAGAAAAATAAACACCGCCACGAGTGGTTGGCTCATTTACAGGGGTAGGGGAATTAGTAATTGAAACATCAATCATAGAATATACAGAGTCGTTTATGTAAAGTTGATATGAATTAGTTTTTTGATTCATAAGAGTTTCAAGCAAATCATGAGAAACAGACATCAAAAAACAACCAAATCATAATTCTATTGAGTGTTTCGTGTAAAAATACAGTTAACTGATCCTAAAACAGATCATTTAGTAAATTATTCATGACAATACAGATCTAAGAATAACATTGTTGAAATATACTTCCTAACAAAACTCTATGATCTGTTAATCTGACTTATCACACCAAACAGAATATGGATCAGAACATCCAACTTATCCTAAAACCCTCCAACACATCATGATTGATGCCAGGTATGCAAATCCCAAATAATTATCACAGTTCTTTTCGTATCTGATTGCCGTTCTGTGAAAGCCACACTTGAGCCATGCGAAGAATCTCTCAACGACAAACCTTGTCTTGCCATAATGTCTTTGATTCCTATTTTGTGCAATGCTCTTTGAGTTCTTTTTGTACGGGATGCAACAGTCAATTTCGCAACATCTGAGATAATTCCTAATTTGTTTCGCATCGTACCCCTTATCAGCATATGCAGAGATAGTTGTCTGCATCAGGCTGTCATCTGCAAATTCCGAAATGCTTTCCATGACATCGATGAATTTTGTACTGTCACGTTGGTTTGCAGGACTGGTTCTAATCGAAATTGGCAAACCGTTTTGCTCTACGGCAACATGTATTTTTGCGCCTGAAATCCTCTTGAATCCGTCATATCCTATTTTATCCCCCCTTTTTTGGCAGCAATCGATGAGGAGTCAATTGATATTTTTTGGAGGTCAATCCTGCCTTGCTTGTGTGCGGATTTTATTAGTTTGGAGAGAATTTTTTTCCATATTCCTTTTTGTTGTAACTCTTGGAATCGAAGATGTGCAGTGGATTTTGAGCCGTACCTGTCTGGCATGTCTGCCCATCTGCATCCGGTAGCTAACGCAAACAATATTCCGTTGATTGTCGTCCTGTCATCACATCTTGGACGTCCTGTTTTGGCAGGTTTTGGTAATTGCGGCGCAATGGTAGTACTCCATTGGGCATCTGAGATTTCCTTGTGAATCATGAAAAACGTTTCAACAATGCTGTTCTTAGATCTGTATTGTCATGAATAATTTACCAAATGATCTGTTTTAGGATCAGTTAATCATACATCAAGCCATGAATGAGCAAGAACTGATTCAGGCATACAAAAGCGAGAAGGATGTCAAAACAAAAGAGAGGTTATTCCTGGTAAAGCAGGTTTTCTTTGATAATCAGACTGCCTCGCATGTTGCAAAGAATCTCGGGCATGTGCGTTCTTGGCCATCAAGTGGCCGGGCAGGTTCGAAGAACATGGGATGGACGGTCTTCATGACAGACAAAGAACAGGAAGACCGCCAAAGATACCAAAAGAAGGCTAGTCGCAATGGAAAGACAGATCGCAGGGAATCCTGCAGGTTGGAGCGCAAAGCAGGTGATGAATCTCATTTATGAAAAATCAGGAGTAAGATACCATGAGGTTCATGCGTACGGGCTGCTTCACAATTGGGGATACGCATCAAGGGTTGCACAGAAAAGATTCGTAAACTCTGCAACTGCACAGGAAAAACTCTGGTTTAAAAAAAATCTCAGGAAAAAATAGCCTCAAAAACAGCAAAAGGATTCGCCATACTGTCACAGGATGAATCAATCCTTGCTGCAGATTCAATATTCAGAAAAAAGATGCGGGCAAAGAGAGGAACGCGTCCAGTAATTCTGGCAAATGGGAATATATCATCAAAAGACGATCATCTTTGGGGCATTGGCTCATGATGGCAGACATCTCTTCGTGCAGTATGACAGATTTAATCAGTACTGCTTTTTGGACTATCTCAAAGAATTACGCAAAAAGTTTGGCAAGATTTTAGTCTATGCAGACAGGGCACCGCAACGCAAATCAAGACTGATGCAAAAATATCTTGATGAGAACCATGATGTCGTATTGGACTGGTTCCCAAAGGGTTCTCCGCAGTTTAACGCAGTTGAGGAAGTATGGAAACAGGGAAAATACGATTTGTCGGTCTCGCAATATCGGCCATCGCTGAATAATCTGAAGAGCAGGATTTCCAAATATTACAGAACTGCCAGATTCAATTTGGATATCATCAAGTACATGCAACGAGGGGACGGTTGACGAACTTATGTTAGAGAGTATACATCATAGTTGGTAAAAGCATATGAGCCACGTCTTTCTAGAAATTTTACTCTCATAGTGATTTTTCATTTTTGTTTGTAGTTCATGAGTTTTTAGAATTACTAATCACATTGCCTCAAAAAGCCCCGACATACAACGGGAATGATATTTGTACTCAAGATCCGCTAACGTAACAGAACCCCAGTGTTTTAAGATTAATTTAATAAATATTAAATATAACACTGGGTAAGAACATACATGGTGTCAGTAATTACTAGAACTAAAGGAAAAAAAGAATACTATTATCTGATTCATAAAACTACGATTCGACAATATGAGAAATATTTGGGGAAAGAAATTCCAGGAAATATTGATAAAATAAAAAATGATTATGGGAAGGAAATTTTTGAAAAGGAAAAATATTCGTCACTAGAATCAATTCAAAAAAATTATTTGTCTCATTCCAAAAAAATAGATCCTAAAATTTTACAATCAGAGCGTAATGGATTCAAGATTACTCACACATACAGCACTCAAAGAATTGAGGGCAGTACAATGACACTAGGGCAGACAAAAAAACTATTGGAGCAAAAACTATCCCCTAAAGACACATCAACAGAAAATATTATTGAAGCAGAACAAATTGCAAAAATATTTGATGAAATGCTGATTACAAAAAAAGGCATTACCCAAGAATTAATTCTAAAATGGCATGAAAAACTGTTTGAAAAAACAGATACAAACAACGCTGGAAGTTTTAGGCGAGAAGATGTAGCACCATACATGGGAAAAACAGAATATGATTTATGGACTGATGTGATTCCTGATATTGAATTGTTGTTAGAGTGGTATGATAAAAACAAAAAATCAACAAACCCTGTTGAACTGTCTGCAAGGTTTTACAGAAGATTTGAACTGATACATCCATTCATTGATGGAAACGGTAGGGTTGGAAGAATGCTAATGCTGTTGATTTTACACAAAAACAAATACCCAATGCTCAATATTTTGCCCAAAGAAAAAGATACGCATGTAAAAAAATTAGAGACATCATATCTTCAAAACAACGGATTTGTTTTTGTAAAATGGTTTATCCTAAAATATCTTCGAGATCATAAAAAATTTCTTTGATGCCTCTTAAACCCTAATTGAAATTATTTCACATAAATCCGGAATTTTGTGCATTACACAGATTTGATATCAAATCCCTCCTGACAACAGTTTTGGGATTTAGGCATTTTAATTTGTTTGAACTTAAGCGTTATGTGTAATGTGTTTAAATTCTAAAAAGAATTTATAATTGACAATTTTATACAACTTATCCTAAAACCCTCCAGTACATCATGATGCATGCCAGATATACAAACCCCAAATAATTGAGACTTGGGCATAATGGTTTACAAAAACAAAGTCTAACAACTCATCTCAAAACCCTGTAATACATCAAAAATGACGCAATACCAACAAACGCAGGACAGTTTTCACATCTCCTTTCACATCTGATTCCTGTCCTGTGAAATCCGTTTTTGAGCCAGCCAAAGAATAATCCCTCCGCAGCGCATCGAACCGAATCATATTTTTTGTGCGATTTGTTCTCTCCGATGACTTGCCATTCTTTCTAAGTGGAATACGTGCAATTGGATTTCTATTTTTCAAATAGTTTCTAATGGCCGTACTGTCATATCCCCTGTCAGCATAAACTGAGGCAATCTGTTTGATGGTGCCATCATCATCCATAAACTCTGAAATGTCTTCCATGACATCTGCAGACTTTGCACTGTCATGAACGTTTGCAGGACTGGTCCTGACTGAGATTGGAAATCCGTTCTGCCCTACGGCAACGTGAATCCTTGCGCCTGAAATCCTCCTGAATCCGCCATGTCCTGTTACGCTGCCCCCTTTTTGGCGGGGATTGTCGGGGAGTCAGTGGATGTCATCTTTTGCAGGCTGGTTTTTCCTTGCCTGTGGGCTGTTCTGATTAAACCGGATAGGATCCTCTTCCAGATTGGTTTTTGCTGCCAAGAGTCTGGTCTTCTGCTACAGTAGAATCATCGCTATATTTTGTTGGCATCTCGCTCCGCCTGCATCCGGATGTCAAGACGCAGATGATTGTTCCGTTGATGGTTCTTCTGCTATCGTCTCTTGGTCTGCCCGTCTTGGCAGGTTTTGGAATGTGTGGCTTTATCATGTTCCATTGTTTGTCTGTCAGTCAGTTCCTGAAATTGCATGAAAATTAGTCATGTTCGGCAATTGTCAGATCAGGATGATCGTAAAAACTTCACTAAGTGATCAGTTTTGAGATGAGTTGTTGGTAAATTTAGACTTAAGCGTATTGTAAAATTAATAAATTAATGACTGTAGCAAAAGCGATCAAAATTCTAGATTGCTTTCTTTTAATCTGAAAATTCAGACTTTTAGGTGCAGATTCTACGAAAATGCAGAATTTGAGAAAGAACCATTCTAATTGTGCAACAAGTCTAATAATTCTTGTCTGGATCTTTAACTTCTCTTTGTTTTAATTATTTTTCAATAACATGAATTACAAAAATACAAAGACAATCTTGTTTGCTTCTTTGATTGTAGCTATGGTTCTACCATTTGGTAGAACGGAATTAGCAAGTGCAGAAAAAAGCATCAAAGCAGATATCAAACAACAAGAAAAAAGCCTGAATAAATCAAGCCAATGGGTAAAATCATTACTAAAAACTGATGATTACAAATCATTAGATGATGATACAAAAATCAAATATTTGGCATTTGTATCAAAGCTTCTAAGCAGTGATAATGAATATCAAAGTTCTATGGTTACATTACTTGAAGAATATAGTGAAGCACAAAATAGCATTGATGAAAATAAAACTGCTGACAAATCTAATGCAGAAGATAAAAAGAAAAAAGCCCTTGAGAAATTAGAAGAACTTGGAATTACCACACAAGAAAAATACAAAAAAGATCCTAAAAAATGGGATGAAGAAGTGAAAAAAGCCAATAAATCTAAAAAATCAAATGGTCAAGTTTCAGGTGAACCAGAAGAACAACCAGAATATCATCTAACTCATACGGGAGATGTATCAATTCGTAGAGAAGCAGCAGTTTATGTGCTTTGTCTACCAGGTGTTTCAATCACATGCCCAATAATCAATATTGGTTGGGGTTCTGGTACCAGCTATGAATGGGGCCTTCAATTACAAAGTGGAGATATGGGATGGAGAAGTGAGAGTTGCTTAGAAAATTCTGTACAACATTCAACAGTAAGTTGGGCTTGGAGTGCAGTCCACGAAGCAAACCATTGGATCTTTTCAGATCATGCTCATTCCCATAGTCAATATGTTACAGTAAGTGGTAGCAATACAAATTGCCAAGGAGTAACAGAAGATGATGAAAGAGATGCAGGCTATACAATTACAGCCAGCTCTACCGTAGGTTATTCAATTATAACTACAGGCTCTCATGCTTAATTCTTTCTTTTTTTTATGAAACCAAAATATATTTTGTTTATTGGCATCATAATGACATCATTAGGTTTTACAAGTGTCATGTTTTCGCTTTATTTCACATTTGAAGGATATTTTGTGGATAACACACCTTTCATGATTTCTTTTATTGGTGCATTAATTTCAATTTCATATAATGCAGCTGTTTATGGCCCAGGAATCTATTTGATTCACAAGGGCAGACAAAATAAATAAACTTGAATATTTTTTAAAATTTGACTGGAATCACAATGAAAAAAAATTTTTTAAAAATTGGAATAATTATTTGAGACTTGGGCATAACTAATCCTAATTTTTAATCAGTTTCTCAAACTATTCAAATGAAAAAAGCCAAGGATCCTTGCAATGTTATTTCATTGCAGCATGAACGTAAAAATCCCCGGCAGGGTTCTGTCAGAGTCATTCTCATTGGCGTTTTGTGTTTGGTCAGAACATCATCTCTGCATGGGGAGATATTCAGACCTGGCAGACCGTATGCCTGTTCAACTGTTCTGATGGTGCAATTATTCATCATAAAATCTTGGATGAGAATTCAGGTAACAGCACACTTCATTATTTTTTATCAGTCAAATGCAACGATGACAAATTGTTCAAGGTCTGCAGACTGACTCGAATCCCAGACAGGCGTACTATTGACAGGCGATTTCAGAACCTGCCCGTTGGGGACATCATCGGGACGATGGGAAGCCTGTTCGTATCAGAAGGAATGGATATGACACGTCTGCATCAGCGGACAGTTCTCTGCCAAAAGCAAATGGTCCTGTATGGCACAAATCCGACATGAAGAATAATCGTTTGCCAATTTCAGGGACTGATACGGATGCAAGATGGGGATAGTCCTCCAAATCAAGGGGTCGGATATTCGGGCATGAACTGCGCATGGGTTGCGGCGCCGGCAAGTTGGTTGCTCCGTTGCCCGCCGGCGTCAGTGCTGCAAACATTATGATGGCAGGACGTTTGACGCATTGACAAAATCACTTTCAGGAATCATGCGAAATATTTTGGCAGATCCTGCATACGATGATTCCAAACCGCATGATTCGTGCGGCAAAAAGCATCCGGGGTTGTCACTCCGATAAGGCATGCCCGCGTACGCCCCCGGAAAGGATCAAGCTTGTGGAATTTTACGGCTCTGCGATCGGTCAGGAGTTGCATGCGGATAGAAGAACCTCAATTGGACCGCTCTTTGAGACATTCAAAGACGCGCTTGGCATCAGAGAGTTCCCGTAAAGGGATTATGCAATGTGAAATCATATTTGTGTGCTGATCTGCGTTTTGGTGTATCAGTTGGCAGCGTATTGCATGCATGATTGGTGCAGAGAATCATCCAAGAATTGTAAAGAGAATGCTTTGCTGTTGAATGATTTTAGACTTTATTTTTGTAAACCATTATGCCCAAGTCTCAGTTACATCACCACCCGTCTCATCTGTTGCAGATACATCATAAGTTACTACTTGTCCTACACTATCAGAGGTTCGGACAGTAATGTCAGATGGCACTGTGATTACTGGAGGCATTCTATCAGGAGGCGTGGCTCTTGGCACGTCCACTACATCAGAGTAGAAATACTTGGTACTGTATCTGCTACTGTTAGAGTCGGGGTAATAGTACAGCTTTATTTTGAACTTGTAGTTTTTGCCTTCATCTATTCCTGTTAGCGTGTACGATATTTTTGTATCATATATTATGCCTTTGTATCTGTCATAACCGCCATTCTCAGACACGTACATCTTGTAATATTTTACACGATAATCAGTTGGCTTGTCCCAGGATACTGTAATGGAATCACCAGATTTTGTTGTACGGATATTATCCAAGGTGTAGTCAATTTTAACAACAGGTGTCGTTACAGGTATCTTTACGCTATTGCTGTAAAACAGTTTTGTCTTTGCTTGGCCGTTGTCATTATAGTACAGCTTTATTTTGAACTTGTAGTTTTTGCCTTCCTGTACGTTTGATAGCGTATAGGATGTAGAGTACTTGGAAATTTTTGCCTTGTACTTAAACGAGATACCGCCATTATTAGATGTGTATATCTTGTATTCCTTTACGGCAAAGTCTGGCCTATCCCATGTAAGCTTTACATTGGTGCCCTGCTTTGTTGCACGGATATCATCAAGATCATATGACTGTGTTGGTTGCACAGATGTTTTTATACCGCCACTTGGTATCGGTATGCCTTTAGACTTCATAACATTTTTGTATACATCACAGGTACCTCTATTTCCAGATGTTATTGGAATGCAATTGTCACGATACAACATCTGCCAGCTAATAATCTCAGATCTACTATCGTCTTCCTCAAATGATACATATTGTATCTCAACTGGGAAATCAATGTCAAGTATGTCTTGTATTATTTCAGGCGTTATCTGTACATCAAGGTATGCAGCCATTGGATCAAGGCCCACTACTAGCGTATCATCGTCCATGTATGCCATCCTAAATGGAATGTCTGGTCCTTCATACTCTTCTAGCGGGTTCTGTAAAGTCTAGGGTTGCTTTTATACTGTAAAATGTGGTTGTTATTCTGTTTATCTAGAAAGAGTTTCTAATATAATTAGAGTTTCAATCAGCTAGTACGTCTTTCTGTACTATCCTTTTTTCAATTTTTCAAAATCAAAAAAATCAGTTTGTTCAACAAGATATCCACGCTGACTTAGTTCTTGAGCAGATTCAGGAAACACATACACCGTTTCATTTCTGACATTGAACCATTTTTCATGGGATTCTTTTAAGAATAGATCGTGAATTACCTCTACTATTTCACTTTCATAATATAGTTTGATTCCTTCAAGTGAACTTTTAGCATGAGCAATCTCGGTAGGCATCTTGATTTTAAATGAGTCATTTTCAAGAATATAGATTGCAGGTATTTTGCATCCTTTGGTGACTATTGACAAATTCATCTCAGATGTACTGTATGCCATAAATCCTACAGGAGGAGATGATTCATCAACAGAAGTGGCGAGTTGTGCATCGGGATATTTTGCCAAGAATGTTTGAATTACAGAATTATGGGATATTTCTTCTTCACTCATAATATCTTTAGATAAACGACATCCGTCATCTGTCTCTTCGTGTACAATAGGTGTTATCAATAATAATAAAAAAAGGAGAGGGATCATTGCAGATCCAAGTAGCTGTCAAGGACGTCATATGGCATATATGCTTCATAATTTCCGTACCATGAATTTCCTTTATGAATTCCATAGATGTCAATCACACTACCTGATACTTTTCCTACAGGACCTCCACTGTCACCAGGTATTGCATTATAAGTTGCAAATATAGTTTCAGTGTTGTAGTTGTATCTGGAATTAATTGCTCCAAATTGGGAACCCAGTGTTTTACCAGACATCATAATGATATCTCCATCACTAGTTTGCCATTTGTCTTTAAAATCATCTATGGTCAAAAGAATGCCTGCACCATATACGACTTGATTGGCAACTGTTCTACCATTGGTAAGTTCTATGAATGCACAATCACAGTCTTGATGTCCATTGTAATAACGATCTTTTACTGTTCCAATCTGATTCAAACTATCTGGTTGATATACAGGTGAACCAATTGGTTCCAGCTCTCTATCGTATAATGCATGGCCCACAGTTACAAATCCCTTAGTCCCATCATTCTGAGTTGCAGGAAAACCTAAAGTAGAGACGACTGGATCAGTAGGATCTCGTTCATTACCTGAAGAGATTTCAACTCCACCTGCTGCGGGTTGACAATAATCATCTCGCTCATGATCATAATTACAATTAGATGATGAATTATGACTTTGGTCTCGCATGGAGGTCACTATTATTTCTATTTCATCTCCTACAAAAGACTTGATTTCAGGAGTCATTGAGGATATGCCTGCACTTCTTGTCGCTACTGTATTAGCAGAATTTGAAAATTCTGTAGATTCTGGGTTCTCCAAAACTACAATCAATTCTTTTGCAGTATCGACAAACATTGCATCTAATGGGGCATCAGGATGTTCATCAGATCTAAATGAGAAGTTTTCTTTAATTTTATCCATAGCTTCCAAGAGTTTATCTGTCTTTACTTGAGGAATTTCATGAAGTTTGTTACTTTGTTTCTGAACCTGTTCTAGTTGTTTTTGAACAACTAGCATTTGTTTTTCAAGTTTTTTTAATTCAGGATCATTATTCTTATCATGTTGTTCTTCCAGACTATTGATTTTCACTTGAATAGTGTCTGACTGTTCCTGTAGTTTAAGGAATCGTTCAAAGTTTTTCTCAATGGAGATCTGTTTTTGTGTCACTCTTTGTTTGTCATCTGATTGTGCTGCTTCAGCCATCATCATTCCTGAAAATGGAAGAACCATTGCAACAATCAAAGAAGCAAACAAGATTGTCTTTGTTTTGTTTGTTATATTTTTCATGTTATTGTCGACTCACAATTTTAATTACAATATAAGGATATCGTAAAGTATGAAAATCGTACAATAGTTTTCTAATATATTAAATTATACTCAATCAGGATTGGATAAAACTATAAGAACCTCTAAAAAATCAGGAAGTAATTTTGTCGTTTTCATACTGTGATGTAATAATAATGACACATTAGAATTTCAAGACTCTAGAGGTTGAGTGGAATATTTCTGTCCTTGGGAGACAATAGGATCCTAGAGTCTAACATGTTATGATGTTACTAGAATAAAATGATGATGGAATAATGTGATCAATTAACCAGAATTACATTTATGCCAGCCATAAAAAATACAAAACGGTTACAATTTGTAACAATTGTTAGTGTTTTATGAAGTAATTAAAATAATTATTAAAAAATAAAATAAATCATTAACTCGGTTGTATCATAATGCTAACTATTTCCAAAGATACTCCAATTGCTATAATTACAAATCCCTTCACAGCATCTTTTTTAACATAAAATTCAAATCTTTTACCAAGCAAATCACGTAAACTAAAGTCATAGTCAATTAGTCGTATTTCAGCAGCAGTTCTTTGATATCCTGCATGAAGTAAATCTACCGCACCTTCCAGCCATTCAATCATATCGGATTCTTTTCTATTAACATATTTTGCATTTGTTTTATCAACATATTTTTTGGCTTCTTCAAATTTATCCTCCAGAAATTTTAAGCGTTGTACATTTTTTTCACTTACTTGATAAATTTTTGTTCTATTAAAAAAAGGTCTTACTAAAAAATAAGCTCCCATTATGCCAATCAGTATACCTTCAATTGCATAAAAATCAGCCAGAGTCATTTTTCTATTAATGCTAATCTTGCATCTTTTTTCCATTTGACAGGTTCAAGTTTATGCTCTTTGTACAAAATCATTATTCCTGTTACTGCCACTGAGATTATAGCTGCAACAATTGCACTATCTAAAAGAAAATTATCCATTATTCATTTATCCATATTTTTTGTTAATTTTCAAAAATATTTTTTATGTTTTTATACGAATTTTGAAAAGCAGGAGCTGAGAGAGGTTTTAAAATTTCACGTATATCATAAACTGAAACATTGGCTCCGTGAATTACGCATCCCATCCAAAACAATGCTGCCATTTTTGGTCTGTTATCACTCATCTCTAATGTACCGAATTCTTCCAATTTCGTAAATCTTTTAGTTAACCAAAGTTCAAGTCGCTCATTTCTCACATTAGATTTCTTAATTAATAATTGAAGATATTGCCATGCTCTACTTGTATTTGTAGATGAAGTTTTTCTAATTAATGCTACATCAGGATTTAATGCATCTCTTTCTTTCAAAGTTCTGTTATTCATAATTTTAAACATGATTTTTATCTACTTATAATAATTGGTTCAAAAAAGATCTACGAAAGGTTAGTCATGATAAAGTGTTCAAGTAAAGAGGAAAATCTAAAGAAATTGCACTAGATAAAACTGCTTGACACCATCATACATTTTAGTCAGTTTTATTGCCTCTTGAGAGTCAAATTTTCCTGCATCAATAAGTTGGGATAAACGATCATGTATTGCCTTTGCAGTAGGCATGGCATCTTCTAAATAGTTGTGATTTTTGGATGCAAAATAACTGTCTAACATAACCATCCTTATGGATTCTTCCCCACTCAAATTTTGAGTAAATGTCATGTGTATCTTTATAGAAATTAATTATAAAACATTATGTATTTTTTCAATCTTACACCATTCAGTTTTTTCAACCGCTCAAATGTTTTTTCTGAAACCATGTATTTGATTAAAACAAATCTGATTTAAAACGACCTAAAAAATTAATAGGAAATAGGCACTAATTGTCAGCATTATGTTGAATTGACATTATCTACTTTTTGAGAAGAGCCAAACCTAAAGCAATCCCCCCACCAATGACTAAGATTTTTCCCAAGTCACTTTTCCACAAATGTCTAGCTAATTCTGGGAGAGATTCATACGGATCATGTTTGTCATAATGAGTGGAACAGTTTCCAGTTACAGGATTGCATTCTGCATGCAAATGACCGTTTCTAAAATGAGTCATGTTTAATTTTTCACCAAAGGATGATTTCCAATTTGGATCATTGTGATAATCAGTAATTTTCATTATTCAGCCACCATCTCCTGCGTTTCTGATTCAGCGATTTTTTCTTTATCCAATTTTGATTGGATTGGTATTGTAAGTGTCTCATCCTGAATCTTAGTTTTAGCAATTATGTAGGCAAATTTCTCCAAATGTTGAATTGCATCAGAATTAGAATTAATTTTATACATTTTAGAACGACCTGATGTTCTTGTATTGTCTATCAAACCTAATTTTTCTAATTTTGGTACTGCTCTATAGATATGACGAGTTGAGATTCCAGCATTTCTTGCAATGTCTGATTCCGAATAATCAAATTCTTTAAAGATCAACAAAAAATCTAAAATTTTTGCAGTAGATGTACCCAAAAAAAGTTCACCTAACACACCCAATTGGGTTTTACTAAAAATGGATTCATCTTGTTCTGACATGCTTGATCGCTACACTATTACAAAAAAACAAGTATATTTATCTTGTCATAATGTTATGACATACACGTCATAATACTTATATCTAATAGAAAGCTGAAGGGGAACATTGACAGATTATCATCTGACTGTATTGAGAGTTCTGCTCTACTTAGGAAGAGTAGGCAAAGACACCGTTACGGTTAATCATCTAGTTTCATTTGTACCTGGTGTAATTACTAATAGAATATTCACTACAATTGCAGAATTAGTTCAATTAGGATTTATTGAAAGAACTACAGATGATAAAATCTCAATAAGAAGAGAAAGACGAGATGATGTTTGTCGATTAATGGATCCTGAACCTGATCCTATCATTAAAAGCATCAAGCCGATTGAAGATACAATTCCAAAGTCCTTTGATAAAACACCATTTTTGGTTACAGAGGGAAGTCATAAAGTGAAAGGAGTTATTGACAAATACGCATTTCATAAAAATAAATTTGATTCAAAAATTATTGTTTATTTAGTATCTGATAATCAAAAGAAAAGTACTATTAGACTAGGTGCTTTAGTAGACAGAAATTCATTGTATAGACGAGCACTTGTTGGAATTGATTCTAAGTTTGGAACCAAGGTGTTTACTAAAGCAATGATGAATCAATTAGGTTCATCTATAGTGGGAAACAGACAACCAACTAAAGCATTAATAGATATTATGATTTTTGATGGATACCTAATTCCAATTGACGATAAACATTTTATGAGAACATCAAAAGAAGCTCCCCCTGCAAATGGTTTAACAATTGAACGTTAACAAAATAAAAAATAATTCTTGTTATAAATTATATCCATCTACTAAAAATAAAACTTATGTCAAGTACACATAATTAGATATAATGATCAAAATAGTAATAATTCCAGATATTCATAATGATTATCTCATGGCAGAAAAGATAATCAAAAAAGAAAATCCTGATGAAATTATATTTCTTGGAGATTATTTTGATGATTTTGATGATACTATACAAGATGCAAATAATACTGCAAAATGGCTCAAGAAATCATTAAAACAAGAAAACAGAATACATCTAATTGGCAATCATGATCTAAGTTACATGATTGATAATCCCAATCTTAAATGTGCGGGATATAGAACAGACAAGCATCCCAATCAAAAAACAATCTATTGATTGGAATAAATTACTAATGCATTATTGGATTAATGAAAAATGGTTATGTATTCATCAGGTTTTTCGAATGATTTTCTCAAGCAACAACATGCAAAAAAATCAGATTCAGTACAAAAAGTATTAGATTTTTCAAAAAAAGACCTAGAAAAGATAGATGATGAAAACTACATTCATCCTTTTTTTCAAAATATCTGAATAAAAGCCCTGAGTTGCAAAGCAACCCAAGGTTTGGGCTGGTTACACAGTCAAAACAATGGCTGTTTCCAACTTGTCCACCAAGAACAAACAAAAGTTTGCTCTAATATCAATACGGGTTCATGGATTAAAATGATTTTGACTCTTGTAGATTGATCAAACGTATTTTTCTCTTGATAGATCTTAGTACATCAAATATCAATATGTTTCATATCTTTTAGTGCATGCTGACCCTTTTTACTTACATTGTATCTTGTTCTCATCGGTCTTACGTCAGTTATCTCATGTCTTTCCAACAGACCAAATGAGACCATCCAGTTGAGCATGGTAGTTATTGATGCTCTGCTGTCTACAATTTTGTTTTTTTGAGCGTATTTTAGTATCTCATTGTAGTACATCCCATCATGTTTCATTAAATATTCAAAAATATCATAGAATCCTTTTTTGGACATATTATGCATGAATTCTATCAATTTTTTCTTTTCAACCAACAAAAATACATACTAAGAACGGCAGAAAAGATGTAAGCATAGAATAACTAGGCTAATACCAGTAATGATAGTCTTATATGTTTGGGAGGCTTACAAACTAAAATGACAGACATACCATTGTGGGAAAATGAAAAACTACTCTTAGAAACAAAGATCAAGCATGTCGGATTGTACAACAAACATGATGGGGAAAGTGGAACGTTATTGATAACTGATTTAAGAATGGTTGTCAGGTTTGTACATTCTCAGCAATTCTATGAGATGCCACACAACATGATAACCAGCTTCAAGTGGGATGAAGGATATCTTAAACGAAATAACTTCAAGATAACTTGGTTTCATAACAAGCAATGTTTTCAGGTACATGTTCAGGGATTTGACAAAAAGAAAATTACAAGACTACTTGAAAAAAAGGAGTATTATGACCAGCCTGCAGTGTTGAAAGTATGGCCTCATTCAGAAGAGCACACAAAATCAGCATCTCCTGAAGATAATCCATTAGAGATTCTAAAAACTCGTTATGTCAAAGGAGAGATTACAAAAGAGGAATTTGAAACAATAAAAAATGATTTAGAAACATGATTTGTAAATTGAATGTATTTTTTATTGATTGGAATGGTAAACTTTCACCATAACGTAAGAGAAGTAAAGAATAAGATGATTGTAATTATTTGGTCAAACTACGCTCAGTATTATATTGTCAACAAAAACATGATACAAATATGTTAAGATCAAACATTCAATCTCTCAAATAGTGGAACTAGATGATTAGTTTAAATTCATACTATGACTTTAAATCAAATTCGACCGAATTCAAGTCTGAAATTCTATTCAGATTCCAAAATAGAAGGAATTTTCAAGGGGATTTTCCTAGTTGGTTCAAATCTCTTAAGATTTGATCCATGGCTTACTGTTTTTTATTATTTCATGAATAGAATTCCAATAAGTACCAAATAATTCTGGATGGGTTTGTTTGGAAAATTGAATTACAGGACATTGGGACCTTTTAATTCCAGTAAGATAATTAGAAAGAGTCATTCTACCTTCAGAAGTATCACCATCTGTACATTGAGCATGAAACATTGGAATATGTTGATATGTGTAGACTTCAATATTTCCAGAAATATTCATTTTTGAAACTTCATTTTTAAAATCATTCAATTGGTTTAAAGTTTCAGGAATTTCTTGATAGTATTTTTTCTCATCTTCAGGTATTGTAAAATTATTCAAAGCCCATTTACCATCTAACGCATAACATTTTAACACAACACCATTTTTTAATAATTCCAGAACAGGATTTTTGAATTCTGTAGGATTTCTGCTTATAAAATAACTTGTAAATTCACGCAATCTTATGCCAAGTTCAATTACTTCAGATTTGGCATTTGAGATAAATGAAACTTTATCATCAATCAACAATCTACCATCTTCGTTAATTTGAAATGGAATGTTAAGACGATTTTTTAAACCTCTAGATACAGTAGAAATTTCAAATAATTCTTTTTTACCACTATGACTTTTTACAACTGCTTCCATAGGATTACTAATTTTAACATCATCATAATTTTTCAGATAAGATAAAACAGTTGAATGAGTTACAGAATCAATTAGAATTTGATTGGGGAATGCAAATTTTTCCAATCTAGAGCAAAGATCAACTACAGAACCAAATATATCCAAAGTATCCTCAATATTCATTTTTTCAATTTTTCCAGTTGCTATAGATATTTTGGTTTGAAGATTCAATGAAATTATAGATTCAACAAAGTTTATGGCACACAAACAAGCTTGTTCTGCATCCGAAAATACTGCCAAAATACCATCACCTAATTCTTTAATTGTAATTCCAGAAAATTCTTTCACAACTCTTTTACATGTTTGATTATGTTGAAACATTGCTTGCATGGCAGCATTATGTCCATGATCTAGTTTTAATGAAGTAGAGCCTACCAAGTCAAACATAACAACAGTGCCAGATTCTCTTGATTCATTAGAAATTGACGGAATTTCCTTTTTTGCAGTCTCAATTAACTCAGGAAGATCTGTTTTGATGCAGGATGGCACATCTAACCTAACAAATCATTCTTTTTAACAATTTAAGTTGAATCAGTTTTAACTGTCATAACCTCATTTAATTACAAGAATTTTATTTTAAAGGTAGAAAAAATGGAAATTGAAAATAGCAGTACAGGTGAAAATAACTCTCGTATATGTACCATTAATTTTAATGCAAAAAAACTATTGACACCATTTTATTTTCCATCTATAACTAGTGCTGAAACAAGAAGTGAAATTACAGAAACTATTGATTTTATAATCAAAAGAAACTATCCAGGAATTTTAGTTTCTTGTTATGACTTACTTCAACTAGAACAGAAAGAAATTCACATAGATAAACAAATTAATCAATATCATCTAAATGGAGGCATTGTTCTTTTAGATAGTGGAGAATTTGAAAATTTTCATTTTAAAGGAGATTGGAACTTTGAAAATTATGAAAAAATACTGAAACAAACCAAAGCAGATTTTTTTACAAGTTTTGACAAAACAACAGAATTTGGAATTTCACAAAAAGAAATAGATGAATTTTCTGAAGAATATATTGCAAAATCAGAAAAATGTTCAAAAGATAAAAACTTCATTGCAATTTGTCATGGAATTGATGAAGCAAGTATGTGCAATTCAATTCAAAAATTATTAAATGAAAATGAACAAATTGTCATTATTGCAATCCCAGAACGGGAATGCGGTAGAACAATAACAGATCAATGTAAAACTATTAGTAAAATTAGACAAACAATCAACGAATGTAAAAAAAATACTATTATCCACATTTTAGGCTGTGGAAATCCAATTTCAATTGCTGCTCTTGTCTATGCAGGTGCAGATACATTTGATGCAGTCGATTGGTGTAGGTGGGCTATAGATCCAAAAACATGGCAATACGGCAATTTAGCACACACAAAATTATTTGATTGTGATTGTGATGCATGTGATACAAAAAGTATTGATGAAAGAGACAGAGCATGGCTACATAATCTAAATTTTTACTATTTCTATCTAATCCGATTAAGAAGAGCCATTGAAAAGAAGAAAACATTAGCAGAATTCTTAACAAGTGAAAATATAGATCAAAAGGTGATCTAAAATTTATCTAAACTTTTTTAACGTGATTGAAGGATTTGCAAAATGATCATGGGAAGGCAAATGACTTCAATTGTGATTAAAAAACAGATTGATTGTGCAATTATTCCTGAACCCGTTTTGACTCACTACGAAAAACTAAAAGAAAAAACAGCTGAGACAAAAAGTTGGACAGAAGTATCAGAAGAACAAATGTGGAAAGAACTTTGTTTCTGTATACTTTCGGCAAACGTTTCATATGATTTAGTAAAATCATGTATTTCTGTTCTGCAAGACAGAGGTTATCTAGACATAAAACAATTAATCAGTAACGAAAATTCAAAAAAGGATCTTTTCAATATTCTCAATATGCCAACATTTGAACCAAAGAAAAAAGATGGAACGTTAAGAAAATACAGATATCCCAAAGTACGTTCAGAACAAATCATTAAAGCTGCACATTTTATTTATTCAGAAAATAAATCAATTAAAGAAATTTTAAATAAATTTGAATCCGATATTGATGCAAGAAATTATTTGGCATTAAATATTTCAGGATTAGGAATTAAAGAAGCCTCACACTTTTTAAGAAATATTCGTTATTCTGACTCACTTGCAATTCTAGATATCCACATGCTTGAATTTTTACGACAAAGAACACTTATTCAGTTTAAAAAAGGTAAAGCACTTACAAAAAATGTATATCTAAAAATTGAGACAGTTTTAAGAAACTATGTGCGATTCCATAAACTTAATCTAGCTGTATTTGATCTTGCAGTATGGTATTACATGAGAAACCTTTGATGAAAGTTGTTTGTCTATCATCAGGCGGAGTAGATTCTTCAGTTATTTTGTATATGTTAAAGCAAAAAAAATACGAAATATTGCCATTGTTTATCGATTACGGGCATAAATCTGCAAAAATGGAGATCAAATCACTAGTAGAAGTTTGTAAAGACCTACAAATAGAACCTAAAATCATGAAATTGGAGGAATTAAAAACCATATCGTCAGGTTTGACGGATTCAAATATTTCACACATAGAAAACCCCTTTTTCCCTAATCGAAATTTATTATTTCTTACAATTGCTGCATCATTCGCATTTCAGAATTCTATAAACATAATTTCAATAGGACTGTTAGACAATGTAGTTTTTCCAGACCAAACAAAAGAGTTTGTAAGTAATACAGAAAAAGCTATTTCAACAAGTCTCGGACATGAAATCAAAATTCTTGCACCCTTAATTGAACTGGATAAAAAAGAAGTTGTTGGATTAGCAAAAAAACATAAAATTCCATTAGAAATGACTTATTCTTGTTATTTAGGAGAACCACAACCATGTGGTAACTGTAAAGCATGTGTAGAAAGAAAGTTGGCTATTGATGAACCAGTTTTATAAAAAAATTCTATATACTTTGAACTTAATTAAATAGCATGGGTGCATCCGGAAGTTTCCATTATGATCCAGATTCAAGTTCAGGATCATCAGAGAAAAAATTTGATTCAGCAACATCAGATGCTGAAAAATTTACTGATCGACCAACTGGAGTAAGGGATGTTTTCATTAGTTTTCATGTTGATGATGAATCGCAAGTGAGATTTTTTACGAATCAAGCAAAACAAGAAAATACACAACTAGAATTTAGAGATTATTCTGTCAAAGGGCCTTTTGATGAAAAATGGAGAGCAAATGTGAGAGAGCGAATTAGTCAAACATCAGCTACAATAGTTATGATCGGTCCTGAAACAGCCAGCAGACCAGCAGTAAATTTTGAGATCGAAGAAAGTTACAGGCAAGGAAAACAAGTCATAGGAGTGAGAATTTACAAGGATGAAAATCACCCAATTCCAGAAGTAATGAAAAGAAACAATGCACGAATAATCAATTGGAAACTTGCAGACATACAAAATGAATTAGATAATGGATAAGACCTAATATGCAATATTCATAGTTAACAAAATGACCGAAATTCCAAAAGATGAATTATTTTCAAAATCTAAAGAAGAATATGGAGAAAATTATCAAAATCATTTGCTAGAACAATATAAATTATTTGTACAAATGGCAGATAACATTAGTGAACGAAGAAGTAAAACGAATACATTTTTTCTAAGTGTGAATTCATTTCTTTTAACTGCATTAGGTATTTTTACAAAAATTGTTCTAGATGTAGATGTCGGACTGTGGTGGTTATATGTTGCATCTATCGGAGGCATAACATTTGCAATTACATGGTATGTTTTAATCAGAAATTATAAAAAATTGAATTCAGGGAAATTTGTGGTAATACACGAATTAGAAAAAGAACTTCCAACTGCACCATACACAAAAGAATGGAACATAATCAGAAAAGAGAATGATAGTAAATATCAAAAACTAACAAATATTGAATCTTTTGTTCCAATAATTTTCATAGGATTGTATTTTGCATTGAGTATAGGTACATCCTTAATCACAAGCTAAATTTTTACCTAAGATCTATTGAGATTTTTACATAGATCCACTGAGAAGAAGCAACTCTAGTATAGTGGCAGAATAATTAACACCATTCCAATAAATCCCGTGATCCTCGTTCATTGTTTGTTCCAAACAAATGTGTCACTTTCTTCAAATCTTTTCTGCTAATTTTGCATTCATTATGTGCCATCTTCAAACAGTATGGATATCCGCCAACACTTTCATTTGATAATACGTTCATTATTTTCATCATATCACTATTGGTAAAATCATCTCCAAGTAATTCTACTTTCATTATTGGTGTGTCTTCTGCCAATCTCACATAACTTGTTGTAATGGAATATGATTTTCCGTGCAACGCATTAACATATGGAATACTAAAACCAGGATACACAGTTCCATGATTATAATAAAAAATATCTCCTGCAACTGAACCATACTGCATATTGGAGTTTGATGTCTTTGATATGAAAATAACATTGTTTCTTTTTGTAATAATTTTCTTTATTTCATTCAGTGGAGTATGTTTTGTCACAAAATGAGAATAGAGTGAACCATCCATCAGTACAAAATCTGCCAAATCCACAGTATCCTGACATGCAGTTATCTCCATTCTGCTTGAGATTTCCCTAAGATCTTCCTTATTTCTCTCCAATTGTATCTGATATAGTCGTGATGCACAATCCCCAGTTGTTCTAATTGATACAGCATCAACTGCTGATAACTCCAAACCTTGGTATTTTTCTACATTGTAACTAGAGTCAATTCCGTAAAGAATTTTCTTTGTTTTTTGTGGCACATATGGTATCCAGTTGGTTTTTGCCTTTTGTAGTATGTCTTCAAAGTTGTTGTAGTGAAGAACCGATATGATCTTCTCCCTGTGAGTAACAGAATACCGATAAACTTCTCTTAACATGTAAGCATCTCCTTGCTGGCATTTTGAATTACTGTCTTCCACTTGTTGTCTCCATTGATGTGAATTCCACATTTTTCAGAGGGAGTCATGCCATTCAGGGCCATATGGGAACGAAAATAATTGTGAAATAACTGGTAACCCTTGATCATCGAGGAATCCTTTCTTTTAATCCCACGCATGACTTTCTCTCTGTCTCTTATCTCGCCGTTTAGTCGCTCCATCTTGTTGTTGTTCATGTCTCGTTGGAGGTGGATGTGTCTGATGTGTAACGTTCTTTTCTGTCTGTCCGTCTGCCAAAATACCTTCTTGTATGCTGTATGGTATGATCCTAATCCGTCAGTGGTAAAAGTATGAGGAGTTCTTTTTGTAACTCTTTTTGCCTCTTGTAATAATTCGGTTGCATCTGCACCCTCTTTTCTGTCTAGAACTTGTTGTGCAATCCAGAAACGTGTTTCATCATCAATCATGGCAAACAGATATTTCAAGTTCCCCTTTATTTTCAGGAAAATTTCATCTGCCCTCCAGGCATCTCCAACTTGTGGAGTTATCTTATCAAGATGCATATACTTCCTAACAAAACTTTATGATCCATTAATCTAATTTATCACACCAAACAGAATATGGATCAGAACATCATACATCAAGCCATGAATGAGCAAGAACTGATTCAGGCATACAAAAACGAGAAAGATGTCAAAACAAAAGAGAGGTTATTCCTGGTAAAGCAAGTTTTATTTGATAATCAGACTGCCTCGCATGCTGCAAAGAATCTCGGGCATGTGCTACGTTCTTGGCCATACAAGTGGCCGGACAGGTTCGAAGAACATGGGATGGACGGTCTTCATGACAGACAAAGGACAGGAAGACCGCCAAAGATACCAAAAGGCAGACTAGTCGCAATGGAAAGACAGGTTGCAGAGAATCCTGCAGGTTGGAGCGCAAGACAGGTGATGAATCTCATTTATGAAAAATCAGGAGCAAGATACCATGAGGTTCACGTGATAGGCTGCTTCGCAATTGGGGATACGCATCAAGGGTTGCACAGAAAAGATTCGTAAACCCTGCGACTGCACGGGAAAAACTCTGGTTTAAAAAAATCTCGGGAAAGAATAGCCTCAAAAACAGCAAAAGGATTCACCATACTGTCACAGGATGAATCAATCCTTGCTGCAGATTCAATATTCAGAAAAAAGATGTGGGTAAAGAAAGGAACGCGCCCAGTAATTCTGGCAAATGGTAATCATCAAAAGACGATCATCTTTGGGGCATTGACTCATGATGGGAGACAGCTATTCAGGCAGTATGACAGATTTGATCAATACTGCTTTTTGGATTATCTCAAAGAATTACGCAAAAAGTTTGGCAAGATTTCAGTCTATGCGGACAGGGCACCGCAGCACAGATCAAGACTGATACAAAAATATCTTGATGAGAATCATGATGTCGTATTGGACTGGTTCCCAAAGGGCTCACCGCAGTTTAACGCAGTTGAGGAAGTATGGAAACAGGGAAAATACGATTTGTTGGTCTCGCAATATCAGCCATCGCTGAATAGTCTGAAGAGCAGGATTTCCAAATATTACAGAACTGCCAGATTCAATTTGGATATCATCAAGTACATGCGACGAGGGGACGGTTGACGAACTTATGTTAGGGAGTATACATAATCAAAGGCATAAGGATCCTGACCGCAATGTGGGCATTTATCTGATTCTGCATCATCCTCTTCAAACCAATCCAGGCATACTGAGCAGTACATTGGAAAGGCCTTGTAGAAACCATGCCAAAACAACAGGCTCTGACTTTGTAACTCGATAAGAATTGTATGCAATCAATCCAAGCAATATTTCATTGTCCTGAGTGGCATCATTCCTTGACGTTATGTCTCCGGACATCATCCCCTTTACGACAAAAAAGATTGTCTCAGATCTGTTTCTCTGAGAATACAACTGCCTTGGAAAGTTCCTTTTCATCTCCCTTCTGTGAGTTCCACTTGTTCTGTGTATTGGAACATCAGCATATCTAGTTGGAATGATTGCAGCCGTACCAGTCTTTCTTGCACCAACGTGGTTGTTCTCATCATCAAAACCCATGTCGCCTAACACAGTATCGACCGGGGCAACAGCTGCGCTTGTTTTGTACAACAATGGCAGAAAGTCAGGATTGCCGTGCTGCATGCCATGATGTATAATTGCAGTGCAGATCAGCTGAGAATTCATGTCTGCACATACGACTATCTTTAGGAAGTTTCTGCGTAACCGGACTCTTTTTGTGTAGTAATATGACGCAGTACTGCAACTGAACCCGCTGCCATCAATTCCTGCCAGAACCAGCCTGACTCTTTTGTACGGGATGAACTCCTGCAACATCCTGTGTAACATATTGCCCTCCAATCTTGCAGCTGCCTTTTGCAGCCGGCCAACATGCCTCAGGGATTCGTAGACGGGATCGGATATTGCCCTCCAATCTTGAAGCTGCCTTTTGCAGCGTTGCGTAGTGAGGAATTTTAGAGAATCCAAGATATTCCCGAATCCCGACACATTCCTCTGACAGCTGGACAAGCCTTCTGCAACTCTTGGATTCGTACCGGCGGATCACCAGTAGAATCATGTGTGTGTCCATACAGAACAGGCATGATTGGATTTGGGATGCAGGCAACGCGGAATCCTGCATCGTCTGATAATGTTTAGCATTGTACGGCACATCCTGGTGTAAAATGACTTCATATTGTGGGGTAAAACCCGCATTTCAGATAGATCAGAATTGGCCAGAACTGATCACAAACGGGTCAAAAATGAATGATTTCTACAAGGCCCATATTGCTACATCATTAATATAAAAATTCATAGATTAACTTTTGTTCTTGGTGATTGTAAATCTATTACCGCCAACTATTTTTGAGTAATTATTGGGAAAGACAATCAATCTGATTGAGATATCCAAAATAATCTACAACAAGCCAACTGCATTGAAGTTCCTCTGCAATCAATTCAAAAAAAACACGATTCATTGTCCAACATGTGACTCTGAAAATTGCCATATTATCTCAAGGGGGAAGTTAGGATGCAAAGATTGCAAGACAGGTCACAGGTCATTTGCCGGAGCATGGTTTGACATCGCCTGCATTGATTTTACAGAATGGCTGGCCCTAGTCAATCTATTTGATCTTGGGGCTAGTGTAAGACGTGCAGCTAAAGGAGCGGATGTCAGATATCCGACTGCATTAAATGCTTTTGATTGCGTCAGGCATTCAATACCGTATCACCTGGCAGAATCAGGCAAAAAGCTAAAGGGCAAAATTGAGGCTGATGAGGCGTGTTTTGGAGGCAGAAGAAAGGGAGATCGTGGACATGGTGCCAGGAACAGGACCGCCGTATTTGGCATGCTGGGGAGAGATGGCAAGGTTCGCGTTGAGATTGCAAATAATGTCAAAGCCAAAACTCTTTTGAAAAGCACCATTAGAAAAGCGAAAAAGGGCGGCATTGTGCATGCAGACAGGTGGAAGGGATGCGATTCGCTGATCTTCAACGGCTACAAGCATCATCTCTCAATGGACCGCAGCAGGATGTTTGGGAGTGGTAATGTGTATGTCAACGGCATTGAGGGCTTTCGGAGTCTTGCAAAAGAGAGCATGGCAAAGCGTCACGGAGTCAGTCCGGGAAAGTTTCTGTCGTACACTAAAGAAATGGAACGGAGGCATAATGACAGAGACGAGGATGCTTTATCATTATTGTTAGATTGTGTGTTAGTGGTGAATAATTGATAATCACCTTGTTCTTTTGTGCCTAGAGTGCTTCAAAAAGTAATGATCGCCTTTTAAGCAGTTTTCCACGGAATTTATATAGTTTAGATCACCCTGTTTCTTAAACACCATAATTAAACACCAATCTAATAGAGAGAACTATTTTAGGTATTTGATATACTGTTTAGTAAAATCTCAGGCGTTTTTAATCAATTTGAGTTGATCGCAGATCCTTATAGATTTCCCTTTTGGATCGCAGATACACATGGTCGGAACAAAAAAAGCATGCTTGAGATGTAAAAAAGACATCAAAGAAGAAGAACTACACAAGATTGTAATTTACGTAGTACAAGAAAAATTCACAGAGCATCATTATGAACATGTTGAATGCCCTGAAAGATTTACAATCTAAACAAACACTATTTTAATTCTAAATCATCCTTTATGTTCATAGATTTTGTATATTTCACCAGTAAGTCTTGAACGATACTTCCATTCATTATTCTTCCAAATTATTTGAGTGAATTCTTTTTGAGATTTTGGATGTAGTTTTTCAAACACATCACTTCCAATCAAAATCTGATTTGGTTTTGCAAGGTTCTGAATTTTTGATGCAATATTCATGGCAGGCCCCATTAAATCAACATGAGAGTATTGTTCATCGGCACCATATCGTACTACTATGTTTTGTCCAAAGTCCACTCCGATTTTTACCATTAAATCAGGATAATCATATTGATTTAAAATTGGATTAATTCCTTTTTGAATTATCATATTCATTGATTTTGCACAATTTACAGCATTATCAGCCACAAGTGAACCATTTTCTTCTGCAACAAAATATCCAATAACTGCATCACCTACAAATTTTAGTACATACCCATGATGTTGTCTAATCACTGCAGCCATTTCTTGGGAAAACGAACTAACAATTATGGCAATTTTTTCTGCAGGCATTTCTAACGTCATGGTAGTGGAACCAACCAAATCAACATAAAGTACTATCATATTTAATTTTGAAAAGACATGTTTTCGTAGAAATTGATCAGATTCATCAATTAATCCTGAATATTCATATCCTTTTTTTAATGCCCCCCATACTCGTTTTTGGGTTTCTAAAATCATAGTATCAGAATCTACAATTTGCTCTTTACTTCTACTAAGAAGCATATCTACAATATCATTGCCAGAATTTGCCTTATTTTCAGAGGTTTCAGATTTAGGGGTTAATTCATCATTAGTCATATTTTCATCTACTCCAAAGGAAAGTTAATCATGCAATTAGGGCATTTGCCTCTATTTCCCTTGTATTTTTCATCATAATATATGATAATTTCTCCATTACAATCATCACAGGAGATTTTATGGTTAGCCATACCTAAAATTACAATTTTCTCTATTTAGATATTGATGAAGGTTTAAGGAGAACAACAATTTGTTATTTTTTGTGCGCTTAGGTACAAGATCTCCTAATGAATTCATTCGACAACTAAATGAAAAAAATGAAATTATTCAAAAGCAGTATATATCAAAAATAGAAAGTTTGACACAAATGATAGATGTCAAAGTAATGTTGGGGGATTCTACAGTTACAGAACAAAAAACATTTGATCCAAAACTAGTATCAGATTATTTTCAAAAAATCAACAATAGTTTAGAAAACTGGTCATTACAAGATGTATCGATAACCAATAATGAGGATGTAAGAAGAATTTTTACAAAATTTGAGATAATGGAAGGAAATTATTTGATTTCAGGGCACATGTCATTACAATTCCATGTATTGTTGTATTATAGACCTGATCAAAGAGTAATTGAATGTCAAAAAGAGTTGGCAAACATTGTAGAACTTACAGAAAATAAAACACAACAACTTTCAGATAACAGTGATCAATTTGTGTTAAACAAACTAAAAGAAATGGGATACAAGGACTTTGACCATCAAAATTTGTTTGAAATACTTTACGAAAATGATGAATTACGAGAAAAAGTGTATTTGGAAATTGAAAAAAATGAAGGGGCGGATTTTCAAGAATTAGCAGAACAGAAAAAAAAATTATTTAATGAACTTGATTCCCTTTTAGTAGAAACATATCAAACAACTTCTGTATTAATTGACGATCCTAAACTAATTGCAGGAGAAGAAGGATGTCTATGTACATTTGATTTGGAGTTTGTTAAAAATAATAACAGAGAAGGGCTATTTGATCCAAGAAAAATGTCAGATACTACTCAAAAAAACATTATGGGATTGCTAGAAAAATTAGAAAATATAATTAAATCATAAATCGAGAAACCGGATGATGAGAGATATTCTCAAAGGGGAGTATCCGATTTCCCGATATGGTCTGAACGGTGTTCTTTAACTGTTTAGGCATTCCTCAAAAGTTACGCATAAAATTTAACAAAAAATATGTTTTCTATAGAAGAAGTCAAATACACCAGTTTACTAGCAACATTTCCAATGAATCCATCATATGATGAAATACAAAAAGCAAATTCAATGCGCGGTGATGAAATAAAAAAAACACCATTAATTCATTCGCCTGCATTTAGTGATCTTACAGAATCAAAAATATATCTCAAAGCAGAATTCAGACAAAAAACGGGTTCATTTAAAATTCGTGGTGCTTATTATAAAATAAAATCATTGTCAGATGAAGAAAAAAAACACGGAGTAGTTGCAGCATCAGCTGGGAATCATGCACAAGGAGTAGCATTTGCATCGTCATTAGAAAATATCCCATGTACAATTGTCATGCCAAAAAATGCATCTCCTGCAAAAGTTGCTGCAACAAAAGGTTATGGTGCAAACGTCATACTAGAAGGAATAAACTATGACGAATCATCAGCCAAGGCAAAAGAAATTTCAAAAGAAACGGGAGCCACAGTGATACATGCATTTGATGATCCTCAAATCATAGCAGCTCAAGGAGTAATCGGTCTTGAAATATTGGAGGATTTACCAGATGTGGATGAGATGTATGTTCCAATAGGTGGAGGTGGACTAGCAGCTGGAATCCTAATTGCAATAAAAGAAAAAAATCCAAACATCAAGGTAATAGGAGTTCAATCAAAATCATTTCCATCAATGTATGAATCAGTTAAACATAATTCATTAACAGAAAGTGGAGGTGAGAGAACTATTGCAGATGGAGTGTCAGTAAAAAGTCCAGGACAATTAACATTTAAAATAATAAATGAGTTAATAGATGAAATTGTTCTAGTAGATGATACAGAAATTACAAAAGCCATGTTTTTGTTAATGGAGAGAATGAAATTTGTCGTAGAGCCTGCAGGAGCAGTTAGCTTGGCACATTTAATTTCAAAAAAACCATCTCCTGGAAAAAAAATAGTTGCAGTATTGGCTGGAGGTAATGTGGATATGTACCTGTTAGGACAAATTGTAGACAAAGGACTTGCAGGAATGAGTCGTTTACTAAAATTGTCAATATTATTGCCTGACAGACCAGGAGCATTCAAAGAAATTGTAGATGAAGTAACTCTTGCAAATGCCAATATTGTAGAAGTAGTACATGATAGATTAAGTTCTAATGTTAATGCTGGTTCAGCTGCAGTAACATTAAATCTTGAAACTCAAGGCAAAGAACAAGCAGAAATGCTAATTGAGTCACTAAAAAAGAAAAATATTCAATTCACTTTGTTAACGTAGTTATTTGAATTTCTTTTTTGTAAATTTTGAAAGACCTTGTTGTTTTAATTGTGCAGATTCTTTCACAACAGAATCATGTTGATCAGATTTGCGCTGTTTTAATTTCTTTGTCAAGTCGGGAAATTCATTTGCAAGAATTTTCATAGCATAGATTCCTGCATTTCCAGCTTTATTGATACCTACAGATACTACTGGGGAACCTGAAGGCATTTCTGTAATAGATAGTAATGAATCCAATCCTCCAAATGCTGAAAATTTTGAAGTGTCAGGTCTTTTTTGATGTTTATCATTATAGACCAAAATCGGAACGCCAATTACAGGGATTATCGTATGAGATGCAATCATTCCAGGTAAGTGTGCTGCACCTCCAGCTCCTGCAATAATTACTTTAAACCCTGATTTTTCGGCATATTGTGCATATTCAGTTAATCTAGAGGGAGTTCTATGTGCAGAGACAATCTGATCTTCATGTTTAATTTTAAACTCATCTAATATCTCAGCAGCATGTTTCATAATTCTACTATCTGAGCTTGATCCCATGATTATTCCAACTAGAGGTTTTTTTGAATAACCCATAACAATAGAAAAAGATTAAGAGTAATTAACAATAACTATTAGAAAAATTAAAAATTATCAAAATTAGCATTAGATATTTTTAATCCAAACATAGACGATGGTATTATGGCAAAGATCTTAGGGATAATTGGTGGAGGACAATTGGGCATGATGATAGCAGAGGCTGCAAAAACCATGCCAGAACATATTTCAAAAATTATTGTATTAGATCCTACTGAAAATTGTCCTGCAGCACAAGTAGGTGCCGAACAGATTGTTGGTGATTTTAAAAACAAGGAGGCCATCATAGAATTAGCCAAAAAATCAGATATCATAACGTATGAAATTGAATCAGGAGACAGTGGTATTTTAAAATCAGTTGAAAAGGATACTGAAATTAATCCATCGCCTGAAACATTAAAAATTATTCAAGATAAATTTTTACAAAAATCTTTTTTATTAGAACATGACATTCCAGTTCCAGAATTTATCAAAATAGAAAATATTTCAGAGATTAAAGAACAATTAAAAAAATTTGGATGTCCGGCACTATTGAAAGCTAGAAGGGATGCATATGATGGAAGAGGGAATTTTAAAATTAATTCAGAAGATGAAATAGAAAAAGCGTATGAATATTTCAAAGGTCAAAAATTAATGTTAGAAAAATTTGTTCCATTTAAAATGGAAGTATCAGTTATTGCATCTAGAAACACTAAAGGTCAAATCAAAACATATCCTCTAGTAGAAAATATTCATGAAGAAAATATTCTTCGTCAAACAATTGCTCCAGCAAGAGTTTCAGAAGACATTACAAAAAAAGCAGAAGTGATTGCTGAAAAGACAATGACAGTTTTGAAAGGTGCAGGGATATTTGGAATAGAGATGTTTGTTACTCAAGACGATTCCATAGTAATTAATGAAATTGCACCACGTGTACATAATTCAGGACATCATTCATTACAATCAAGTGAAACATCACAATTTGAACAACATCTTAGAGCAATTTTGGGATTAGAGTTAGGCAGTACCAAACTACTCCACAACACAATCATGTACAATATACTTGGTTCTAAAGAATTTCAAGGTAAATACAAACCCATTACAATTTCAGAAAATGGCCTATTTTTGAAAATGTATGGTAAGAAAATTTCTAAACCTCTTAGAAAATTAGGTCATTTCAATCTGGTTGGAGTTAACGGTCAAACAATTGATCAGTTAATTGAAAAACTCAATAATCTCAAGGAGAGGGTAGCAGTACAATCAATCTGATTAGGTTTATTAATTGTAAATAAAAAAATTCCATATGGCACTAACTGCTTCATTAATCCTTGCTGGAATTGCAGTCGGACTACTTGCACTTTATGCTGCAGATGTAGCAGTTGCAATGTCTTCAGATAGTGATCATGGATTTTTGCCCCTAGATCATATGCAAAGAGGTATGGGTCTCGGTGGACCGGCATTGATATTGCCAATAATTGCATTTTTCATTTCTAGAAAAGAACCTTCAAAGGGATTAGGTGTTCTGATAATCATTTCAGGAATCTTAATCATCGTTGGCGGAGTTGTAGTGCTAGTAAATCCTGAGATATCTGCTGCATCTTCAGATAGAGATCCAATGGCATCTATGGCAATGATGTTTGTTCCAGCCGCAATTCAATTGGCTTTAGGCGGCATCAAAATTGCAAAATCTTAACTGAAAAAGCATGCCCACTTGCGCAAAATGTGAAAATGATGTAAAAAAAGTGCATGATTGCAATCATACAGATTTTGAGGAATATTGTGTAGAGTGTTATACAGAATTACATTACTATTTGACAGAAAAGGATTGAAGATATGTTAACAGATAGAGAAATTGCAATTTATTCTTTAGGTAAAACAGAAGGGGTAAATTCCATAGCTGAGACACTGGGAAAAGGACAGATGATGAAAAATACATAGAATCTTGGAATAAAACCATGAAAATGTTAGGGATTGAATTGCCACTAAAAGAGCTTGAAAAAATCTACAATGAATTTACAAAAAAATGGAAGAGACAGCAAATTCCAATGAAGCAAAACAATTAGAATCAAAAAAAAGAATGAATTATTGAATCAACTGATCCATATAGAAAATTTTCATATACTCTAAAAATCAGATTGTAATTGTTGAAAGCAATGATTTTAGCTGGTGGGCGTGGAAAAAGATTAAGACCCGTCACAGATTATGTCCCAAAACCATTAGTTCCAATTAAAAATATACCAATTATAGAATGGCAAATAAAATATTTAAAAAAATTTGGTGTAGATGAAGTTATTATTTGTACAGGATACAAAACTGAAATGATTGAAAATTATCTAAATATGAAAAAAACTGGAATGAAGATCAAATTTTCAATTGAAAAATCACCGTTAGGTACAGGAGGGGCAATTAAAAAAGCAGGCAAAATGATCAAAGAAAAATCCTTTTTTGTAATGAATGGAGATATAATTTCCAATATCAATTTATCAAAGATGGCAAAAAAAGAAAATTCGATTGCGGCAATTGAATTAAGAACCAAATTTGGAATTTTAGAAACAGATAGTGATAAAATATTAAATTTCAAAGAGAAAAAAGAAATTACAGATTTATGGATGAATGCCGGAATATATCACTTACAAAAAGAAATACTCAAAGAATTACCTGTTAAAGGAGACATAGAAAAAACTACATTTCCAAAGTATGCCAAAAAAAATAAACTAAATACAATAAAATTCAAAAATGTAAAATGGTATTCCATTGATTCATTCAAAGATATGGAGGACTGTTCAATAGAAGTTAAAAAAATAATAAAATAAAATTATGATTATCAAGCACCTGTTCGGTGCAGTGTAACCATCATGTATGCCACTTCTTCAACAAATGGTTCATCTTTACTTGCTGAAGCATATTTGGTAGCATCATTCCAAAAAGTAATCTTTTGGGATGGATTTTCAGAGAATATTAATCCATTCAATGATATGGTTTCTCACCTGATCTCATAATGCGTAGCCTCAATCAAAATTAACTAATTACTAAAACAGATACACTAGAATATCCAATACGTGTACAATCTCCATGCGTACAGCATGCAGTTTAGGCTCATTACTTTCAATAAATGAAGTACTAGAATGCAGCGATATTTTATCAAAAACCAGTGTCAATACTATCTGGATACCAGAAACATGGGGAATGGAGAATTTTTCCATGCTTAGTATGGTAGCCAGTAAAACAGCAACTCAAAAAATAGGCTCGTCAATTATCAACATCTATTCTAGAAGTCCATCTACAATTGCCATGGGTGCATCTACAATCGATGCCTTATCTAATGGACGATTCATCTTAGGTCTCGGAACAAGTAGTTTTCCCATAGTTGAGACCTTTCATGGTAATAAATTTGAAAACCCACTTCAAAGAATGAAAGAATATGTAGAGATAATTAGACTAGCATTATCGGGAGAACAAATCAATTACAGTGGAGAAATTTTTAATTTAAAGAATTTTTCATTATTAATAAAACCAAAAAGAAAAATCATTCCCGTATACATGGCAGCTATTAATCAAAAAATGGTGGATTTAGCATGGGATATTGGAGAGGGAGTAATTTTCTATCTTAGACCATTAAATGAAATGAAAGAAACAATAAAGAAAATGCAATCAAAGAAAAAAATTGATGTTACATGTCAAATAATAACATGTGTTGCAGAAAATTCAGAAAGTGCAACTGCTAGGGCAAAAAAAACATTGGCATTTTATGTATCAGTAGGCAAAATATACAGAGAATTCTTAGCAAAAAGTGGATTTAAAAATGAAACATCAAACATATTTGAAGAATACAAAAAATCTGGATTTAAAAAAAATCATGAATTGGTTACAGATTCAATGCTACGATCACTTTGCATAGCTGGTAATCCAGAAGAATGTAAAAAACAACTTCAAAATTTTAAAGACATAGGGATTGATATGCCAATAACACAATTCAATCCGATTGGAAATGTATCAGAATCATTTAGATTATTTACAAAAACATTTCTAGGAGAATAAAATGCAAAAAGTTGGAATAGCTGCATATGGAATAACTCCATTTACAAAAAAAGACCAAAAAATAGAATCATCTCTATTAGAATCTACAAAAAATCTTTTTGACAACAACCCCAAAATTGATAGAAAAGAGATAGGCGGAGTACTAGTTTCTACTACTAATAACTCAAAATACCTATCACCAATTTTATCAGAGATTGCCGGAATTAAGCCCAAAATCGCACATTCTATTGAAAATTTATGTAATTCAGGCACAAATTCAATCGTTTCAGCATACTCATACATAGCATCAGGGCTGGCAGATACAATTCTAATTAGTGGTGCAGAAAGATATGACAGTCCTGGACAAATTCTAGATTGGGATAATTCCAGAGGGGAATTTAAACATCCAATATTTTGGGCATCAATGTTTACAAAATCTTACAAGCAAGAATTTGGAATATCTGATGAAGATTTAGCAATAGTCCCCGTAAAAAATCATAAACAAGCAAAAGAAAACCCCAACGCATTTTCAAACAAAACATGCACAGTAGAAGATGTAATGAATTCTAAAAAACTAACAGATGATTTGAAAGTATTGGATTGTTCAAGACCCTGTACTGGCAGTGCATCAATTTTATTGGCATCAGAAAAAACAACAAAAAAAATGACAGACACACCAATATGGATTGCAGGGATTGGGCAAAAAACAACTTCAGCAGGATTTACGAAAAATATATCATTAAACTCCATGGAATCAACAAAAATTGCAGGACAGACTGCACTAAAAATGGCAGATTACAACATCAAAGACATAGATGTTGCAGAAATACATGATGCATTTTCAGTTTGTGAACCAATGATACTAGAATCATTAGGATTTTCTAACAAAGGAAAAGGAATTGGAACAGTAAAAGAGTTTGAACAAACAAATAATTTTAAAATAAATCCAAGAGGAGGGTTAATTGGAACGGGACATCCGCTAGGAGCTACAGGAATAGCTCAAACTATAGAAATCACACAACAACTACAATCAAAATCAAATAAACGACAAATTGAAAATGCAAAAGTAGGACTAATTCACAACATGTCTGCAGCTTCTACCTCATCAACAGTATTGGTATTAGAAAAATGAATTTTGAAACAAAACTATCTGAAGGAAATTTTTACATTCCAAAATGTACAGAATGTAAGAAAATTACCTGGCCCCCTAGTGAATTCTGCAGTCATTGCTTTGGAGCAGTGGAGCTAAAAAAAGGGGAATTTGAGGGTAAAATCATTGAATTTTCCAAACAAAATGAAGAATATTTTTGCCTAGTAGAATTTGAAGAGACAATTAGAATAATGGCAAAAATGAGAACGCTTCCCAAAGTAGGTCAAATAGTTAAAATTTCAGAATGCGGAATTAATGATGGAAATTATTTTTTTGTCATTAGTTGAATTTAGTATAGATGTATGGAGTATCAGTTAGTTGATCAAAAGTCCATACAGTAGGTAATGAAACAGTATCTACAACAACAAGATTGTGTTTCCCAATAAGAGAACTCCAACCACCATTAGTCAAATTATTTGATAGTTGTCGCTTGGAAGGAGTTCCAGCAAATACAAGCCCCGCATGTTCTTTCAAACCAGTTATAGAGTTTATTTTTTCAATAAGGTTTGTTGCCAAAATATCACCACCCATTTGTGGAAGACCACCAATGAAAAACGCAGGGTGAATTAGTTTTAATTGCGAATAATCAAATTCTAAAGCATCAACACAGATGGGATTAAAATTTTGACTAGTTGTATCAACGATTGCCTTTTGTAATTCAACTAGTACATCATCAATTTCAATGCTGTGTGATTTTAATCCTAAAATGACTCCACAAAAAGCAATTCGTCCATCACCAGAACCAATGTCAACTAGTTCCTTGTACCCCAATTGATTTGCAATAGATGCCATGACAAAGGCAGACATCATCCATGTAGGATAAAAGGGTTGACAGCTAGACCCATGTTTGATGCTATTTAGCCAATACTCATTGATATCGCCTTCATAAACAATACAAGAGATTCCTGCAACTTTTTGTTCAAAAGAATTAAAGTATATTGGGTTTTTTTTAGCAAAACAATGCAAAGATTCCAAATGCTGAGAATCTAGTGGGAATTGTTCAGAAATATCTATGGGAATTACCTCTTGAATATGGGCATTTCCAGCATAATTTTTAGCAAAATCTTGCTTAACATGAACTAAATTTTTGATAATCTCATCATACATGAATTTGTAAAATAAATGGGATTGATAAACTCATTGTAATTTAATCACGATTTGTGGATGAAAGAAAAGCAAGTTCTTGTTCTATTTTTTTAATTGTTCAACTGTAGTAATTTGGAGTTTTTTAATATCTGCAATCTCTTTTCAGAAGGATCCTCAATAGTCTGAAATTCAAGATGTTTTAATGTATCAAGATAGAGATCACGCTGCTCTGGTAATTTTTCAATTATGATATCAGACATTATTGAATCTGACGAGGTATGGTATTTAGATATTAAAATATGCAGAAAAAATAACTCGTATCACGCATTTTATTGAGTTATTATGTAATTACCATCATTACTATATTCAAAGTAGAGGCAACATGGCATTGAGGCAAAAAAACACATCATTAACAATTACAAAACAAAAATTAGGTAAAAAAATCAATAAAAATGATCAAAAAGCTGCCAAAGTACGACGGCAAAGAGGGTATCAGTGGGAGGATACAATAGTTAAACGATTCAAAAGTGCAAAAAAATGGAAGGCATTCAGATTAGGATCTCCCAGTATTGCATTGCCAGATGTATTGGCAATAAACACTGAAGAAAGTACAATATTTACCATAGAGGCAAAATCAGGAACAGGCACATCATTACCAGTACCATATGATCAAATTAAGCGATGTTTAGAATGGATAAAGACATTTGATATTTATGAAAAAAGACATGTTCTTCTAGCATTCAAATTTTTATCAAAAAAAAGAATAGGACTAGGAAAATATGAAAAAAGAGAATTGCGAGAATTTTTCAAGATTTGGGACGAATCATTAGAAATTACTGACTGTGTGTGTACCTATGAGGGCAAATTTTTTACAAAAAAAGACGGGATAAGAAAAGAGGTTTTTCTCAAAGAATGCACTATGCCATTTAAAACAAAACAAAGGCATAATGCCTAACTAAATCAATGTTCAAATCGTTTTTTAAGGATAAGATGCAAGTGTAAGTATTGTCAGAAGAAAATACAAAACCTACTGAAATAAGCTCAGAATCTTTACTTGAAACAGTTTCAGATGCAGAAGTTAATTCAAGAATTAGTTTTGAGGAATTTACTGATGAAAGGACACTCATCAGTCATGATGCACTGGGAAATAAACAAATGAAAATCAAGGTGCTTGAAGTGTCAGATGAAATACCTCCTAGTAAATGGAAATTTGGAGATCGTGTAAAAGTAACAAAAATTCTGATAACGATTAAGCACTTGACTACACAAGAGGTAGAAGAGGGAGAATTTGACATCGAAGCAATTGAGCTAGAATTGGCAGAAAAAAGACATTATACGTCATCAAATCGATGGATTCCTGCAAGTGATATCAAAAACGGATATGTCATAGGTACAATGCATACACGATTAATCAGCGATGCATCTGCATTAGATTACATCGTATTCTGATCAGATATTACATCTAACATTCATTATTTTTCTCTGAAAAACATTATAAACAAAAGAATTTGAAAACGGTGTATGAGTTCAAAAGAATTTGATGTGAATGGAACAGACTACAAAATCGTGATGACAGAACAGATAATTGGTCATGTAAATACGCTCAAAGATCTCTATAATGCAGCATATGAAGATCCTGAGAGTTTTGACGATGTAAGTGCAGAGATTTCAAGTACAATTAATGAAATTGCAAGTACGGTAGAACCACCAGCAGAAGATAGTGACCTTGATGGGCTCATTCAAGAAATCATCAGGGCAGTAGATAAGAAAGCAGAGCAAATTGAAAAAGAATTAGAAGGAAAACAAAAAACAACAAGAAAACCAAAATCTAAAAAATAATCTCATTTGACTCTAAACTCAGTAAAAATTGGGGCATACATTATATTCTAAATAATCTAACTAACACCATGTCTAAAAGCTGTGAATGTGGAATTTGTGGTCATCATAGTGAGTCAGAGTGTATTGAAAAAGAATGCAAATGTTGCTTAAATTTTCATGAAAGATCAGGTCCTAAACGAAAATAATCAATCAACTCATCTCAAAACTGATCATTTAGTGAAATTTTTACGATCATCCTGATCTGACAATTGCCGAACATGACTAATTTTCATGCAATTTCAGGAACTGACTGACAGACAAACAAACAACGGGACATGATAAAGCCACGCATTCCAAAACCTGCCAAGACGGGCAGGCCAAGAGACGATGGCAGAAGAATCATCAACGGAACAATCATCTGCGTCTTGACATCCGGATGCAGGCGGAGCGAGATGCCAACAAAATACGGTGATGATTCTACTGCAGACAGAAGACCAGACTCCTGGCAGCAAAAAGGAGTCTGGAAGAGGATCCTATCCGGTTTAACCAGAACAGATCACAGGCAAGGAAAGATCAGCCTGCAAAAGATGATATCCGCTGACTCCTCGACAATCCCTGCCAAAAAAAAGGGGCAGCGTAACAGGATATTGCGGATTCAGGATGATTTCAGGCGCAAGGACTCGCGTTGCCGTAGGGCAGAACGGATTTCCAATCTCAGTCAGGACCAGTCCTGCAAATGCTCATGACAGTGCAAAGTCTGCAGATGTCATGGAAGACATTTCAGAGTTTATGGATGATGATGGCACCATCAAACAGATTGCCTCAGTTTATGCTGACAGGGAAGGATATGGCAGTACGGCCATTGGAAGCTGTTTGAAAAATAGAAATCCAATCGCACGTATTCCACTTGGAAAGAATGGCAAGTCATCGAAGAGAACAAATCGCACAAGAAATATGATTCGGTTCGATGCGTTGCGGAGGGATTATTCTTTGGCTGGCTCAAAAACGGATTTCACAGGACAGGAATCAGATGTGAAAGGAGATGTGAGAACTGTCCTGCGTTTGTTGGTATTGCGTCATTTTTGATGTATTGCAGGGTTTTGAGATGAGTTGTAAGATCAAAAATCCAACAATTGATATCATGATCTACTAGGTAGCTTTAGATTGGATTAATCTAAGAAACAGTCATGGTAACATATACAGAATATCTAAAAAGCATACTCACTCAAATTCTTGATTCTTACTGCATTCTTAAAGAAATTCAAGATAAATCTGGAGATCTTGATATAATAAAAAAAGAATTACTAAAGACTAATGGATTCATGAAAGTCATATGTAACAAAATTGATGTTGCCAATATACCTGCATCTGATTTTAAATCACTAAAATCCAAATTTGAACATTATCTGAATAATTATTCTTTTGACAAAGAAATTGAAACTATGGCCCCGTTATACTCTAATGATCTATCAAGAGTAAAGAATATGCGATTAAAAATATTAGAGGCATTAGAAGATAAAAAAATAATGATTGATATAGGAGGCTTGATTGAAAAACTATGATTAAAAAATGTGTATTATGTGGATGTAAAGATCATAAATTATTTGGCTGTTCACGACACCTGTCAAAAAAATGCAGTTGTTATGAAAAACATAATTACAACTCATCCTAAAGCCCTCCAATACATCATGATTGATGCCAGGTATACAAATCCCAAATAGTTCTCACAGTTCTTTTCGCATCTGACTGCCGTCCCGTGAAAGCCACACCTGAGCCATGCAAGGAATCTCTCAACGACAAACCTTGTCTTGCCATGATGTCTTTGACTCCTGTTTTGTGCAATGCTCTTTGAGTTCCTTTTGTATGGGATGCAACAGTCAATTTCGCAACATCTGAGATAATTCCTAATTTGTTTCGCATCGTGCCCCTTATCAGCATATGCCGAGATAGTCATCTGCATCAGGCTGTTGTCTGCAAATTCCGAAATGTTTTCCATAGCATCAATGAATTTTGTGCTGTCATGTTGATTTGCAGGACTGGTCCTAATCGAAATTGGCAAGCCGTCTTGTTCCACGGCAACACGTATTTTTGTGCCTGAAATCCTCTTGAATCCGCCATATCCTATCTTATCCCCCCCTTTTTTGGTAGCAGTCGATGAGGAGTCAATTGATACTTTTTGGAGGTCAATCCTGCCTTGCCTGCGTGCGGATTTTATTAGTTTGGAGAGAATTTTCTTCCATATTCCCTTTTGTTGTAACTCTTGGAATCGAAGATGTGCAGCGGGTTTTGAGCCGTACTTGTCTGGCATGCTGCCCGTCTGCATCCAGTTGTTAAGACAAACAACATTCCGTTTACAGTTGTTCTATCATCACATCTTGGACGTCCTGTTTTAGCTGGTTTTGGTAGGTGTTTTACAATTGTGTTCCATTGGGAATCTGACATTTCTTTATGAATCATGGAAAAAAATCAAAGATGTTATTGTTAGATCTGTATTGTCATGAATAATTTACAAAATGATCGGTTTTAGGATGAGTTGACAATATGATCATAATCATGAATTTGGCTGATTCTCAAAAATCTGAAATCAAGGTTATACTGACAAGATTTGAAGAGTATCAAGAAGGATTAGGAGAATTCTTGGAACGTATACATAATGGGGAAGAGAATCTTGACTTAGATAAGGTGTTTCAAACCCTTCTTGATCAGAACTATCAATTAAAAATTCTAAAAGATGCCATTGTTACTCTATTTGAAATTAAAGATTTAGACCATGAAAAAGAAACATATCTCTCTAAATACTATCATTCGTAAATCTGATTTTTGTAATTCCTTGTACACGCCTAAGCGTGGAGTAGAAACACTGGTTCCTATTTTGTTCATGGAGTGGAAATTCTTGTCAATTTTATAGTATGTCAATTGTGAGGGATCTCTTGACACCCAGACTTTTCTTATGATCATATAAGATTACTTGTATGATTTGTATGTGTAATATAGACTCCATGAATCTAATATCCACATTAGCCAACAATAATAAACAAGTAAGCGTGGCGAACACTGATGCCTGAATATCGTTTTGATGTCTTGTGTACAAATAGCACTACTTGTCATACAGTTATGGCTGACATGGAACTTGAATATCCTAAACAAGTCCATAAAATTACAGATATGAGTAAACGGAATGGTAGTGGAGATCATTTTGTAAAATTAATTTGTAAAGATATTGACGATGCTGATAGAACAGGACAAGAGATGTTACAAAGACACTCAAATTTTATAAGAAGTATAACTGTCAAACCTTTGTGAAGTTAGTTACTATTTTCATAGTTTGTGCAATTGCTACTCTGCCTAATTCCGTTAAAACTCAAGTTAGTCAAGTAGTAGAACTGACTTTGGGAGATCCTAAAATAATTCATGCAAGACGAAACCAAGAAAAAATTCTGTATTGGGAATATATTAGGCGTTCAAATGATTATCCTGTAGATGACTGGATAAACCAACTGTCTTCACGTTACCTGTCCTTTACCGTTTATAGTGTTACTCACATGGAGTCCCGATTCCATGAAAAAAATGGTTGGTGGTTGGGAATTATGTCTACAGTCATAATGAGTGTAATTTTGGGTGTGTGGGGATACTATCAACAGAATCGTCTTTAGCATTTTGAATTAACGCATCCATTTATCCTCTATTTTAATCTCCATTCTACATTTCTCACTAGGTGTCACTACATCTAATGCACTGTATAGTTTAATGTGATTATGAAACAACTGAGCCTGTAGTCATGTAAAATCTTCACGTTTAATTGCAATCCTTTTATCAAACTTTTGTATTTATTTTGATCCCATACTCTCTAACATAAGTTCGTCAACCGTCCCCTCGTCGCATGTACTTGATGATATCCAAATTGAATCTGGCAGTCCTGTAATATTTGGAAATCCTGCTCTTCAGATTATTCAGCGACGGCTGATACTGTGAGACCGACAAATCGTATTTTCCTTGTTTCCATACTTCCTCAACTGCATTAAACTGCGGTGAGCCTTTTGGGAACCAGTCCAATGCGACATCATGGTTCCCATCAAGATATTTTTGCATCAGTCTTGATTTGCGTTGCGGTGCCCTGTCTGCATAGACCAAAATCTTGCCAAACTTTTTGCGTAATTCCTTGGGATAGTCCAAAAACGGTATTGATCAAATCTGTCATACTGCCTGAATAGCTGTCTGCCATCATGGCCAATGCCCCAAAGATGATCGTCTTTTGATGATATATTCCCATTTGCCAGAATTACTGGACGCGTTCCTCTCTTTGCCCGCATCTTTTTTCCAAATATTGAACTGCAGCAAGGATTGATTCATCCTGTGACAGTATGGTGAATCCTTTTGCTGTTTTCGAGGCTATTTTTTCCTGAGATTTTTTTTAAACCAGAGTTTTTCCCGTGCAGTTGCAGAGTTTACGAATCTTTTCTGTGCAACCTTTGATGCGTATCCCCAATTGCGAAGCAGATGTACATGTGGACCTCATGGTATCCTGCTCCTGATTTCTCATAAATGAGATTCATCACCTGCTTTGCGCTCCAACCGGAAGGATTCCCTGCGATCTGTCTTTCCATTGCGACTAGCCTTCTTTTGGTATCTTTGGCGGCCTTCCTGCTCTTTGTCTGTCATGAAGACCGTCCATCCCATGTTCTTCGAATCTGTCCGGCCACTTGTATGGCCAAGAACGTAGCACATGCCCGAGATTCTTTGCAACATGCGAGGCAGTCTGATTATCAGAGAAGACCTGCCTTACCAGAAATAACCTCTCTTTTGTTTTGGCATCCTTCTCGTTTTTGTATGCCTGAATCAGTTCTTGCTCATTCATGGCTTGATGTATGATGTTCTGATCCATATTCTGCTTGGCGTGATAAGTCAGATTAATGGATCATAAAGTTTTGTTAGGAAGTATACTTTCCAAGTCATCATACAGACTAAAACATGCCTGTGTTACAGAGACAGCCCGTCATGAATTGGTAAAGCGAGGATAGGGTTTTGATCAGTTTTTGGCATATTTGAATCATGACGAGTTTTCTCTCAGCACAGACCCTGAGAATCCGACACTGCTAATGATGGAAGAAAGATTAGCAGGCATGCCGCCACTAACATTTACCATCCCGCTTGTTTATGATTTAGGAATAATCCTGCATTCCATAACAGATGGCATTACCGGAGTATTTTATGGGGAAGATTATGAGCACAGTTATTTAGATGACGATCTAAAAACAATGTAATTTTGTATCATGATGGTATTGTTTTGATTTACCAGTTGCGATCAAGATCAAGGATAAATTCTAGCATGCTCGTGTTATTTTGTGAATTTCTCAAAAAAAAACAGATTATCTTGATGTCTGTTGTAGTTATTGTAGCATCACTAGCATTGTTTTTAAATTACACACTAGATGATGCAAATGTAAAACCTACAATTATCACATCTAATGTAAACCGTTATGTTACATCCCCTGATGACTGGGGGGCCCACAGTGGTGTTACTGGAGGCATAATGCCTGTAATAACCTTTGATCTGCCTTCAGAGATTAGAGTTGGCGAGCCTTTTGAGATTAACATACCATACAGTTATGTGGGCTTTGATGACGGCGAGGTTGACTGGGTTATAGAATATCCCGGTACAAGATTAATGGAAGAGTCAATGTTTGGTGACGGTCCTGGTACTAGAATAGTTGTTGGCTTTCCTAACGAATTGACATTATTAAATAATCCAGAATTTGAAAGTATTTACCAAAAACAAAATTATGCATGGGGTACTAGCTTTACTAGTATGAGTAAATTCATTCCATATGATATTACACAAGAACATAATATCAAACTAGTTTTTAACATGACAGAGCCTGTGTTATATCCAATTGAAAAATTTGAACTTGGAGTAGACTCTATTACAGATGACTATTACATAAATGCCAATACTGATGGAACCTTTTCGATTAATTTAGACAGAGAGCCACCAAAGTTTGCGCCAGGTGTAGAACCACAACCACTCTGTCCAGAATGTGGATCTGAACCGTATGATGAAACAAGCATTGTTCCAATCGATCCTGACTTTGATCCTATGAGGCCAGATATGGAAGATATGTATAAAATGATTGCAGGAAATTATGATGATATATTTCATTATCTCCAGTATGAGACAATTGAAGATATGTTAAGAGATAACTTTGCATCTGATTGGGTTGATGAGTTTTTAATAAAATACCCCGAATTTAAGGTACAGTCAACTATGTTTAATCCTGTCCTTAATTTTTTGCTGCCTAGTGCATATGGCCAAGCTCAATATGTCGCAGTTACCGGTAAAATTCTAATACAATCAGATAATAGACAATATTTACCACCTAATACACAAATAACTGCATGTTTAGTTGATAGAAATATTCTAACAAACACTGTAACTATATTAAAAAACGGTTTAACTGATGCTTGTAAAGCGGTATCAAAAGATGGTTCATTTACATTTTTTGCTGATGGTGATGATCCTGATAGTACTGATCCGTCTGATAGGGCAGATATACAGATACATTTTCATTTGGAAAATTCAAAAATAAAGCTTGTCGATAAACTGGGACGTTTTACTTACTACATGAGTTATGCTACTGATGATAATGCCTCTACTATTTTGAATTTGGGAACCATAAAGATTAGTTCAGTTGAGGATGTTGCAAAATCCTACAAAATTTTTGATACTGCTAATGATGGTTATTTATTTTTTGAAAAACTTGGGCATGACCTGCCATCACAAACAATTCAATACCACAAAAATGAAAAAAATGTAGGTTGGTCTTATCAACATGGTACTGATGGTACTGGACTTATAAAATTACAAGATTATAAAGAGAAAAAAATACGCGATAGTCCTGTTATGATACTGCATGAAACTGCAGGTCACCATGTTCAACATGATATATATCTGAGACTTGGGCATAATGGTTTACAAAAATAAGGTCTAAAATCATTCAACAGCAAGGCATTCTCTTTACAATTCTTGGATGATTCCCTGCACCAATCATGCAATTGCAATGCGCTGCCAACTGTACGCCAAAACGCAGATCAGCACACAGATGATTTCACATTGCATGATCCCCTTACGGGAACTGCTCTGATGCCAAACGCGTCTTTGAATATCTCAAAGAGCGGTTCAATTGAGGTTTTTCTATCCGCATGCAACTCCTGACCGATCGCAGAGTCGTAAAATTCCACAAGCTTGATCCTTTCCGGGGGCGTACGCGGGCATTGCCTTATCGGAGTAACCAACCTCAGATGTTTTTTGCCGCACGAATCATGCGGTTTGGAATCATCGTATGCAGGATCTGCCAAAATATTTCGTATGATTCCTGAAAGTGATTCTATCAATGCATCAAACGTCCTGCCATCATAATATTTGCAGTACTGGCACCGGCGGACAATGGAACAATCAACTTGCCGGCGCTGCAACTCATGTGCAGCTTATACCCGAATATCCAACCCTTTGATTTGGAGGATCATCCCCATCTTGCATCCGTATCAGTCCCTGAAATTGGCAAACGATTATTCTTCATGTCGGATTTGTGCCATGCAGGACCATTTGCTTTTGGCATCGAACTGTCCACTGATGCAGACGTGTCATCAACCATTCCTTCTGATACGAACAGGCTTCCCATCGTCCCGATGATATCCCCAACGGGCAGGTTCTGAAATCGCCTGTCAATAGTACGCCTGTCTGGGATTCGAGTCAGTCTGCAGACCTTGAACAATTTGTCATCGTTGCATTTGACTGATAAAAAATAATGAAGCGTGCTGTTGCTTGGAATTCTCATCCAAGATTTTATGATGAATAATTGCACCGTCAGATAGTTGAATAGACATACGGTCTGCCGGGTCTGAATATCTCCTCATGCATAGATGATGTTCTGACCAGATACAAAACACCGATAAGAGATGACTCTGACAGAACCCTGCCGGGGGATTTTTACGTTCATGTTGGAATGAAATGACATTGCAAGGATCCTTGGCTTTTTTCATTTGAATAGTTTGAGAAACTGATTAAAAATTAGGATTAGTTATGCCCAAGCCTCATGTAAGTGAAAATGATGGCAGGTTCAATTACAAGACTGCCGTTGGCAGTACGACAACATCACACACTATGAAAAATGTAGATGACGGCACAAAGTACGAGTTTAAGCTAAAGGTGTACTATCTTAACGAGCACAACAAACGCACAATAAAGTATTTTGAGTCAAACGATGTAAACACACCCTTGATCTGTGCAGCAGATGAGAAAAAGCAAGGCAACATGTGTGTTGACAGATGCCCAGATAACAACGAAGAATGGAATGGTAACATATGTATTGTAACATCCTGTCCGACAGGCCAAGTGATAAAGAACAACGAATGTGTAGACAAACCAAAACCAGTACAGCCTGTCACTCCAATACAACCTCATGTGGTTACACCTCAAATACACGAGTTTTATGGCGGTGACCCTCATATCATGTTGGTACGTGATAACACTGGTAAGTCTTATGAATATTCAGGAACTATGACTATTGGTGCAATCAATTTTACCGGCGTTAAAGGTGTAGTAGTTGCTGCACATACGTTGAAGATTTATTCAGGCGAAATCTTTGTAGAACATCAGGCAGGTAAAAGACTTGATCCGTCCAGTGACTTTATCAGAATGTCTACTGCTATTGCCTCTTACGAAGTAAGTGGTAATGTTGATGCAGCTTTTATCCCAATAACTGAGCAAAATATAGTTATTGGTGAAAAAATACGCCCGCACAATGGCGCAGTATTTGATGTGACACAGGGAACTCTAAGTGGTGTTGAGGTGCCAGCACAATTGCATTTGTATGGTAATCAAACCAATAGTGAAAGCATGTTGCTTTTTAAAAATGCGACCATTTATCCTATATCTGATGGGCCTGTATTTACCAATATGGGAATTGCTGCTTTTACCTCTGTCAAAGGAGATAGTGGCGGACCCGTCATACACAATAAGGACAATGATGCATACTTAGTAGGCTCATTAAGAGGTACAACTTGCATACTTGAATCCCCATATGAAGGCCAACCAAAACTAAATGTCACAAATACGTCTTTGTGCAAAGATACGCCAGATGATCCTGATGTGACATATTACAAAGTATTCAGTGCTTGGGAAAACATCAAGGAGGCTCTTAAACTAAGATAACCTCATCCTTTTTTATTTTTCAAATGTTGTAATAAATTCATCCCAAACAGTAGTACATGTTTCAATATGATGAAATTTTTTATATGCTAGTTCAAGTTGCCTTTCTTCAAATGGCGCTTCTACCACTGCTATAGTACAAGAAGTCTCAACAAACAAAGCACTACAAATTATTACGCTTGCAGTCGCAACAAAAATTAGAAACAAAATACTTTTCAAAGTCATCTTCTCAATTTAAGACATACTCCTAATCAGCTTGGAAACATTATCTAATAAATTTATACACTGAATCTGTTGCGTAATTATCTTTAGGCGCAGATTTTATTGTGCAGTTTTTCAAATTAATCTGAAAATTCAGACTTTTAGGCGCAGATTCTACGAAAATGCAGAATTTGAGAAAGAGTCATTCTAATTGCGCAACAGGTCTGCTAAAGGGCTCCCTAGAAATCATCAGGATTTTATCTGATTATCGATCAAAATAGATCATCTTGATCAACGAATAGTTTCTAATCGCCCTGTTTTATGAAAAACAAATACCAACGCATGATGAATATCATGCGCCAGATTCCAAAGAAAATGAATGTTCCATTGTTTTTACACCCAAAATCCAAACATACATTTTCATTACACCGGCATATCATACTGCCAGTCCTTGGACGGCATGAGTCGGAAAGTCATGAGGGTCTTGCTGAATGGTTGGATGTTGCAACAGAGATTGCAATTCAATTACAATTAAGAACAATTCCACATTTTACAACTATTTGAGACTTGGGCATAATGATTTACGAAAATAAGATCTGGTTTCACTCTAAATTGTCTAACAACAAAGCATTCTTTTTACAATTCTTGGATTCCCTGCTTTTGTTATGCAGTTATAATATGCTACAAGCTGATACACCCAACTCATCCTAAAACCGATCATTTTGTAAATTATTCATGACAATACAGATCTAACAATAACATCTTTGATTTTTTTCCATGATTCATAAAGAAATGTCAGATTCCCAATGGAACACAATTGTAAAACACCTACCAAAACCAGCTAAAACAGGACGTCCAAGATGTGATGACAGGACAACTGTAAACGGAATATTGTTTGTCTTAACTACCGGATGCAGACGGGCAGCATGCCAGACAAGTACGGCTCAAAACCCGCTGCACATCTTCGATTCCAAGAGTTACAACAAAAGGGAATATGGAAGAAAATTCTCTCCAAACTAATAAAATCCGCACGCAGGCAAGGCAGGATTGACCTCCAAAAAGTATCAATTGACTCCTCATCGATTGCTGCCAAAAAAGGGGGGGATAAGATAGGATATGGCGGATTCAAGAGGATTTCAGGCGCAAAAATACGTGTTGCCGTAGAGCAAAACGGCTTGCCAATTTCGATTAGGACCAGTCCTGCAAACCAACGTGACAGCACAAAATTCATTGATGCTATGGAAAACATTTCGGAATTTGCAGATAACAGCCTGATGCAGACAACTGTCTCTGCATATGCCGATAAGGGGTACGATGCGAAACAAATTAGGAATTATCTCAGATGTTGCGAAATTGACTGTTGCATCCCGTACAAAAGGAACTCAAAGAGCATTGCACAAAACAGGAGTCAAAGACGTTATGGCAAGACAAGGTTTGTCGTTGAGAGATTCTTCGCATGGCTCAAGTGCGGCTTTCACAGAACGGCAGTAAGATACGAAAAGAACTGTGATAATTATTTGGGATTTGCATGCATGGCATCAATCATGATGTATTGGAGGGTTTTAGGATGAGTTGCTTATTTTATCATCTATCACCTGGTGCAAACTGGGTTTAATTTTGCAAATGCTGATCTCGCCTTTTCTGAGAATAAGGCGGTCTGCGACATCTTCGGAAGTTTTAAACTGAATTTTCACAGTATAGAAAGACATTCTGAATTATTATCTTTCATTTGTTGTCACCGCCTACTAGTTTTGAGTAATTACTAGATCCAGAACATGGCATTCCTTACGTATGCAAAATAGAATTGCAATCTAGGCAGCAATAGGTTTACAACCGCCTAAAAATCATTTCTTGGCATCGGTGATTAGTCTTACTGCTTTATGAAAGTCGCCTTTTGCTTGCTTCATTGCCATGCCTGCTGTTTGGTAATCTGTTTGTGCAAATGCGGCAACCATCTTTATGTCTTCAACTGAGCCCAAATCATGCTTGTATCCTAATTTCTCCTTTTGTATCCACATTATTGAAGTTAGCATATCGTTGAAATTCTTATCAAGTGCACACATAGCAATTTCTTTAGAGACGCCTGTAAAATCACATATCATGTCAATATCACTGGGATCTCTTTCTTTGGTTTTCATGATAAAAGAAAAAAGTATGTTGCTAATTCACAGTAACCTTACTGATTGAGCATGCGATGTCCATGCCGGTAGACTGATTGTTTATGACATGATCGTGTTCTATTTTGTCATGTGTGTCATACCATACAAAGTATGATGTCTCACTTTTATCAAATGATCCGAGCCATGACTTGGATGCTGAGAACGCTTGCATTTTTACATCATAGCTTGCATTTGCAGGAAGATCAACCGAACTTGTATGACAGTATGGAACTAGACCGTTATTGACACCACTCCATCTAGCAGGGAATGTTGGTGCAATTGTACTTTCTCCAGTTTTCACATGGGATGAATCCAGCCATGCATAATGTGACCATAACCACAATCCTGTCCAGTGTTGATATTGATCCTTGTATGCAGATTTTACATACATTGTTTTATCATTATCACAGTTACAGTCTTGTGTGTTTGCACCCGATGTGGGGGGCTCTTCGTCTATTGGTTGGATACCTGCCCGTGCTGCTTCTCTTGTTCCGTTGTATTCTTCTGTTAGATGTTCAAGATTTGGAGATTGATTGTCTGCATAGATGCCCATGTCATTGAGTTTAAAAAGTAATTTCCTTTCTCTTTCTTCTAACTTGTCACAGGCATCATGTCTGCTCTCTGCATCATCGCATGATCTTTTGTTAATTTTTTCTAGAATCTTTGCATATCCATCTATGATTTTTTGCTCCTTGTCTGTCGGCTCAAAAGCAAATACATCAGTTGAAAAACCTGCAACTACCAATGATGTAATCAAACCAATGATTAAGAAAGATGTCTTAGTAATCATTGGTCGCCATTTGGCAAACCTAGCTAATAAATCTAATCATTGTGTACACTGTTCAATCTGCGGTGGTTTTGTATTTTTTTAGGAATGGATTTTCTGAAAACACCCTAAGATTGAACAGTGTTAAATAATGGGTTCTGTTAACTTGTCAGGGCATGCCTACAAATCTTCTTCGTGTTAACTGTAGGATCTTTTGGAATTGATACGAGTAATTCGGTTGCGTAATGTCCGTAGCTGAACATTATAATGATTTGGTAAACGGATCATTGGGTGTTGTATCCCAAAATTAGTTCGTCCCTTATCTGACATCGTATTCTTCTCCTGTCTGCTTATCAATGACTCTTGTCCCTTTCTCTGGCATCTTTCTTGCATATGCCTTTGCAGGAGTCTCCAGGTTGTCCCAGTCAAGTGACATGTGCGGTTTGATGTGATTATGCCAGCGGACCAGCTCATCAATGGTGCCAAACCGTCTCTGCTTTCTCTGAATCTCACCGTTAAATCTTTCGAGCTTGCCGTTTGCCTGGGGATGGTTAACTCTTGCCATGATGCGTTTTATCTCCAGTTTGCCAGTTCCTGCTCAAACTGCGATGCTCCTTTTCTCTTGCATTCGGATTGGCTTGCGTAAAACTGGGAGCCATGATCAGTCAGGATTGACGCAGGCCTGCCGTGCCTTGCAATTACTTCTTGTAACACTGCAAGCGCGTTATCCGTTGTTGTTGCCTCTGCAAACACCCCATGAGAAACAATAAATCTTGATGCGTCATCCTAGTAACACATAAACCATCTTCCATCGCCTAGCTGCTTCCAGTCAGTATGCCACATGGAGTTTGAATACGTCCTCTCGTATCGAACCCGTTTTTGTCTTCTCATCTTCTTTGGCTGGGCCTCTGCCAATCCCTCATCTCTCATAATTTTGTGTATTGTATTGTGAGGTATGCGTGCTCCAGTGGTGTCAATTGTCTTCTCCAAGAACACTGCAGAACGCCTGGACTTTTCAAATGTCGGCTGGACGGTTTGCACCGTCTCTTCTGTGATTGTTCTCTTTGGCCTTCCAGGCTTGCCTAGAACTGGAACTGCTCCTGTCTTACGATGCCGTGAGCAGAGTTTCTGCGCCCAGCGAACAGGCATCTTCATGGATGAGGCCGCATTTGCATTCTTGGCACCGTCCTCTTTTGACCTGATTATCCATGATATCTGGATTGGATCTGACTTTTGCATAATCCTGTGATTCTTTCCTCCTTTCCAAACATATCTTGACTTTAGTCTGGAAACGATGGGGTGAACTAATTTGAGGATGCCATAATTTTTTATCATAATAACAAACTAACAATCATCACTGATTGATTTTTCTATCTTTGTGAAAGCCAACAGGTCCAACCCAAGGTCTTAACCCATATTCAGTTTCAATAGAAGTCATTTTGGTAGCTGTCTCCGTGTGTTTGAATATTCTAAAGAGGGCAACTGCCAATATTGCAGTACCAATGCCAGTTATCCAGTGAGCAACTGCAATCTACATTTCAAGCGAACCGCCCATTTCTTTAATATGATCCATCTCATTAGGAGCAGATTCAGCAAAAATATTTGGAGAATGCCCAACACAAACTACAAACAAAAGACCAGTTAACAAAAATTTATTCATAGAATATCTCATTTTTCTAAATTAATCTAGTATTCAAATGTAATCATTTTAATTAAAAATCCGAAATTTTTAAGAGTCATTAGAATCAGAAGGGCCTAATTCTTTTTTGTGTTTTTCAATATCAGAATCTCCCACTCTAGTAAACAAAGGAGATGCATAACCTATAACATGATCTGCAGATATTCCCAATGTGGAAATATCATTCCAAGATAATTTATCAATAATTCCATCTAATCCTAATTGATTCCAAATCTCCTGAGCAGATTCAGGTAAGAACGGATAAAGTGAAATAGATATACTTCTTGTAGCATTTACTGAAAGAAATACACAGTTTGCAGTACTAGATCCTTTTTTCCAAGGTTCCTTATGTTGAAAGTATTGATTAAAGTAAGATGAAAATTCCATTATTTTTTTAAGTGCTCTATCAAGATGGTTTTGCCCTACAAGAGTGCCCACATCATTGGCAAGATTGTTGATTTTTTCTTCAGCTTCTGCATCTTTATCATCAAAAGCAGTAGGTTCAGGCACCTTGCCATCAAATGCTTTTTTGGTAAATCCCAAAGCACGGTTAACAAAATTCCCAAGATTTCCAATTAATTCAGAATTAATTCGAATGGCAAAATCATCCCAATCAAAATTCAAGTCATCCTGAGAATAAGGATTGATAGATATCAAATAGTATCGAAGATAATCTGCACGATAAGTCTCTAAGAATTGTTTTAAACCAATATACCAATTTCGGCTTTTTGAGATTTTTTTAGATTGAAGTGTAAGATGTCCTCTAGTAGGAATATAGTCAGGTAGTTTGTATTCACTATCAATTCCAAGTCTCATTGCAGGTAAGAACAAGTAATGATGATATACAATGTCTTTTCCAATAAAATGATAAATGTCAGCAGAATTCCAAAATTCTTTTCCATCAATGCCTTTATCATTTAGAAATTTTATGGTAGTTGAAATGTATGCAAGATGATTGTCAAACCAACCATAGAAAACTTTGTCTTTTAATCCATCAATAGGTATAGGAACTCCCCAAGAAATATCTCGAGTAATATCCCAATCAATTAAACCAGATTCAATCCAATTTTGAACATATTTTTTTACATCTTTTTGCAAATGCTCATTACCATCTAACCAATTTGACAAAGAATCTCCAAAGTTTTTGAGTTTGAAAAAATAATGATTTGTTTTCTCTTTAGTTGGAGGTTGGCCACAAAGGAAACATTTAGGATTTATAATTTCTTCAGGTACACGCCCACAACTCTCACAGAGATCAGAGTATTGATCTTCTGCCTTACAATCAGGACATATGCCTTTCACATATCTATCAGGGAGAAATTTTTTATCATTATTACAGTAAAACTGTATAATTTCTTTTTCATAGATATGACCTGCATCATATAATTTTTTGAATATTTCCTGAACAAATGCAATATTTTCAGAAGAACTTGTCTTGTAAAAATAATCAAACCCAATATTAAATGCAGAAAAATCTTCATAATCACGCTTATTCCAATGAGCAACATAATCAGCAGGGGTTTTGCCTTCTTTTTCAGATTGAATTAAGATCGGAGTTCCAAAATCATCAGATGCACAAACATAATATGCCTCAACACCAGTTAATTTCAAAAATCTTGTAGTTACATCAGCTGGAAGATAAGTAGAGGCAACATGACCAAGATGAATTTCACCATTTGCGTATGGTAAAGCACTTGTAATGATAGCTTTTTTGGTCAACATAACATTTGCAAGAGTTGAACTTAATAATTTACTCTTTTATAGAATTGAATAAATTATTCAGATTTGTGGTGTTTGTTGTATTGTATCTCTAGATTCATCAATATTCCTTGGTAGTAAAATTGTAAATGTAGTAGGATCATTTTTCACAGTTATTGCACCACCATGTTGTTCTACTATACTTTTACATCTTGATAATCCCAATCCAGTTCCAGTACTTTTAGTTGTAAACAATGGATCAAATATTTTATCAATAGCATCTAGGGGAATTCCAGAATCAGAGACAGATACAATCACATGTTTTTCAGCATCTTCAAAAATAATTGAAATCTCACCTTTATCATCACCAATAGATTGAATAGAATCAGTTATTAAATTTAACAAAACAGTTTGAAATTTTTTTACATCACATTGAACAGCAAAGTCATTCTGAGGTAGATCAATAGTAATGTTTTTAGGTTTTAGAACAATCTTTACTACAAAATTAATTAAGTTAGAAACAATAGTAAAAGTGATAGAAAGACGCGGAACTCGTACAAAATTCATCATGCCTTCAATTTGATCATTCATCATGTCAAGGGAATATTCCATATTACGAACTCTTTTCTTTGTTTTATCATCAAAGTTTTCACGGTTGAAGTGTTGAATCAACTCCAACTCAGACTTGACAGCAGTAAGAGGATTTTTCAGATCATGGACAATTTTTGAGGTAACCTCACCTATTGTTGCAAATCGTTCAGATTTTAGTTGTGATTCAGTGATGGCAAGTTTTTTATCAAGTTCAATGGTTTTCTGTAAAGAATCAGACATTATGTTAAATAATTTAGCTAACTCTTTATTTTCAAAATACCCCGATTCAGGGATATTTGTTTCAAGCTTGCCCTGTGAGATTTGTTTTGCAGCTAGACGGATTTTATTTAATGGATTAACAATTCTTCTTGCCACCAATAACCCTAAAATAAAAGATGTCAAAATTACAGAGATAGCAAGTGCAAAAATCAGATTTGTTCCATAATCAATTCTTTCTTGGGTTTGTAGAGATATGTCTTCAAGTATTTCAGATGCAGAAGAAACAGCATCAACATAAGATAATCCATGTCGTTTGGCATAATTTTCTAAACCATAAGAATAGATCGTTTTATAATTTTGATATTCGTCACCTTCTAAAATTAAAAGTGCATTATCTGAATTCCCATCACGAGTAAGAGTAAATGCACTCATTTCCAATTCAATTAATTTTTGATTTGCAAAATCAACGTTATCAAAAAATGCAGCATCAGTAGAATCACCACCAATAATTGCATTTGTAATTTCAGCATCTAAGAGAGATACTGTAGAATTGTATCGTTCTTTCCAAATAGGATTTTGAGTCAAAACAAAATTTCTAACAGATTGAGTCAATACCTCATCATAATATCTACAACTTATCCTAAAACCCTCCAATACATCATGATTGATGCCAGGTATACAAATCCCAAATAATCATCACAGTTCTTTTCGTATCTGATTGCCGTTCTGTGAAAGCCGCACTTGAGCCATGCGAAGAATCTCTCAACGACAAACCTTGTCTTGCCATAACGTCTTTGACTCCTGTTTTGTGCAATGCTCTTTGAGTTCCTTTTGTATGGGATGCAACAGTCAATTTCGCAACATCTGAGATAATTCCTAATTTGTTTCGCATCGTACCCCTTATCGGCATATGCAGAGACAGTTGTCTGCATCAGGCTGTTATCTGCAAATTCCGAAATGTTTTCCATAGCATCAATGAATTTTGTGCTGTCACGTTGGTTTGCAGGACTGGTCCTAATCGAAATTGGCAAGCCGTTTTGCTCTACGGCAACACGTATTTTTGCGCCTGAAATCCTCTTGAATCCGCCATATCCTATCTTATCCCCCCCTTTTTTGGCAGCAATCGACGAGGAGTCAATTGATATTTTTTGGAGGTCAATCCTGCCTTGCCTGCGTGCGGATTTTATTAGTTTGGAGAGAATTTTCTTCCATATTCCTTTTTGTTGTAACTCTTGGAATCGAAGATGTGCAGCGGGTTTTGAGCCGTACTTGTCTGGCATGTCTGCCCATCTTCATCCGGTAGTTAAGACAAACAATATTCCGTTTACAGTTGTCCTGTCATCACATCTTGGACGTCCTGTTTTGGCAGGTTTTGGTAATTGCGGTGCAATGGTACTCCATTGGGCATCTGAGATTTCTTTATGAATCATGAAAAACGTTTCAACAATGCTGTTCTTGGATCTGTATTGTCATGAATAATTTACTAAATGATCTGTTTTAGGATCAGTTACTAATGTTTAGAGCACGAATATCAAGTTCAGACGAAGTTGTTAAAAGTTCAAGAGAGGATGGAATTTCATGGTATATCGGGTCTGCAATTTGATGCAACTCATACATTGTAGATGCACCCAAAAATGCAATAAATAATGATATTACCAAAAATGTAAGGATGAGATTTTGCTGTAATTTCACAACTCCCTAGTTGAAAAATAGAATATAAGCGCTAAGTTAAAATGAATTATTTTAAAAAAATCTGAGTCTAAATTACCAGTTGTTTGCATATTTGATTTGTTCTGGAGTAAGTTTATCGATTTTTACATCCATTGCCTTTAATGCATCGACGGCAACTTGAGTATCAATTTCTTGGGGAACATTAATAATTTTATTTTCCAACTTTTTGTGATTCTTGAGAATATACAGTACAGATAAAATTTGATTTGAGAAAGATTGTGCCATAACTTCAGGCGGATGTCCTTCTGCTGCAACTAGATTTGCAAGCCTTCCCTGACCAATCAAGTAAACTTTTTTACCATTTTTCAAAATACATTCATCAAGATTTGGTCTTACTTCTTTAACAGATTTTGATTTCTTTAAGAGAAATTCACTGTCAATTTCTACATCAAAGTGACCAACATTTCCCATAATTGCACCATCTTTCATTTTTAAGAGATGTTCTTTTCTAATGACACTAGTCATTCCAGCACATGTAATGAATATATCACCAATCTTGGAAGCTTGTGCCATTGGCATTACTTCAAAACCATCCATATGAGCTTCAAGTGCTTTAACAGGATCAACTTCAGTAACAATTACTTTGGAACCCATGCCATCACATCTAGATGCAACACCACGTCCAACCCAACCATAACCTACAACTACAACACGTTTTGATGCCATGAGCAAATTCATAGCACGAAGATAGCCGTCAATAGTACTTTGACCAGTACCGTATCTATTATCAAACATGTGTTTAGTGTATGCTTCATTAACTAAAATTACAGGATAGCGAAGTTTGCCTTGATTCTCTACTGCCCTAATTCTAGTAACACCTGCAGTAGTTTCTTCAGTAGCGCCTAAGATTTCCATATTCTGAAATCTTTTATCAAAATGTGCTTTGATATTCATATCAGCACCATCATCAGTCAAAATAGTTGGTTTGTGTTTTAACACTTGATCAATACACCAATCATATTCTTTGACAGATTGTCCATACCATGAATAAACATGAATTCCTTGAGATGCTAAAAATACAGCAATATCATCTTGAGTGGTCAAAGGATTACCTCCACAACATGCAACAGTGGCACCTAATTCTTTGGCACCCATTAATAATACAGAAGTCTCTTTTGTAATATGAAGGCAAAATCCGAGAGTAATTCCTTTGAGTGGTTTTGATTTTTTATATCGATTAATAGTATTATCTAAAATTTTCATGTGAGATCTAGCCCATTCATAAGATAGTTTACCATCTTTGATCAATTTTGCACTAGTCTTGACTTTACTCAACAATCAAACCCCAAAATTGTTCTATAAAATCCTATCATGCGAATATAAATAAATAACAATTAATTGAATAAACTATTGGCTTGGAAAAAAATTGCAGAAAAAGGAGAAATCGCAGCAGGAAAAGGAAAAGCGTTCAAAATAGGTGGGAAACAGATTGCAATATTTAATCAAGATGGATATCACGGTATGGATGACCTATGTGTTCATCAGGATGGATCAATTGCTCCAGGAAAATTAGAAGGAGGTATTGTAGAATGCCCATTACACTTTTGGCATTACAATATCAAAACAGGTCAACTGACTGATTATCTCAAAGATGTTAAACTTGAAACATATTCTGTTGAGAAAAGAGATGATGGAATCTACATAAATATCTAAAATCAAGAAATAATTCTAACAATTTAATTCAAAATTAGACACAATTTTTATTCTTACAGATTATAAAAAATACACATTGAATCAAGAAATTATAAATGAAATTATAAATCAAAATTATTCTTCAATTACAGAAACAATTGAAAATTTCTTAGTAAAACAGATAGAAAAAAACAATGCAGAAGGTGTGATTCTAGGATTAAGTGGGGGAATTGATTCGGCAGTTTTGGCATATATCTGTAAAGGAAAATTAAAAGGCAAAACAATGGCAATTATAATGCCAGACACCACAATAACGCCAGAGATAGAAACACAAGATGCACTAAAAATAATTTCATTAACAGGAATAGAATACAAGTTAATTGACATCAAACCAATCGTAAATGAATATTCGATGTACTTGGAACCAAACAACAAATCAAAAGGAAATTTACGTGCAAGAGTTAGAACAAATATTCTGTATTATTATGCAAATGCCAAAAATTATCTTGTATTAGGATCAAGTGACAAAAGTGAGAATTTGATTGGGTATTTTACAAAATTTGGGGATGGAGCATCAGATATTACTCCAATTATTTCACTATACAAGATACAAGTAAGAGAAATTGCCAAACATCTCAAAGTGCCAGAAAACATTATCTTAAAAAAGAGCAGTCCACATTTGTGGGAAGAGCATGAGGCTGAAAAAGAATTAGGGGCATCATATGAAGAAGTTGATTCAGTATTGTACTGTTTATTTGATAAAAAATTATCAATAGATGAAACAGAAAAAATAACTCAGATAGAAAAATCAACGATAGAAAAAATACAAAAATTAAACAAAAACAGCGAACATAAAAGATTGTCAGCATTAAAACCAAATAGAGAGTAACAATGAAAATTCAAGATACATTATCAAATTTAGAACAAGAGGTAGATATTTCAAAAAAAGTGAAAATTTACCTGTGTGGAGTAACAGTTTATGATGAATCACATATAGGACATGCTAGAACAGTAATAGTTTTTGATGTACTTAGAAAATATCTAGAAAGTAAAGGAATAGAGATAGAATTTATTCAAAATTTTACAGATGTAGATGATAAAATAATAAATAGAGCACAAACAGAAAATACAACAGCTGAGAAAATTAGTACAAAATACATTGAAAATTATTTTAAAGATTTTGATGGACTAAACGTCAAACATGCTACAAATTATCCAAAAGCCACAGAACATATAGAAGATATAATCAAATTTATTGAAAAATTAATTGATAGCCAAATTGCATATACTTCAAAAAATGGAGTTTATTTTACAGTATCAAAATTTCCAGAATATGGAAAATTATCAAAAAAGAAAATAGACGAACTCCAATCAGGTGCAAGAATTGAAGTAGATGAATCAAAAAATGATCCTTTAGATTTTGCAGTATGGAAGTTTTCAGATATAGAACCAGTTTGGGATAGTCCATGGGGAAAAGGCAGGCCAGGATGGCATATAGAATGCTCTGCAATGAGCATAAAGTATCTCGGAGAGAATTTTGACATTCATGGAGGAGGAAGAGACTTAATTTTTCCTCATCATGAAAATGAAATTGCACAATCTGAATCACATACCAATTCACAGTTTGCAAAAATTTGGATGCATGTTGGAATGGTCACCATAAACGGGGAGAAGATGTCAAAATCATTGGGAAACATAAAATCAATCAAACATGTCCTAGAAAATTGGGGTCCAAACATAATCAGATTATTTTGTTTGACAGGGCATTATTCAAAACCAATTGATTATTCAGAGGATATGTTAACAGAGAATCTAACAAAATGGAGGCAAGTTGAAACCTGCTATTATGAATTAATTCATGCAGATAATGAAAATAACAAAGAAAATGACTCAATTATTAAGAAAATAGGCTTAGAATTTGATAATGCCTTAGAAGATAATTTTAACACACATCTTGCATTATCAGCATTTTTTCAATTAGTTAAAGAAGGAAACAGATTAGCCGCAGAAGGTAAACTTGGAAAAGATGATGCACAGTTTATCAAAAAAGAATGTGATAGAATGTTAGAAATTTTAGGATTAAACATTCCAGAAATGAGTGAAGATGAGAAAAATAAGATAAATAATTTAATTAAAAACAGAGAACAATTTAGAAAAGAAAAACAATTTGAAAGTGCAGATAAAATTAGAGATGAGCTTAATGAGTTAAACATAGAATTAATTGATCATAAGAGAAAAACTATTTGGATGAAAAAGGAAAACATCAAAGCTGAAAAATAAAAATTAGCTTGCACTAATTATTTTTGTGCGTAAAAAAATTAGGCACATCTAATTAGTTGAATCTAATTTTCACAGTGTTTAATAAAACTAAAATACAATATAGAACATGAATGCATGGAATAAATTTTGGAATTGGTATGAAAACAAAATACTAGGAAGCATAATTGTAATTGCAATAATACAATTCATACAAATTCCACACATGGTATGGAATGCAGATATCATGTTAGAAGCAGGAATGATATCACGAGTTCATCCAGTTATTGATTGGTTCTTGTATGGCGTAGATTTAATTGAAATTATTTCAATTGTAAATGTTGGGATGATAATGTTTAGTCTAATTAAGAAAAGACATCATGAGAAAAAACAAACTACAGTAAACATTGCATAGACTAATCTTTTGCTTCCCAAACAACACGTTGTGGGAAGGGAATTTCTATTCCAGATTTGTCTAATGCTCGTTTTATTGTAGTAAGTAAAATAGGCTGGGCCTCACTCCAATCATCTTTAGGATGCCAAACCAATACCTGAATATTTACACTAGAGTCACCTAACTCCTCTACTCTAAATTCAGGTTCAGGAACACGAAGAATAAAGGGCATTGTGACTTCAATTTCTTTTTTAATCACAAAAATAGCATGATCAATGTCATTTTTGTAAGAAATGCCCACCATAGATTCTGCACGTCTAACAGTAGAAACAGTAAGGGAGCGAATATTTGACGTAAAGAATTTCTCATTAGGAATTCGAATTATAGTTCCATCAAATTTTCGAAGTCTACTAGAAAAAGTACCAATATCCAACAAAGTGCCAACAATCCCCATATCAGGGAGTTGAATTGTATCACCTTGTTTTGCTGGTTTTTCAATAATTAGAAAAACGCCTGAAATTAAATTTGAAACAACAGATTGGGTTGCAAATCCAATTACTACTGCAAAGATACCACCTGCAACCATTATTCCAGATAAATCAATTCCTTGACTAGATGTAAAAACTAAAAATGAAATTATTACAATTCCAAAATAAATTAACTTGCTAAGATTTTGTGCAGTATTTTTTGGTAATGTTGGTGCATAGTATTTGTGAAACAGCAACTTTGCAATTCTGGCAATAACAATTCCTATTGCCATAATCATTCCACCAATTAGTAATGAAAGAACAGTCAATTCACCAACAATTTGCAGATCAGATATACTCTGAAGAAATTCTAAAGGCATTATTCTAATCCCATCTCCATGCTTACAGTAACAGTTGTATCCTCCCAAGTAGGTGATCTTGTCCAATCAGTTTTGACAGGATCAGTTTTGACATCAGCAATACTTACAACTGCTCGCTTTCTTAGCGTAACTCTAATTCCATCAATTATTGTCTTAGAATTTTCATAATACAATGAATTATCAGTGATTGGAAAAATTATTTTACTTACAGTTTGTCCAGTAGGCAAAGTATTTTCAATAATTATTTTTATGACTCCTTCAACATATGGAACAGAATCGCTATAATCAGTAGCAAGGGACACCTCAGCATATTTACATAAAGTTCCAGTATCAGGAGTACCATACAAACCAAATCTAGAATTTAGAGGATTACAAGTAATCCAATCCAAAGATTCACGATGAGAATCATGGATTATAAAAACACCAACTTCAATTGGACAATGAACAAAAATACTGGCAGCAGAGTTTTCACTCAAATAGATTTCTTTATCAAATTTTAAAAAAACATATCCGGTTCTTCTGGCAGGATGATTAAGTGGTCTAATAGGTGCAACTTCAATTTTAATTTCATTTGATTGTGCAGGAATCATTTTTTCGGTAATTTTTCCCTCAGAGTCTTTTCTGAAATAAGAAAACGCATTATCACCTATTTTTTCAACTTTGATGTCAGTGTTAGGCAGGGTAAGCTCAAGATTATCAGATATTTCGTACACACCATAGTTGGAAAATGCAGATTCAGAGGAATTATCGCTCATTTTTCATTTTTATATCTAAAATCTAGGATTTATGCCCTCTCATTAGATGAGATCAAGGAGATTTGAAAAAAATAGAAAAAAGGCAACTATTCCAAATTCAATGGAATAGAAGCACTTCCAAAGTTTTCAGTGATTCTGAAGTGATAATTCTTTGAAGAATCATATTCAAACTCAGTTCCACCATACCCAATGTTTGGTCCAAACAGAATGTTAAATTCTCTTGAATCATTTGGATTTAGGGCTATTTGTCCACTTGTAAAATCCATTCCAGAATATTTGAAGGCCATAGAGCCATCCCAAACATCATAGGCACATATTTGTGGACTAGTGCAATTTAGTGCAACAATTTCAGAACTAGTGTTCTCAGCTAAAAGACGAACAGACAGAATTGGTTGTCCAGCAGAACTAATCTCGAATTCATTTCCTTCAGAACCCAATCCAAGCCAATAATAATTAATTGGGCCTACACTAAATTTTTCAGCATTCATTTGATAATGATATAATGCCATAGCTTTTTCAATTGGTTTTTGACAATCAATTCGTTTGTAAGCTTTAACAATTTCAGAACATTTTTCGAGTTCTGCTTCAAGTGATGCTAATTTAGAATCAATGTTTTGAGAGTCAGAAGCAATCTGTGATGATTCACTATTAACAATTACTGAAATCAATCCAGTCATCATCAAATGTTGTATACCATTTACAAATTCACTATCAGAGATTATTCCATCTGCCCACCATCCTGCATTGTTTTTTACCCAAGTTGGGACACCATCACCAGTATCAGAAGATACGGATACTGGAGGAACAACAATTATTTCGTCTTTGACTAAAAATTCAATTGCGGTAATGAATTCAGATTCAGATATAGTTCCATCTGCCCACCATCCTGCATTGTTTTTTACCCAAGTTGGAACTTCGGCATAAGCAGAAGATACAGTAAAGGTCACTAGCAAAAGAATTGCAATTACAATTATCGTAGCTTTCATTAACGTTGTTTTGCGCTAGTTATATTTAAACTAGTGCTAATTAATTTCCTAGTGCTAAAAATACAACAGAAAGGTAAAATGAACATAAAATTAGGCATAAATTATTTAAAATAAAATAAAAACCGGCCTTGTATAAACCATGCCAAAACAACAGACTCTAACCTTGTAACTCGATAAGAATTGCATGCAATCAATCCAAGCAATATTTCATTGTCCTGAGCGAGTGGTATCATTCCTTGACGTCATGTCTCCGGACATCATCCCCTTTACGACAAAAAAGATTGTCTCAGATCTGTTTCTCTGAGAATACAGCTGCCTTGGAAAGTTCCTTTTCATCTTCCTTCTGTGAGTCCCACTTGTTCTGCGTATTGGAACATCAGCATGTCCAGTTGGAATGACTGCGGCAGCCGTACCAGTCTTTCTTGCACCAACGTGGTTGTTCTCATTATCAAAATCCATGTCGCCTAACACAGTATCGACCGGGGCAACAGCTGCGCTTGTCTTGTACAGCAATGGCAGAAAGTCAGGATTGCCGTGCTGCATGCCATGGTGTATAATTGCAGCGCAGATCAGCTGAGAATTCATGTCTGCACATACGACTATCTTTAGGAAGTTTCTGCATAACCGGACTCTTTTTGCGTAGTGATATGACGCAGTGCTGTGACTGAACCCGCTGCCATCAATTCCTGCCAGAACCAGCCTGACTCTTTTGTACGGGATGAACTCCTGCAACATCCTGTGTAGCAGGCCGCCCTCCGATCTTGCAGCTGCCTTTTGCAGCGTTGCGCAGTGAGGAATTTTAGAGAATCCAGGATATTCCCGAATCCCGACACATTCCTCTGACAGCTGGACAAGCCTTCTGCAACTCTTGGATTCGTACCGGCGAATCACCAGTAGAATCATGTGTGTGCGTCCATACAGAACAGGCATGATTGGATTTGGGACGCAGGTAACGTGGAATCCTGCATCGCCTGATAATGTTTAGCATTGTACGGCACATCCTGGTGTAAAATGACTTCCAACTCATCTCAAAACCCTGCAATACATCAAAAATGACGCGATACTAACAAACGCAGGACAGTTTTCACATCTCCTTTCACATCTGATTCCTGTCCTGTGAAATCCGTTTTTGAGCCAACCAAAGAATAGTCCCTCCGCAACGCATCGAACCGAATCATATTTTTTGTGCGATTTGTTCTCCGATGACTTGCCATTCTTTCTAAGTGGGATACGTGCAATTGGATTTCTATTTTTCAAATAGCTTCTAATGGCCGTACTGTCATATCCTCCCTTGTCAGCATAAACTGAGGCAATCTGTTTGATGGTGCCATCATCATCCATAAATTCCGAAATGTTTTCCATGACGTCTGCAGACTTTGTACTGTCATGAACGTTTGCAGGGCCGGTCCTGACTGAGATTGGAAACCCGTTCTGCCCTACGGCAACGCGAGTCCTTGCGCCTGAAATCCTCTTGAATCCGTCATATCCTGTTACGTTGCCCCTTTTTTGGCAGGGATTGTCGAGGAGTCAGCGGATATCATCTTTTGCAGGCTGGTTTTTCCTTGCCTGTGGGCTGTTTTGATTAAACCGGATAGGATCCTCTTCCAGACTCCTTTTTGCTGCCAGGAGTTCAGTCTTCTGTCTGCAGCAGAGTCATCACCATATTTTGTTGGCATCTCGCTCCGCCTGCATCCGGATGTCAAGACGCAGATGATTGTTCCGTTGATGGTTCTTCTGTCATCGTCTCTTGGCCTGCCCGTCTTGGCAGGTTTTGGAATGTGTGGCTTTATCATGTCCCGTTGTTTGTCTGTCAGTCAATTCTTGAAATTGCATGAAAATTAGTCATGTTCGGTAATTGTTAGATCAGGATGATCGTAAAAACTTCACTAAATGATCAGTTTTGAGATGAGTTGTTCATATTGTGGGGTAAAACCCGCATTTCAGATAGATCGAGACTTGGGCATAACTAATCCTAATTTTTAATCAGTTTCTCAAACTATTCAAATGAAAAAAGCCAAGGATCCTTGCAATATTATTTCATTGCAGCATGAATGTAAAAATCCCCGGCAAGATTCTGTCAGGGTCATCTCTTATCGGCGTTTTGTATCTGGTCAGAACATTATCTCTGCATGAGGAGATATTCAGACCCGGCAGACCGTATGCCTGTTCAACTGTTCTGATGGCGCAATTATTCATCCAACTTATCCTAAAACCCTCCAATACATCATGATTGATGCCAGGCATGCAAATCCCAAATAATTATCACAGTTCTTTTCGTATCTTACTGCCGTTCTGTGAAAGCCACACTTGAGCCATGCGAAGAATCTCTCAACGACAAACCTTGTCTTGCCATAATGTCTTTGATTCCTGTTTTGTGCAATGCTCTTTGAGTTCTTTTTGTACGGGATGCAACAGTCAATTTCGCAACATCTGAGATAATTCCTAATTTGTTTTGCATCGTACCCCTTATCGGCATATGCAGATATAGTTGTCTGCATCAGGCTGTTATCTGCAAATTCCGAAATGTTTTCCATAGCATCAATGAATTTTGTGCTGTCATGTTGGTTTGCAGAACCGGCTCTAATCGAAATTGGCAAGCCGTTTTGCTCTACGGCAACACATATTTTTGTGCCTGAAATCCTCTTGAATCCGCCATATCCTATTTTATCCCCCCTTTTTTGGCAGCAATCGATGAGGGGTCAATTGATATTTTTTGGAGGTCAATCCTGCCTTGCCTGTGTGCGGATTTTATTAGTTTGGAGAGAATTTTCTTCCATATTCCTTTTTGTTGTAACTCTTGGAATCGAAGATGTGCAGTGGATTTTGAGCCGTACTTGTCTGGCATGTCTGCCCATCTGCATCCGGTAGTTAAGACAAACAATATTCCGTTTACAGTTGTCCTGTCATCACATCTTGGACGTCCTGTTTTGGCAGGTCTTGGTAATTGCGGCGCAATGGTACTCCATTGGGCATCTGAGATTTCTTTATGAATCATGAAAAACGTTTCAACAATGCTGTTCTTGGATCTGTATTGTCATGAATAATTTACTAAATGATCTGTTTTAGGATCAGTTAATCATAAAATCTCAGATGAGAATTCCAAGCAACAGCACACTTCGTTATTTTTTATCAGTCAAATGCAACGATGACAAATTATTCAAGGTCTGCAGATTGACTCAAATCCCAGACAGGCGTACTATTGGCAGGCGATTTCAGAACCTGTCCGTTGGGGACATCATCGGGACGATGGGAAGCCTGTTCGTATCAGAAGGAATGGTTGACGATACGTCTGCATCAGTGGACAGTTCTCTACTAAAAGCAAATGGTCCTACATGGCACAAATCCGACATGAAGAATAATCGTTTGCCAATTTCAGGGACTGATACGGATGCAAGATGGGGATGATCCTCCAAATCAAAGGGTCGGATATTCGGGTATAAGCTGCACATGAGTTGCAGCGCCGGCAAGTTGATTGTTCCATTGTCCGCCGGTGCCAGTACTGCAAATATTATGATGGCAGGACGTTTGATGCATTGATAAAATCACTTTCAGGAATCATACGAAATATTTTGGCAGATCCTGCATACGATGATTCCAAACTGCATGATTCGTGCGGCAAAAAACATCCGGGGTTATCACTCCGATAAGACATACCCGCGTACGCCCCCGGAAAGAATCAAACTTGTGGAATTTTACGACTCTGCGATCGGTCAGGAGTTGCATGCGGATAGAAAAACCTCAATTGAACCGCTCTTTGAGATATTCAAAGACGCGTTTGGCATCAGAGCAGTTCCCGTAAGGGGATCATGCAATGTGAAATCATCTGTGTGCTGATCTGCGTTTTGGCGTACAGTTGGTAGCGTATTGCATGCATGTCGGTGCAGAGAATCATCCAAGAATTGTAAAGAGAATGCCTTGCTGTTGAATGATTTTAGACTTTATTTTTGTAAACCATTATGCCCAAGTCTCAATTAATTAAACTATAATTAGGCAATGAGTGGAAAAACGCAAAGTATGGTACTGTCTGTCATGGCCTTTATGGCAATGATGCCAATAGCAGCATACGCAGACACGCGACAATATCCGGGACTGGAAATTTTTCCCATTGAAATTTCCGAAACTACTTGAATGTTATGAGGGTAGAAATGGACAATATCCGGGACTGGAAATTTTTCCCATTGAAATAGCAACTGACGGTGTGATTGATTCGCCATCAGAGATACAAACAGCTAGACTGTTAAGTGATGTAATATTACGGCTCCCTAGAAATCATCAGGATTTTACCTGATTATCGATCAAAATAGATCATCCTGATCAATGAATAATTTCTAATCGCCCTGTTTTATGAAAAACAAATACCAACGTATGATGAATATCATGCGCCAGATTCCAAGGAAAATGAATGTTCCATTGTTTTTACACCCAAAATCCAAACATACATTTTCATTACTAACTGATCCTAAAACAGATCATCTAGTAAATCATTCATGACAATACAGATCAAAGAACAGCATTGTTGAAGCATTTTTCATGATTCACAAGGAAATCTCAGATGCCCAACGGAGTACCATTTCACCGCAATCGCCAGAACCTGCCAAAACAGGACGTCCGAGATGTGATGATGGGACGACAACCAATGGAGTTTTGTTTGCGTTAGTTACCGGATGCAGACGGGCAGACATGCCAGACAAGTGCGGCCCAAAACCCGCCGCACATCTGCGGTTTCGGGAACTGCGGCAAAAAGGCATCTGGAAAAAGATCCTGTCAGGACTGGTCAAATCCGCACACAGGCAAGGAAGGAAGGACTGACCTGCAAAAAATTTCAATTGGTTCATCATCAATTGCCGCCAAAAAGGGGGCAATGAAGCAGGATATGACGGATTCAGGAAGATTCCAGGCACGAGGATTCATGTCGCAGTGCATAAGGCGGGACTGCCGATCTCAGCTGGGACCAGTCCCGCAAATGAGCATGACAGTGCGAAATTCATTGACGTGTTGGAAGACATTTCAGAACTGGCAGGTGATGATTTGGGACGTGCGATTGCTTCTACACATGCAGATAGGGGCCATGATGCAAAATGCATCAGAGACTATCTGAGATGTCATGGAATTGACTGTTGCATCCCGTACAAAAGGAACTCAAAGGAAATCGCACAAAACAGGAATCAGAAACATCATGTCAAGGCAAGGTCTGTCGCGGAGCGGTTCCTTGAATGGCCCAAGTGCGGGTTTCACAGGACGGCAGTAGGATACGAAAAGAACCGTGAGAATTATTGGGGGTTTGCATATCTGGCATGCGTCACGATGTATTGGAGGGTTTTAGGATGAGTTGTACACCAGCATGTCATACTGCCAGTCCTTAGACGGTACGAGTCAAAAAGTTATGAGAGTTTTGCTGAATGGTTGGATGTTGCAACAGAAACTGTGATTCAATTACAATTAAGAACAATTCCACATTTTACAACGCTGCAAAAGGCAGCAGCCCGAATCAGCGAAGGAACACTGCATACTGCAATAGGAAGATGTGTCCAGATTGCAGCACCTGGAAAAATATTTGCGGGAATTGACGCAGCCGGATTTGAAAACAGACATGCGGCACCTTGCTATTCCTACAGATGCAGTCTCAGGCACTCATTTACAAAAATGTCTGCAGGTTCTGACATGGAATCGCAGCTGATCTGTGCAGTAGTGATACACAGCACCATCCCGTATCTCATGACATCAGGCATTTTCCAAAACCGTTCTCTCAAATGTTTGGAACCATTACGATGAGTATATCATGGTATTGGACAAAGGGCATGATGCAGAATCAGTTCACAGGAGAATCAGAGGCAAGAATATCTTATCGATGATTCCGGTAAGAGGAGAAAATACAGTCAGTTCAACTAGAGGCAGGTACAGAAAACAGACGCGAAGGGATTTGACGTAATCATTTGCCATCAGAGAAACAAAGCTGAAACAATATTTTCCGTAGCGAAGAGAAGGTTTGGATTGGAACTTGAATCACACAATGACGCCATGAAGACAAAAGAGTTGCTGTATCGTGTGTTGGCTTGCAACTGTCACAGGATGTGTCTTGTTTCTGCTTTAGTTTTGTGGATGATTTCTAGGGAGCCCAGATTTTTCATAATTATGTTAAACCTCACATGAGTTTGGATGACAGACTCTTGCCGAAGCATGCGGGATTATAATACAAAAAGAGAACAAATGGAACACCCTCATTCAGAATGCCAGTCGTGACAATGAAAATTTCAGTCATTTTTGACGCCATCTTTTTGAACTGTTATTTGTAATATTTTACCATGAGATCTTGTTTAGATCGAATATACTGAAATTTGTATTCTAATTTGATTCAAAATAATGTGATCTTGGGATCAAATAATATAGATATAACCCCAGATTATAGTTTTCAATTAAGGAATAGTGAAAAATATGTCTAATAATGTAAATGATGAAGTAATTGGTTTAGGATTAGTTTTAAGAAATTTGGATAATTTTGACATGTCTACATTCAATGGAAGATTGACATTACAAAAAACAATTTACTTAATGCAAGCTTTTGGAATTTATTTAGGACATAATTTCTCATGGTATTTACGTGGACCATACTCTTCGCATTTAGCAAGTGTTGGTTTTGTATTACAAGATGTTTATCATAAAATACCAACAGCGGGACATTTTGAAAAAGGGACACAACAAAAGTTTGATAGCTTTATTGAGTTTATGGATGATAAAAAAACAGATCCAGATAGACTTGAAATACTTGCATCTATTCATTTCCTTAGAAAAATATATCCGAAGACGACTAAAGGTGAAATAATTGAAAAAGTTAAGAATAAACAAAAGTATTTTACAAAAAAACAATGTAAAGAAGCATGGCAAGAGCTCAAAGAAAGGTCTATAATTTAACATGTCATTAAAAATTAAGGGGACTGTTTTTCCTCAGAAAAAAATAACTAGAAACTTTCCAGAAAAATTTTCTGTAATGCGTGAGAATCTCAACTTACAAGATGCAGGATTATTTTTCATGTTAGCTGATGCTACATGTTCAACCAAACCTATGGTAAATATTGAAAAAATTCATGTGGATGTTTTCAAAAAAGAAAAGATGGCTATTCCAAAAATTTCTGCTAATCAAAAAGAAACATTAGAAATTCTAAACGATGCTGAGTTAATGAAAGAATTAACATCAAGCCGTAAAGAAACTCAAAAAGGCAGGACAGTATCGTGGAAGAAGGCGAAGATTCCTGCATAAAAAACTTAGTAGAATTATCCACACGTTGTGGTAAATCCTATAAAAAATTTGCAAAAAAAGCTGATCCAAAGCTCCTCAAAGGAATCAATGATTGTATAGATGAATTAGAAGAAAATTCCGAGTTAGGCAAGGAACTTACGCAGGATTTGAAGGGCATGCGATCAATACGCCTTAATGCTTTTCATTATAGAATTGTCTACGAGGTTGTAGAAAGCAATCCTTCCACCAAAATAATTGTCCATATAATTGCACATAGAAAAAACGTCTATGCCGAAATGGCAAAATATTTGAGACTTGGGCATGACTAATCCTAATTTTTAATCAGTTTCTCAAACTATTCAAATGAAAAAAGCCAAGGATCCTTGCAATGTCATTTCGTTGCAGCATGAATGTAAAAATCCCCCGGCAGGGTTCTGTCAGGGTCATTCTCATTGGCGTTTTGTATCTGGTTAGAACATTGTCTCTGTATGAGGAGATATTCAGACCTGGCAGACCGTATGCCTGTTCAACTATCTGATGGCGCAATCATTCATCATAAAATCTCAGATGAGAATTCCAAGCAACAGCACACTTCATTATTTTTTATCAGTCAAATGCAACGATGACAAATTGTCCAAGGTCTGCAGACTGACTCAAATCCCAGACAGGCGTACTATTGACAAGCGATTTCAGAACCTGCCCATTGGGGACATCATCGGGACGATGGGAAACCTGTTCGTATCAGAAGGAATGGTTGACGATACGTCTGCATCAGCGGACAGTTCGATGCTAAAAGCAAATGGTCCTGCATGGCACAAATCCGACATGAAGAATAATCGTTTGCCAATTTCAGGGACTTATACGGATGCAAGATGGGGATGATCCTCCAAATCAAAGGGTCGGATATTCGGGCATGAACTGTGCATGAGTTGCAGCGCCGGCAAGTTGATTGCTCCGTTGCCCGCCGGCGTCTGTGCGGCAAATATTATGATGGCAGGACGTTTGACGCATTGATAGAATCACTTTCAGGAATCATACGAAATATTTTGGCAGATCCTGCATACGATGATTCCAAACTGCATGATTCGTGCGGCAAAAAGCATCCGGGGTTGTCACTCCGATAAGACATACCCGCGTACGCCCCCGGAAAGGATCAAGCTTGTGGAATTTTACGACTCTGCGATCGGTCAGGAGTTGCATGCGGATAGAAGAACCTCAATTGAACCGCTCCTTGAGACATTCAAAGACGCGCTTGGCATCAGAGCAGTTCCCGTAAGGGGATCATGCAATGTGAAATCATCTGTGCGCTGATCTGCGTTTTGGCGTACAGTTGGCAGCGTATTGCATGCATGTCGGTGCAGGGAATCACCCAAGAACTGTAAAGAGAATGCCTTGCTGTTGAATGACTTTAGACCTTATTTTTGTAAACCATTATGCCCAAGTCTCAATTATTTAGGATTTGTATACCTGGCATCAATCATGATGTATTGGAGGGTTTTAGGATAAGTTGTTAATACAAAAATATCTTTTCCATCACGTAATAGATTACAAGTCATAGTATCAATTTCATTACTTGTTAATGTATCAGAATCAATCACAGAGTTAATCACTTGTGGTTTCAAAGTCGCATCAATAGGATATTTACATTCATGAGTTACACCATAAAGATCATCTTGCACTCCAAATTCACATAATAATTCAGTGACACTCGGTAAGAAAGAAACAATAGGACATACAGTCATCAAAAAACATTACAAATTGTTCCTTAAACACCATCTGTTGACAATTCATCAATTTTAGGAATTAGTCAGTTTAATAGGCTCAATTTAGGTACAAATATTGTGTCATCAGCCTCTCAAGACATTCGACGAGCAATTTTAACAAAATGGCATGAAATACTTTCAAAACATGGAAATCTGTTTTCTTCAGATTCCATTAGTGGGACTAGTCCACCATCAGTGTTTATTGGATCGTATAATTATCCCAAAGTGTTTGTAGGCCCAATGGTTCCACCAATTCATGGAGATACAAGTTTACTCGATAATCCTGAGAAATGGAAAGGAAAATCATTAGAAGATATCATAAATTTTCGATTAAATTTAGTGAGAGGAATACAAAAAATATCAATTGACCAAACGGATGGGCGATATATAGAAAATCTTCAAGAAATTACAATGTCATCAAAACCAACTGATACAGATTTAATATTTGAAAAAGCAACATCATCAAATGTTTCATTAGATGGAGAAAGTGCACCGTTTGGACCAATAGGAGAAATAAAATCTGCAAAATTTTCGAATACATCTTCTGTAAATTCAATTGAAAAAATGTATTATGATAAGGATTTGAAATCTCAAGATGCAGTTTTAAATTTATATAATTCTGGAATTGAAATTTCAAAAATTCAAAAATGTTTCAGTATAGGAATGCTAGGAGAAAAAAGAAAACTAGTTCCTACAAAATGGAGCATTACTGCCACAGATGATATTATTTCCAAATCACTTACAGAGAAAATTTTAGATTATAATTTAATTGATACATGTAAAGTTTTTTCGTATGAACATTTAGGCAATGTATTCTCGGTTGTTTTATTTCCTCATAGATGGGTATACGAAATGATTGAAGCATGGTATTCAAAAGGAGTATTGGGATTTGGATCAGATTATGAAGATGCGCGAGGGATTAACCACCCACCAGCAATAGCAGGAGCATATTTTGCTGCCAAGTTAGGAATAGCAGAATATTTGGACAATAATAAAATTCAAACAGGCGTAGTAATTTTAAGAGAAATCAGACCAGAGTATGCCATACCTGTTGGAGTATGGCAAGTTCGTGAGGGAATTCGTGAGGCTATGAAACAAAATCCAATCATTGCAAATAACTTTGATCATGCATTATCAATAGCATCAAAGAAAATGAGCATTAGTAAACCAGAGTGGCTTGCTCATGGGAATATCTCAATGCTGATGAGGCAAAAAACATTATCAGATTTTTGGTAAAAATTATTTTTTAGATGCACTAATCAAAGATACAACATCCCGGTCTCTAAGCTGGTAGTCAACTGGTAATCGTAAGTTATAGCGTAAATCTTTGGCATAAAGAAGGCCTTTAATCAAATCACTATGAATTTCTTTGGCAAGATCAGTTATAGTTGCACCATCTTTTAACAAAATTAAATCGGGCAGTATTCTTCCTTTTTTATCAGCTAGATTTTTTTCATCAGCAACAGGATAAATAGAATTCATTTTCAATAGTTTGAAGACTGCAACGTTAATTGAAAATTGAACACCAGTTCTCATGTATTCACCCATAATTCCTTTTTTAATAAAATCTAATGCGTTAACTTGTTTTTCATTTAATTCATCAGATTTTATAATATCAAATTGTTCAGATCCAGGAGAGTACTTTATCAGTCCTTTTTGTTCTGCACGGCGTAAACTAAATTCGCTATCACCGCTGACAGGGATTACTATAGAATCATTATATCGTTCCCGTAATCTAGCAAAATTTTTGTCTGCACCGTCAACATCTATTTTATTTGCAACAATTAATGTAGGCTTTGAAATTTTTCTCAAATAAGACGCAAATTTTTTACTATCAATCATGTCAAAATCATCAAAATCTTTTTCATCCAAATTAGTTGCCAAAAGAGTTTCTTTAACATGAGTTTTTTGTACGCCGATACCGCGATAAAGATCAGTGATTGCATCTAAAATATCAGAATCAGATCTAATGAGTTTAGAAACTTTTTCACGATTTCCTTCTAAGATTTTATGATACCACATGATTAATTCCTCTTCAATATCTGCAAAATCAGAAATCGGATCACCAGTTCCAACTTCGGTAATTTTCCCAGAAGAATCAATCCCACCAGAAGCATCAACTACATGCAATAAAGCATCAGATTGGGCAGCAATAGACAAAAATTGATTTCCCAATCCTTTTCCTTTCCATGCATCTTTGATTAATCCAGGTAAATCAATCAATTCTATTGGAATGTATCTCCAACCATCAACACATTTAGAATTATTTGGATTGTCTTGTATTTTGAATTCATGATGTACACAAAGTGAAATTGCATGTGCCACTCCAGACACAGGAGATTTAGTAGTAAAAGGGTATGATGAGATTTCTTCAGAAGACAAAGTAGCAGAATTAAAGAAAGTGGTTTTACCAGTATTGGTTTTCCCAATTAAACCAAGTTTGATTGGCATGTAATAATTGCAATATCAGAATATTTATCTCTGCCTAGGAGTTAGCAGAATTTTTCTTTTTGATTTTTTCAATGGATTGATTTAATTCTTTTATCGCCCAATCTATGTCAGAAAAATCATCAGTAGATAGAGAATCTTTCCATTTTTCTAAAACAGTATTTGCAATTTCAGAGCAATTATACAATAAATTCCAATATGGGTGATGCTCAGCTGTAGCATATGCAAGTTCAGCAACATCATTTAATCCATTTTGTGCTCTAGTCAAAGAAGTAATTTTTTCACCAAAGATTTTGAGGATGTCATTTTCAAGATCTTTTTCTATTTTCAATGGAGTATTTTGTAATTCATGTTTCCTAGCTAAATCAAGCAAGTCATGATAAAAATTTTCAAAATTTGTCATATCAATACAATCTCTGATGTTCTGCCAACATACATCAATTAAAAATTACTGTGATGCCTTCTTTTCTTGCCAATTCCTCAGCTTCAGTATTATGAATTCCCTCCTGTAACCAAATTACTTTGGGTTTTTCCTTTATCGCATCCTTAACAAATGGCATGACTTGATCGGATGGTCGAAAAACATCAATTATTTCAACACCATGAGGAACATCAGAAATTGATTCATAGCAAGTTTGGCCTAAAATTTCATTTGCAGTAGGATTAACAGGCATAACATCATATCCGTTATCAGAGAGATACTTAGGCACATAATAAGCAGCTTTGGATGAATTTTTTGACATTCCCATAACTGCCACTTTTTTTAAAGAAAGAATACTTTTAATTTCATCATCTGTATGCTCAGCTTGATCCATAAAAAACAGACAAAGATGCAGAAATATAATTTTTGAAGTATTTGTAACTAAACAAAGAATATTTTAGTCGTAACAAAAATGAAAAATCATGGAACAGGAACCAAAAGACATCATAGTTTTAGGCGCAATAAAACAAGGGATTAAAAAATTTGAGAAAATACAAAAAATGACACAGATTGAACCTAAAGAATTGAATTCAATTTTAGAGCAGTTAGAAGAAGAGGGCCTGATCAGAGTGGAAAAAAAGAAAGGATGGTTGGGAGAAAAAATAGAAATAACAACTACAGAAGAAGGTTCCAAAAAAGTGGATGAACAAGTTCAAGAATTACAAGCAAAATGGAATCAAATGTCAATGATATACAAGACAGGTAATAAAGAGAAATTAAAGGAAGAGATGGACAATAACAGATCATTTTTGCCTATGATGATGTTCTTTGGAGTAATGGATATGATGATGTTTTCAATGATGTTTGGCATGATGGGAATGGCAATGACAGATTATGTTCCAACAGAAAGTATGCCAGAAGGAGGAGATCCAGGAATGGATGACGGCGTAGGCATGGATGAGGGCGGATTTGATTTTGACATTGGATTCTAGTGTGTATTTTATACTTGAAGTAAAAACAAAACATAGTTGATTTACAATTCTTTTGATAATTCAGGATTAGTCAAAGTACTTACGTTTTTACAAACTCATAATACGGAATATTTGTCAGGTCAAGACCTAAGTGATGTTTTAAGAATTAGTAGAGTTGCAGTATGGAAACACATCAAAAAAATCCAAGAATTAGGATATGTTGTAGAATCAAAACAGAAACTAGGTTACAAACTGATATCAAATTCTGAAATGCTATTACCATGGGAAATTACTACGGGGCTCAAAACAAAAAAAATTGGACAACAGGCATATTATTTTGATTCAATTGATTCTACTCAAAATCAGGCACTAAAAATGGCAAATGACCCGTCAAATAACGGTGCCATAATTATTGCAGAAAAACAAACAGGGGGGAAAGGAAGAGCTGGAAGAAGATGGATATCACCAAAAGGAGGAATATGGTTTTCGATTATTTTACAGCCAAAATTCGATATATCAATAACAACAATATTTCCAATTGCATCATCACTAGCATTATCAAATACGATAGAAAAAATTTTTAAAATTTCACCAGAATTAAAATGGCCAAATGATGTAACAATAAAAAATAGAAAAGTAGCAGGAATGTTAGTAGATGTAACATTAGAATCAAACAGAGTTGAATGTATGGTGTTAGGAGTAGGAATTAATTTTGACATAAATACAAAACAGATTGAAAAAATATTAAAGGGCACTCCAAATTTTTATGGAGTTTCGTCACTTAATGAACAAAAAAAGAAAATCAAATCAGTTCAACTAGTGCAAACGTTTTTGGTAGAATTAGAAAAAATTTATGAATTATTAACAAACAAACAAACAAACAAAATCATTTCAGAGTGGACTAAAAAATCATCAACAATAGGGAAAAATGTAGAACTAGAAACAATAAATGGAAAAATAACTGGAAAGGCAATAAAAATAGATAATGATGGGGCGCTAGTAGTATCAAAAGACAATAAAGAGCACAGAGTGGTTGCAGGAAATATCATCCACTTATCAAAATAAGTTTATTTTTTTGATTTATTTCTTGATTGTTTCTTGGGTTTAGAGAGCAAAGAGGATTGTTCTTTAAGAATTTCTTTTAGATCATGTTGGATGGAAAAAACAGAGGACAGTAATTCCTCCAATGCTTCAGAATATTGGGTTTGAGCAGATACCAATTCAGATTTCATAGTGTTTGCCTTGGAGAGATACTCATTTGAGCGTAATAGATTTGCAGAAGTGATTAACTCAGGAATATCTGAAACAGGTTCACCCAACTGATCTAAATCTACTTGAATTTGTTGAATTTTTTTACGTAATTCATAAATAATTCCTCCAGCATCAATTTTAGTCAATATAAAAATACGTAATGTGAATAAATTAAAGATTTTCGAATATTACATAAATCAAGACAAGAAAAAGGGTTACAGATACGGTAAAAAATAGAAATAGGCATAATTAGAATCAGAAATATGAAAATTATTTCATACATATTACTTGTAAGTTTGGTAATAGTGTCTCTAATTTCACATACATCATTTGCACAAACTGAAAAAGATGCAGAAGTAATGTTCTATCAAGCTAATGATTATTTTAAAAAAGGAGAATATAAAGAAGCAATAAAAATTTATGATGAAATTTTAGAATTTGTGCCAAACAACATTTCTACATTAAAGATGAAAGGGGTAGTACAAAGTAATTTAGAAGAGCACAATGGATCTTTAAAACAATTTTTCAAAGTATTGCAGTATGAACCAAATGATCCCATCTCACTAACAGGCATGGGAATAGGATTTGGGAATTTAGGCGAATATGAAGAATCAATAGCATATTTTGAAAAAGCATCAAATGAAAAACCAAACAGTACAGTAATTAAAAATTATAAAGAATTTATAGAAAAAGTAATTTCGAAATATCCATACACTGCAACAGAAAAACCAAAAGGATTAGAAAAAGAATACATCACAACAATTCCAGAATGGGTGAAACCAATAGCAAAATGGTGGGCAGAGGAAACCGTCAAAGACTCAGAATTTATTTCAGCATTATCATATCTAATAAAAAATAAAATAATAGAAATTCCACCAATAGAGAAACAAGGCAACTTAGAAAATAAAATTCCAGAATGGGTGAAAAATAATGCAGGATGGTGGGCAAATAATCAAATTGATGATCATGCATTTGTATCAAGTATTCAATATATGATCGAAAACGGAATAATCACAGTAAATAATCAAGACAATATTCAAAAAACACAAGAAGAGTTAGATCATGAATTTTATTTATTTGAAAAATATCTCAGAGATGTTTCAAATAATATTTCAAAAGAAAAAAGATACATAGAATACCCAAACCCCAGTAAAGATGTCATAAAAAAATTTCTCAGAGATTACATAAAATGGAATTTTGAACAAGAAGTAAAAAAAGCATCAAGTAAATTCCCAGATCCAACATATGAAATAATTGATGGAAAATACATCATTCAATACAAAGTGTTCATCAATGAACAGCCAACAGGACTCCCATTAGATCATGTAAGCACATTAAAAAATTCATTTGGGTTTTGGAGCAATCAAGAATTAAGTGTAAGTAACGAAAAAGCCAAAATAGAATTTGAAGTTACAAATTTGAAACATGAAGCAAATGTTTGGGTAACATGGGTGGTTAGAGACATCGGAGAAGGAGTATTAGGACATGCACATCTTGGAAAAGGTGTGGTAGAAGTTGCATTAGGGGATTACAATTGTGACGGAAGTTTTCAATTGTATGATGTAAAGAGTGTAGAGACAATCATGACACATGAGTTAGGTCATTCCATAGGATTACAACACGTAGTAGAAGAAGAAAACATCATGTATCCATCATACACTCCATCATATGCATATTGTCTTCTGAGTTAAATTTGAAAAATCAGATGACATTCTAAAAAACGAGAATAAGAATTAGCTTAACCTACACACCATTAACCTGCAGAAATTTGGTAAAATGGATAATAACTCAATTTACAAAATAGCAACAATTATGCTTAAAAATGCAACAGTGACTGGATCAAAATGTCCAGCATGCGGTGATAAAAAAATGATCACAGATCAAAATACAGGGGAGTTATTTTGTGGAAAATGTGGATTTGTAGTACCTGATAAAATTACAGATACGGGTGCAGAATGGCGTTCTTTTTCAAATGATGAAGGCAATAGAACCAGAGTAGGAGCTGGAACTTCACTAACAATGCATGATATGGGGTTATCAACAGTAATTGGTGCAATAAACAAAGATTCTACAGGTAAGCCTCTATCAGCAAGTGTCAAAAGTTCAATTGAAAGGCTAAGAACATGGGACAGCAGAACACAAGCACATTCTTCTGCAGATAGAAACTTGAGACAAGCATTAAATGAAATGGATAAACTAAAAGACAAACTTGCGTTAACAGATGCCGTAGTAGAAAAGGCAGCATACATTTACAGAAAAGCAATGGAGAAAAAATTAGTCAGAGGTCGTTCAATACAAGGATTGGTTGCAGCATGTTTGTATGCATCATGTAGAAATACTGAAACACCAAGAACATTAGATGATGTTGCTAAAGGAATCAACATCAGAAGAAAAGATGTTGCCAGATGTTATAGATTAATTTTCAGAGAATTGGAATTAAAAATGCCAGTGGTTGATCCGGTAAAAGGAGTTTCAAGAATTGCAAGTATTGCAGAACTAAGTGAGAAAAGCAAACGTAAAGCAATTGCAATATTAGATGAAGCTAAAAAGATTGGAATGGTTGCAGGAAAAGATCCAATGGGGATAGCTGCCGCTGCTCTTTATTTAGCATGTATCAGTACAGGCGAAGTGAAATCACAGAAAGATATCTCAATTGCATCAGGAGTTACAGAAGTAACTATAAGAAATAGATGTGCAGGATTAAGAAAAATGCTAAAAGATTAAAATTACAAATAAACTACCAAAATAGCCAATTTAAGCCTAGAAATAGTTAAAAAAATCAAAAACTCCAGTATGAAAATACAGATACCAAAAACAATATTATCAATGATGTTCAAAACATTAGAAAAATAATAACAAAACAATGTATTTCAAAAAAAATGTGGAAATTAAAATAATATTTTTATGAACGTTGAGATTCTAATTTATCCCACGGAAAAACAATGTAAGCCTCATCAACAGTTTTGTTAGAATAGACAAGTTGTTTAGGATATTTTTTCCCACGACGTGCAAACAAAGCTGCAAAAATAAATGTGGAAGGATCACCCACATGAGATAAAATTTTGTTAAAAGTACTACCAGAATCAAAAATATCATCAACAAGCAAAGAATCAGATGAAATTTTCTGTTTGTCTACATAGATATCATCAATATCTAAATGATCTGCAAGCAAACGTGAAGGAACTAATCCGCCCCTACTTAGAGTAGCAATACTAGAAAAAATCTATCAAGTTTTAAAATTTTTTTAGAGAGGGACTTTGCCAATGATTCAATTTCATCCCAATGAACATCTTGTTGTGACGACATATACAAAATATCAAAATAATTAGAATTAAGTTGTTATGGTTAGAATGTTTTCATTGGGGTTTTTTTCAAAGATTCAACAATTTTAAGGATTTTAAATGCAAGTTTCCCAAAATCAGTGTCCTTTTCACAAGATACCAATAAAACATCATCATTAGTCAATGGAAAACTCATGACAATTACTTTGTCCCTATATGACATCGAGAAATGAACTTCTCCAAACTCTTTATCAAATTCATGACGCATTCTTACACGTAAAGCAAGTTCCATGAACATCATTTCGTCTTGCTTTTGAGCCTCAAGAGACAATAGTCCCTCTTTCATTCCACCAGCGGCAAGATGGCCTCTGCTGTTGATGAGCCTAGCAGAACGCATGTTAGAATCTAATTGTATTATTTTTTGGCAAATTTCTTCAAGCTCTTCAACATTATCCATGAGTCTAATTTAACAAGCGAACTATTTATTGCGATCTGTGTTGAGAGGTATCTGTGCAATCAGAATCAACTAAGGACATTACAGATTATTACAAACATTTGTCACTGTTCTGGACAGACATCATACATTTGATGTCAAGCAAACCACAAGCGCTGGCATCAATTGGTCCAATGAGAGCATTTGCAGCAAATTCAAAAAAAGTATCCACAGAATTAATTGAAATCAACGAAGATTTGATGGAGTTTAATCGACATCTTACAGAATATTACAAACAACTAGCAGAAACTTGGAGTGTCTCTCAAAAAAAAGTCAATCTAAAAGTACCAGGGATTCCTCAAGACATAGAACAGATAGAAGCATTCAAGAGAATATGGATTGATATTTTTGACAATGATTTTACTGAATTGTTTGATTCAGAGAAATTTGGAGAAAATTATGGAAAATTAGTTTCAAAAGAACTAGAATTAACCAAGCATTGGAATAACATAACTAATGTAATCTTGCAATCAGTTAACTTACCAAGTAAAGAAGAAATTGATGAAGTATACAAAGAAATCCATACATTGAAAAAAAGAGTAGCCAAATTAGAATTAGAACTAAAGAAAAAGGAGATTGAAAAAAATGCAAAGTGAATCAACTGTTGATCCAAAAATAATTGAAGAGATTCTAAAGTTCAGCAAAAATGTTATTGATGCCCCAAAATTAGTTGCAGCACCAGATGAAATTAGTTTAGAGGTAACTCCACATGACATAGTACAAGAACTTGATAAAACAAGATTATTGCATTACAAACCACTGACAGAGAAACAGCACAAAACACCCCTTCTGATTTCATATGCACTAATTAACAGATTTCACATACTAGACATACAGCCAGAGAAAAGTTGGGTGAGAAATCTTCTCCAACAAGGTTTTGACGTATACATGTTAGATTGGGGAACGCCAACTAGTATGGACAAATATCTAGACTTTGATGATTATGTAAACGGGTATCTAGATGCAAGTGTAGAATATATCAAAAACGAATCATCTACTGAAAAAATCTCATTGCAAGGATATTGTACTGGAGCAACAATAGCAACAGCATATACCACACTACATCCAGAAAGTGTAAAAAACTACATTGCAACAGCTCCAGTTATTGACGGATGGCGCGATACAACAGTGATCAGCAATCTTGCAAAACACATGGACGTGGATAAAATGGTAGAAACAATAGGAAATATGCCTCCAGAATTCATGTATTATTGTTTTTCTGTGCTCAAACCATTTGAACAAGGAATTGAAAAATATGTGAATTTTTTCAAAAATATCGAAAACAAGAAATTTGTAGACAGCTTCTTAAGAGTTGAAAAATGGTTAGGAGATACACCCCCTATACCAGGAGAATTATTCAAACAATGGATTAAAGATATCTATCAGGATAATCTGCTTATTCAAAATAAAATGTTCATAGAAGGGCAACATGTAGATTTGAAAAAAATTGACATGCCAATTTTCACACAAGTGGCAGTAGGAGACCACCTAGTATCCCCTGAATGCAGTATGCCACTACATTATGCCATAGGAAGTGAAGATAAAACATTAAGAATGTACCCTACAGGGCATGTTGGAATGATTGCCAGTTCATTATCACAAAAGAAGGTACTGCCTGAGCTTGGACAATGGTTAACTGAAAGATCATAAAAAAGAAAAAAGATTCCCCACTAGTTGTTCTTTGTGGTGAATGCAGAAATCCAGGATTGCAGGATATTTTTGTTTAGGTCAGCAAATGATTTTGCGTTATCGTTGAATGTTTTGATATTTTGTTGTGTTGCATCGATAGTTGCAAGTGCTATTTGGTTCTGTATAGAAGCTGCCTTTACAAATTCCTCAGTAGTATCATTAATTACTTTAAGAGTTGCCTCTGGAATGTTTGCTGCAATACCTGCTTTCTGGACATATTCTTGTTGTAGTGTAATAGTTGAGTCTACTACGTTTTCATATGCTTGTAGGTATTCTTGCTGTACATTAGTAATTGATTGATGATACTGTGGTACTGATTGTTTAATGCCAGTGAAAAGTTTGTCTACATTTTCTTGGCATACTGAAAATACATCTTTAGAATTTCCCGCTGTTGTTTGACTTTTATTCATTGTTTCGGTTTTACTCATTGTTTCACCTCCTTATCTTTTGATTTTTTTGCTATTGGTAAGATGATGACTTGAACTAAATCACCATCTCCTAAACCAAGTGCATTTCGTTCAGCTTCAGGAATTGAGATTCTGCCATTACTGCTAATGGTAGTTTTGTAAGCTCCCCAATTCATAAAGGAAGGAAGCATTTGGCCGATGTTAAACATCGTATCCATGCTTTTGCTTTGCATAGATAACATGTTTTCCATCATGTTAGATTGAGCTTGTCTAGTACTATCAGAAACGCCTTTGAGAGTTTCTAAAGGATTGAATGTTTGGCTAGTCTGATTTGTCATCAAAGCACCAAAATTTTTCATAAATTCTGATTGAGCACGTCCACTTTTTTGAATCCAAGATTTGAACATCTCAGAAGGATCATAAAGGTTTTGATCACCACTCATTGGTAACAGTAGGGATTTGGAGGTATTTAAACACGATCATTTTGGAGGAAACTAAGCACGAGTGATGAAAAAGCATCAGGATCCTGAACATAAGGAGTATGTCCACACCCGTCCATCCGATAAAATCTACAATCTTTGATTGATGCAACAAATTCATCAGCATGCTGAATCGGAATAACAGGATCATCAGATCCCCAAATTATCAAAGTTTGAGTAACAAGGGATTGTAATTTTTGGGTGATTACTTCTGAATTTTTTAATCCAAGTATGGTCGACATGAATGCCAGTTTTGCATTAGGTAATCGCATTCTTTCAATAAATCCATTAACAATTTCAGGATTAGCCCTATTGCCAGAACCTTCCATCATCTCAAATGCATTTTGGGCATTTAGTTGGTTTGGATACATTGCTGCCATAATGTATGCATCAAGGGCAGGAGTGGATTTCTTCATAATTCCAGAAGGAGAAACCAAAATTAATTTTTCAACCATCTTTGGATGGGATGCAGTAAATTCAACGGATACTTGTCCACCTAATGACGAACCAATAAGATTAGAATGCTCAATATCAGATGCAACAAAAAACTTTTCCAAAAAATCTGAAAAAAACTCAGGAGTGTAATCTGCAAGAGGTTTATCACTATAACCAAAACCAATAAGATCAGGAACTATAACACGGAAATGATCTGTCAAAAGAGGGATAATTGAAGACCAACGTTCAGCTGACGCACCCAAACCATGAACAAGAACAAGTGTATTTTTTGAATTTCCAGATTCTAAATATCGAATATTATTTCCATCAATTTCAAGGAATTTCTCTTCCACTATTTTAGCGTCAATTAAACTCACTAGATAAGTTTTAGTCAAATTAGCGATCAAACACAGCTATGAAATTTTTGAATATTCAAACGATCGATAACTAGAACTGAGACTTGGGCATAACTAATCCTAATTTTTAATCAGTTTCTCAAACTATTCAAATGAAAAAAGCCAAGGATCCTTGCAATATCATTTCATTGCAGCATGAACGTAAAAATCCCCCGGCAGGGTTCTGTCAGAGTCATCTCTTATCGGTGTTTTGTACCTGGTCAGAACATTGTCTCTGCATGGGGATATATTCAGACCTGGCAGACCGTATGCCTGTTCAACTATCTGATGGCGCAATTATTCATCATAAAATCTCGGATGAGAATTCAGGCAACAGCACACTTCGTTATTTTTTATCAGTCAAATGCAACGATGACAAATTGTCCAAGGTCTGCAGACTGACTCAAATCCCAGACAGGCGTACTATTGGCAGGCGATTTCAGAACCTGCCCGTTGGGGACATCATCGGGACGATGGGAAACCTGTTCGTATCAGAAGGAATGGTTGATGACACGTCTGCATCAGTGGACAGTTCTCTACTAAAAGCAAATGGCCCTGTATGGCACAAATCCGACATGAAGAATAATCGTTTTCCAATTTCAGGGACTGATACGGATGCAAGATGGGGATGATTCTCCAAATCAAGGGGTCGGATATTCGGGCATGAACTGCGCATGGGTTGCAGCGCCGGCAAGTTGATTGTTCCGTTGCCCGCCGGTGCCAGTGCTGCAAACATTCGTGATGGCAGGACGTTTGACGCATTGATAGAATCACTTTCAGGAATCATACGAAATATTTTGGCAGATCCTGCATACGATGATTCCAAACCGCATGATTCGTGCGGCAAAAAACATCCGGGGTTGTCACTCCGATAAGACATGCCCGCGTACGCCCCCGGAAAGGATCAAGCTTCTGGAATTTTACGACTCTGCGATCGGTCAGGAGTTGCATGCGGATAGAAAAACCTCAATTGAACCGCTCTTTGAGACATTCAAAGACGCGCTTGGCATCAGAGCAGTTCCCGTAAGGGGATCATGCAATGTGAAATCATATTTGTGTGCTGATCTGCGTTTTGGCGTACAGTTGGCAGCGTATTGCATGCATGTCGGTGCAGGGAGTCATCCAAGAATTGTAAGGAGAATGCCTTGCTGTTGAATGATTTTAGACTTTATTTTTGTAAACCATTATGCCCAAGTCTCAACTAGAACTATGTTTTTTAAGATCTAAAATACAGACAAAATGTGATAAAGAAAAAAATTTCAAAAATTCTAGTTCCATTAGATGGATCAAAAAATTCTGTTAGAGGTTTAGAAACAGCAATCAGACTAGCAAGACAGTGTGAGGCAACTATCACTGGAGTGTATTCAATTCATGCACCACCGCACTCAGAATTCAAAGGTGTAGGCTCAGTTGAGAAGTCATTCAACAAACAAGTAAAAAAATTCATGGATGAAGCCAAGGTACTAGCAGCACAAAATGGAATTGTATTCAATGAAAAGATGATGAGAGGGGAAATCGGATACAACATAGTCAAGCTTGCACAGGGGAGAGGTCATTTTGATATAATTGTAATGGGATCACGTGGAAGAAGTTCTACTAAAGAAATGCTCTTTGGAAGTGTATCAAACTATGTCATACACACAGCAAAAATACCAGTGATGATTGTAAAATAAGATTAAGAGAATCCCTGTTTTTTGAAATATTTTTGATGATATTCTTCTGCTTTGTAAAATGTAGGAGCAGGTACAATTTGAGTAACAACTGGGTGTTCATAATATCCTGAATCCTCAAGGTTTTGTTTTGATTTTTCAGCAATCTCTTTTTGATTTTCATCATGATAAAAAATTGCTGAACGGTATTGAATTCCAACATCAGGGCCCTGACGATTTAAAGTAGTAGGATTATGATTTTTCCAAAAAACATCAAGTAAATCTTCAAAAGAGGTTTCATCAGAATCATATTCAACTTCTACAGCTTCTGCATGTCCTGTTCTATCAGTACAAACTTCTTCATATGTAGGACTGGGCAATTGACCTCCAATGTATCCAACTCGGGTTGATGTAACGCCTTTTGTTTTACTAAGCAAATTTTCAACATGCCAAAAACAACCTGCACTAAATGTAGCTTTCAATTTAATGAAGATAAAACAATGTAAGATTAAAACTATGTGTTAAAGGAGAACTAGTTAACTGTGATAATTCCTTCTTGAATGAGAAATTTCAGAGAACCCAAAAATTCATCTTCTGAAATTGTACCATCTGCCCACCATCCAGCAGTGCTTTTAATCCATTCTGGAATTTGTCCATCAGATACATTTCCAGAAGAAGAAGCATTTGAAATTGTGATAATGTTATTTTCCAATAAAAATTCAATACCAGCTACAAAAGTAGAATCATTTATCGCATCTGCTGTCCACCATCCAGCGTTATTACGAATCCATATAGGTGAGACTTGGGCATAACTAATCCTAATTTTTAATCAGTTTCTCAAACTATTCAAATGAAAAAAGCCAAGGATCCTTGCAATGTCATTTCATTGCAGCATGAATGTAAAAATCCCCGGCAGGGTTCTGTCAGAGTCATTTCTTATCGGTGTTTTGTATCTGGTCAGAACATTGTCTCTGCATGGGGAGATATTCAGACCTGGCAGGCCGTATGCCTGTTCAACTATCTGATGGTGCAATTATTCATCATAAAATCTCGGATGAGAATTCCAAGCAACGACACACTTCATTATTTTTTATCAGTCAAATGCAACGATGACAAATTGTCCAAGGTCTGCAGACTGACTCAAATCCCAGGCAGGCGTGCTATTGACAGGCGATTTCAGAACCTGCCCGTTGGGGACATCATCGGGACGATGGGAAACCTGTTCGTATCAGAAGGTATGGTTGATGACACGTCTGCATCAGCGGACAGTTCTCTGCCAAAAGCAGATGGTCCTGCATGGCACAAATCCGACATGAAGAATAATCGTTTGCCAATTTCAGGGACTGATACGGATGCAAGATGGGGATGATCCTCCAAATCAAGGGGTCGGATATTCGGGCATGAACTGCGCATGGGTTGCAGCGCCGGCAAGTTGATTGTTCCGTTGCCCGCCGGTATCAGTACTGCAAATATTCATGATGGCAGGACGTTTGACGCATTGATAGAATCACTTTCAGGAATCATACGAAATGTTTTAGCAGATCCTGCATACGATGATTCCAAACCGCATGATTCGTGCGGCAAAAAGCATCCGGGGTTATCACTCCGATAAGACATGCCCGCGTACGCCCCCGGAAAGGATCAAGCTTGTGGAATTTTACAATTCTGCGATCGGCCAGGAGTTGCATGCGGATAGAAAGACCTCAATTGAACCGCTCTTTGAGACATTCAAAGACGCGCTTGGCATCAGAGCAGTTCCCGTAAGGGGATTATGCAATGTGAAATCATCTGTGCGCTGATCTGCGTTTTGGCGTACAGTTGGCAGCGTATTGCAATTGCATGTCGGTGCAGGGAATCATCCAAGAATTGTAAAGAGAATGCCTTGCTGTTGAATGACTTTAGACCTTATTTTTGTAAACCATTATGCCCAAGTCTCAACTAACTAACTGCACGATGCCAGGTATGTTACGTTCTCAGTCAGCTCTTCTGCAGGTCCGCTGGTTGCGTCCCTCAGATCCATCACGAATTCCAGAGACAGCCTGTCAGCAGAGCTTGCACCAAGAGTGGTGTCAAAACTCGCTGTATCTGTGCTTGAAAGCTTCTGGTAATCGTCAGTGCCGGTCTCCTTTACGTCCGTATGGACTGTCGAGAGGACTGTTCCGTCAGCCTTTTTCCAGCCGGTACTCTCCAATATTATTCCTGTAAGATCACTTGATCCCGCATTGGCGACACTTTGCGTCTCAGTATCTGAGTTTTGCCCGTAGATCGTGTTGGAGAAGGTCATCGAGCTACGCTCCAAGCTAATGGAGCACGTGCTGCTTGAGAATGCCCTTGCATTTGAGATCTGGGCGGCGGTGCCGGTTGTCGACAATGTCGTAAGTGCCTCATCGGCGTACCATGGTCCGTAATACACTTTACCCTTTATCTTGGAATCCGGATCTGCCGCATCAAAGTAGTTCAGCTGTGCTGGCAGTCTTTTGGCAGGATCTGCGTTGACTATATACTGCATCCCAATATCTTTAAGAATGTTTCCAGTCACATGGCCGGTTGATGGGCCCTCGCTGTATGACCTAGAATCACTCATCGGAATTGGATCGTAATTCTCATCGCAGGTCCCTTTGCAGAATAGTATGCCGGTTTTGGATTGGATTATTGTATTGTCCCTGACTACTGCGTCATCGGCCTTTAGTATTGCAATTGCCGCATATGCAGAATCGTTTGACTTGACTGTCGTGTCATTGTCAGTGAACCTGTCGGCATACGCCGAGTTTGTTATGTTATTACCATCAATGATGATTCCTGACGCGGAACGGTCAACCTTGATGCCGTCTGTTATGACATTCTTTATTGTGTTGCCCTTGACAGTCACATCCTCTGCAAAGTTTAGCAGTATGCCGGATCCCGTACTCTTGTCAATCTCATTGCGGGATATGACAGAATCCCTGACGCCGTCAATCTTTATGGCAAAGCCGACCTTGCTACCCGCAGGAATGATCTTGTCATTCGTAACGGCGGTCCTTTCTGCACTGCTCATGCCCTGAAATCCTATGTCTTTGAAGACGTTTTGGTCAACAGTCAGTCTCTCTGCGTATGTGCCTTTGTCCAGTGAATCGGTATCGGTTTTTTTATCATTGAACCTGTAAACGCCGAAGTTTGATGTGCCATCAAAAAGATTCTTTTCGATGACAACGTCGCTTACGGTTATCCAGGGTACTTGGACAGGGGCCTCCGAGGTCACGCCGACAAACTCTAGGCCGGCAACCTTGACATTACTTGACCTTATCTCAAATGTGATGTTTCTTGTGAATATTGCATCAGAGTCGTTCTGGTCGCCAGTTGCGGACTTTAATGTCAGCGGCTTTGAGATCATAATCTTTCCAATGCTGTCATATGTGCCATCTTCAAACGTTACCACGGCACCGCTAGGTGCGTTCTCTATCTTTGATTTGATAGTGGCAACGTTATCAGAAGACGAGACGGCTACGGCATCGGGGACATCTTGCGGCTTTTCTGCAATGAATATATGGAAACTGGCATAGCTTGGTTCATTATCGCTTGCCAGATTACGCATATAAAACTCGTTATCACCAGCTGACAAGTTAGCAGCAGGAATTGTTACATTCCATCCGCTAGAGCTTCGTTCCACATCACGTATGTATAATTTTTCTTTATCATGAATTGACAGTCTGTTGGCATCAGTTGAAGTGGGCTTCGTACCGTGTACGGCAATGTTGCCGATGCTATTGATATCGTCAACATGGATCACCATGTATCTGTCTGCCAAAAGATAGCCGTCACTATCTGGAGCCTTTAGAACCAGCTTTGAGTCATCCAAGACAAAAGCGGGAACAGCAGTAACTGTGACCTTCTTCTGAGAGGTATTAAGCGTATAAACGTGACCGCCAAAGGACGTCTCAGTCCTTGACTTTGAATTCATAAAGGAGACGTCATACTTTGAGGGAATGTCGTCCTCATTGACACTATTACCGTCTTCATAGAAGGCCACTACAGTGGGCTCATAGCCCTGTAGCACATGAATGAAGAGGAAGTACCTGTCGTCGTATACCATGTGAACATAATTAACGATCTCGGCACCAGCGTCCTCTTCACCGACAACTCTAAAGCTTTTGGCATCCAGCTCGATGCCGTCCATGGCAAAGGCCACCACACGGCCGTTATCATAATCATAGACATAGATACGCTGGCCGTCGTTTGTGATCATACGGGGGTCTTGTAAAGAACCAACGTCAATGATCGTAGTAGATGAAGAGTCACTTTGGGCATATGCAAACGTCATCGTCGTAGTTAGAGTTGCTGCTATTGCAAGCAACATAATTTGAGTCATTTTTATCATTGAGTGACAATAATGTTACTTTTATAAATAGATAACATTGAGACTTGGGCATAATGGTTTACAAAAATAAAGTCTAAAATCATTCAACAGCAAGGCATTCTCTTTACAATTCTTGGATGATTCTCTGCACCGACATGCATGCAATACGCTGCCAACTGTACGCCAAAACGCAGATCAGCACACAAATATGATTTCACATTGCATAATCCCCTTACGGGAACTGCACTGATGCCAAACGCGTCTTTGAATGTCTCAAAGAGCGGTTCAATTGAGGTCTTTCTATCCGCATGCAACTCCTGACCGATCGCAGAGTCGTAAAATTCCACAAGCTTGATCCTTTCCGGGGGCGTACGCGGGCATGTCTTATCGGAGTAACCAACCTCAGATGCTTTTTGCCGCACGAATCATGCGGTTTGGAATCATCGTATGCAGGATCTGCCAAAATATTTCGTATGATTCCTGAAAGTGATTCTATCAATGCGTCAAACGTCCTGCCACCACGAATGTTTGCAGTACTGGCACCGGCGGGCAACGGAACAATCAACTTGCCGGCGCTGCAACCCATGCGCAGCTCATGCCCGAATGCCCGGCCCCTTGATTTGGAGGAGAATCCCCATCTTGCATCCGTATCAGTCCCTGAAATTGGCAAACGATTATTCTTCATGTCGGATTTGTGCAATGCAGGACCATCTGCTTTTGGCAGAGAACTGTCCGCTGATGCAGACGTGTCATCAGCCATTCCTTCTGATACGAACAGGCTTCCCATCGTCCCGATGATGTCCCCAACGGGCAGGTTCTGAAATCGCCTGTCAACAGTACGCCTGTCTGGGATTCGAGTCAGTCTGCAGACCTTGAACGATTTGCCATCGTTGCATTTGACTGATAAAAAATAACGAAGTGTGCTGTTGCTTGGAATTCTCATCCGAGATTTTATGATGAATAGTTGCACCATCAGATAGTTGAACAGGCATACGGTCTGCCAGGTCTGAATATCTCCCCATGCAGAGACAATGTTCTGACCAGATACAAGACACCGATAAGAATGACTCTGGCAGAACCCTGCCGGGGATTTTTACGTTCATGCTGCAATGAAATGACATTGCAAGGATCCTTGGCTTTTTTCATTTGAATAGTTTGAGAAACTGATTAAAAATTAGGATTAGTTATGCCCAAGTCTCAATTATTTGGGATTTGTATGCCTGGCATCAATCATGATGTATTGGAGGGTTTTAGGATAAGTTGATTGTATTTGATAATGAATGGATCCAGATGATCATCAGAAATTGTCTAAATGGCTGGTTTTGGGATCAGTTGATTTTGAAAACTAAGTTAGGATAATTAAAGAATTGGGATAAAGATATTATTTAACATCAGTGAATATTTCAACAACTTTTTTGGCAAGATTTTCAATATTAGCAGTAGGTTCTGCAGAGATCAGCAAGAGAACCTGAGTGATAGGAAATGGGAAGCTAACTAAAACTGCTTTATCTCTTCTGGCTGCAAGGTAATTGATGGGGCCTAAACTTTCATCATATTCTTTTCTAATAGATGCTTTTGAAACAAATTCTAAAAAGGATTGAAGTCTAGTTTCATCTCCCTCATGAGGCAAAATTCCTTGCTTAAATCCGCCTGCAATAAGTTGACCATCTTTATCTACAATTCCAGCAAATCTGATCTCAGATTCACCAAGGAGTTGATCACATTTTTCACCATATAGTGTAGATGGTGCATTTGAATCAGACACGATAAAATTAATTAAAACATCAAAAATAAAAACCTAGTCAATTTCAAAAAATGTAGCACATACACAAAACAGATGAAAAAGTATTATTCAGAATTTAAAACACATTTTACAAGAACATAGTCTATGACTTTTTCTTCTGATGCCTTTTTCATTTTTTGAAGTGATTTGAAAAGAATGTTTTCTACATATCTAGGATAAGTAGTTGAAATTAGTTTCCTGAGTTTTTCTCGATTCTCAGTATAATAATTTGCAAGAGGATCATATACGTCAGAGCCAATTAATTTTTCATCAGAAATATCAAATCCATTAGACAAAAGAAGGTTTTTCAAATAATCCAAACTATAATGTTCAGAGGACCAAGTAAATTTTAACAATCCAAGTTTTCCAAAAGATGAAGTAGTAGTTATAGGAATCGCTAAAACCAGTAAACCATTTTTTGTCAAAACTCTTTTTGATTCAGTAATAAAACTAGACAAAGGTTTGAAATGTTGTGCAGACTCTAAAGCTAATACACGGTCTACAGAATTATCTGCAAAAGGAAGTTTTGTAGAACTAGAATTAATGAATTGTATGTTTTTTTCTTGTCCAGAAAAAAACAATTGGTTGAAATTAATATTAACACAATACAAATTAAGATTAGGAAAATTATCTCTCCACAATTTAGAAGGAGCTGATAAACCACTTCCAACATCAATTGCACATGTGGCAGAAGACAAATCTGCCAAATCTCCAAAAATCATACACAGGTTATTTTGAGCAGAAATTGGGTCTGAGTGTTGTTGAGACCAATATCCGAAATTAAGCATAGAGCCACCAGTCGCAAGTTGCATTACAGGTGAAAGTGTGTTGTATAATTGAACGACGTCTTTTTCATTTCTTCTAAGAGTCCAAAGAAATACATCAAGAGGATTTATTGAGATCAAAAATAATTCAAAATTTAGTTAGAGAAGAGATTATTAATTTCTAAGGTAATCCTTCAGAATCCTCAGCACAATGCTTGTGTACCCATTGGTCAGCATTGTTTTTTGATATTTCTTTTCCTGGTTGGATCTTATCACCACAAGAAATACAAGATGTAGCAAATTTTGCTTTCATAATAATCAGTTCCAATACAAGGTTAAATCCCCTATGTTGGAATTGGTGCTAACTAATGATTAACACATTTCAATAATAGCAAAATGTTATGAATGAGAGTTTAAGGAAAATCCATGTGCGCCCATTCATCAAAATAGGAACATTCATCATGCTTATTGCACTTGTTTCTTTTCCTGCAAACAACATTTTTCAAATAACTATACCATATCCTTATTGGGTTTATCTTTCAAATACATTATGGATTGGATTAATTATTGTAGTAATATGGCACTATAGAAAAGATATTCAAAGTTATTTCTAAAAGACAGATAAATGAGACTTGGGCATAATGGTTTACAAAAATAAAGTCTAAAATCATTCAACAGCAAGGCACTCTCTTTACAGTTCTTGGATGATTCCCTGCGTCAATCATGCATGTAATGCGCTGCCAACTGATACGCCAAAACGCAGATCAGCACAAATATGATTTCACATTGCATAATCCCCTTACGGGAACTGCTCTGATGCCAAACGCGTCTTTGAATGTCTCAAAGAGCGGTTCAATTGAGGTCTTTCTATCCGCATGCAACTCCTGACCGATCGCAGAGTCGTAAAATTCCACAAGCTTGATCCTTTCCGGGGGCGTACGCGGGCATGCCTTATCGGAGTGACAACCCCGGATGCTTTTTGCCGCACGAATCATGCGGTTTGGAATCATCGTATGCAGGATCTGTCAAAATATTTCGTATGATTCCTGAAAGTGATTCTATCAATGCGTCAAACGTCCTGCCACCACGAATATTCGCGGTACTGGCACCGGCGGGCAACGGAACAATCAACTTGCCGGCGCTGCAACCCATGCGCAGTTCATGCCCGAATGCCCGGCCCCTTGATTTGGAGGAGAATCCCCATCTTGCATCCGTATCAGTCCCTGAAATTGGCAAACGATTATTCTTCATGTCGGATTTGTGCCATGCAGGACCATTTGCTTTTAGCATCGAACTGTCCGCTGATGCAGACGTGTCATCATCCATTCCTTCTGATACGAACAGGTTTCCCATCGTCCCGATGATGTCCCCAACGGGCAGGTTCTGAAATCGCCTGCCAACAGTACGCCTGTCTGGGATTTGAGTCAGTCTGCAGACCTTGGACAATCTGTCATCGCTGCATTTGACTGATAAAAAACAATGAAGTGTGTTGTTACCTGAATTCTCATCTGAGATTTTATGATGAATGATTGCACCGTCAGATAGTTGAACAGGCATACGGCCTGCCAGGTCTGAATATCTCCCCATGCAGAGACAATGTTCTGACCAGATACAAGACACCGATAAGAATGACCCTGACAGAACCCTGCCGGGGGATTTTTACGTTCATGCTGCAATGAAATGACATTGCAAGGATCCTTGGCTTTTTTCATTTGAATAGTTTGAGAAACTGATTAAAAATTAGGATTAGTTATGCCCAAGTCTCATTTACATACTTATTGGAATACAAATACCACATGAATTTTGTTTTCATTAACATATTTTATTAGTGTGAAATTGAGAATTTGCTTTATGAGTGACTCAGATACAACATCAAATGTAATCATTGCAAAATGGACAGACAGATTTCTTGCATGGTTGATTGATTTTGTCATAATTTCAAGTGTTTCGACATTGATGATTTTTGGATTATTTGGAACAATAGATTACGGTAGTGGAGGTTTTTGGATTGAAAACATCCAATACATACCAACTAGCGTTTTGTTCTTTGTGTATTGGGTAGTGTTAGAATACAAAACAGGTCAAACAATAGGTAAAAAAATACTCAACCTGAAAACTACCAATATCTATGGGAAGAAACCAGATTTGAAAGGAATTATGATAAGCAGTTTTGGAAAATCATTTTTTTTACCAATTGATGTCATATTAGGGTTAATTTTGACAAATAAAAAACGTCAAAGAATTTTCAACAGACTAGGAGATACAATAATACTGAAAATAAAAAACACAGATATCTCAAATATCAAATATGCCAAAGATTAGATTTTATCATATTTTCTTAAACAAATACTATGAAGAATTAAACAACAGATCTATTAGCAACATAGAATCTTTTTGACATATGTCTAAAAACCAAGAATGGTGGGTGGGATTAGCAAAAGAACTTCAAAAAGATATAGAATTAGAAGAATAAAATCACAAAAAATGCATAGCATACGCTAGTGTGATTTACAACTCATCTCAAAACCCTGCAATACATCAAAAATGACGCAATACTAACAAACGCAAGATAGTTGAGACTTGGGCATAACTAATCCTAATTTTTAATCAGTTTCTCAAACTATTCAAATGAAAAAAGCCAAGGATCCTTGCAATGTCATTTCATTGCAGCATGAACGTAAAAATCCCCCGGCAGGGTTCTGTCAGGGTCATTCTTATCGGTGTCTTGTATCTGGTCAGAACATTGTCTCTGCATGGGGAGATATTCAGACCTGGCAGGCCGTATGCCTGTTCAACTATCTGACGGTGCAATCATTCATCATAAAATCTCAGATGAGAATTCAGGTAACAACACACTTCATTGTTTTTTATCAGTCAAATGCAGCGATGACAGATTGTCCAAGGTCTGCAGACTGACTCAAATCCCAGACAGGCGTACTGTTGGCAGGCGATTTCAGAACCTGCCCGTTGGGGACATCATCGGGACGATGGGAAACCTGTTCGTATCAGAAGGAATGGATGATGACACGTCTGCATCAGCGGACAGTTCGATGCTAAAAGCAAATGGTCCTGCATGGCACAAATCCGACATGAAGAATAATCGTTTGCCAATTTCAGGGACTGATACGGATGCAAGATGGGGATTCTCCTCCAAATCAAGGGGCCGGGCATTCGGGCATGAACTGCGCATGGGTTGCAGCGCCGGCAAGTTGATTGTTCCGTTGCCCGCCGGTGCCAGTACCGCGAATATTCGTGGTGGCAGGACGTTTGACGCATTGATAGAATCACTTTCAGGAATCATACGAAATATTTTGACAGATCCTGCATACGATGATTCCAAACCGCATGATTCGTGCGGCAAAAAGCATCCGGGGTTGTCACTCCGATAAGGCATGCCCGCGTACGCCCCCGGAAAGGATCAAGCTTGTGGAATTTTACGACTCTGCGATCGGTCAGGAGTTGCATGCGGATAGAAAGACCTCAATTGAACCGCTCTTTGAGACATTCAAAGACGCGTTTGGCATCAGAGCAGTTCCCGTAAGGGGATTATGCAATGTGAAATCATATTTGTGCTGATCTGCGTTTTGGCGTATCAGTTGGCAGCGCATTACATGCATGATTGACGCAGGGAATCATCCAAGAACTGTAAAGAGAGTGCCTTGCTGTTGAATGATTTTAGACTTTATTTTTGTAAACCATTATGCCCAAGTCTCACGTAGATGATTGTTCCGTTGATGATTCTTCTGCCATCATCTCTTGGTCTGCCCGTCTTGGCAGGTTTTGGAATGTGTGGCTTTATCATGTCCCATTGTTTGTTTGTCAATTAGTTCCTGAAATTGCATGAAAATTAGTCATGTTCGGCAATTGTTAGATCAGGATGATCGTAAAAACTTCACTAAATGATCAGTTTTGAGATGAGTTGTTAATCAAAAATAAGTCGTGTATAGTTTTCACTAGTGAATTTTAAAATCACAAAAAATGCATAGCTTACGCTATGTATGATTAAAAATGAAATCATCGTACAAGTCGTGTATGTGTTCCACTTTGATGAATTGAAAATAATCCATCGCGCATAGTCTCTATGTAAGTGGCTGAACCGTTATGTTGGTCTATTAGTAAAGGCTGGCTCACCACTCGCCGAAGCTTGTGATCTACACCACCTTCCTATCAACGCAGTCTTCTGCTGCCGACCTTCATCTTACGAAAGAATAACTTTTCTCGGGATAGGATTCGTGCTTAGATGCTTTCAGCACTTAGCCTAAACGGCTTAGCTGCCCGGCCTGCCTTATCAGACAACCGGTAAACCAGTGGCCACGCTGCTCTGTTCCTCTCGTACTCGGAGCAACTTCCCCTCAGTTATTCGCGCTTCCATCAGGCAGAGACCGACCTGTCTCACGACGGTCTAAACCCAGCTCATGTTCCCTTTTAATAGGCGAGCAGCCTCACCCTTGGCCCCTGCTGCAGGACCAGGATAGGAAAAGCCGACATCGAGGTACCAAACCGCGGGGTCGATAGGAGCTCTCGCCCGCGACGAGCCTGTTATCCCTGGGGTAATTTTTCTGTCACCTCCGGGCCCCAATAGTGGGCACACGAAGGATCGCTAAGCCAGACTTTCGTCTATGAATTCCGTGCGTTTGGAAATCCATTCAGTCGAGTTTTTGGCTTTGCCCTCTTCAACGGATTTCTGCCCCGTTTGAACTCAACTTTGGGCCCCTTTGATATCTTTTCAAAGGGGTGCCGCCCCAGCCGAACTGCCCACCTGCACATGTCTCCGGTCTTCACTGGATAAGTGGTACTGCAAAAAGAGTCTGGTGTTACATCGTTGCTTCACTAACATCCCGGGGAATGTCAGGCATAGCTCCCAGATACCCTGTGCAATTCTTACTATACCACAAGCACAAGCTGCAGTAAAACTCCACGGGGTCTTCTCTCCCCGATGGAAGTTGATGGACTGTTCGTCCACCTTATGTGGCTTCACCGGGTTGTAGGCGGGGACAGTGGGGCTCTCGTTGTTCCATTCATGCGCGTCGGAACTTACCCGACAAGGCATTTGGCTACCTTAAGAGAGTCAGAGTTACTCCCGGCGTTAACCGGCCCTTAGCTCGGTTGAACCCAAGTTTTAGGTACCGGCACCGGCCAGGATTCAGCGACTATACAAATCCTTTCGGACTAGCAGTCGCCTGTGTTTTTATTAAACAGTCGAAACCCCCTTGTCATTGCAACCTGCGGTCCCCATTCCTCATGAAGATCGCAGGCATCCCTTATACCTAAGCTACAGGACTAATTTGCCGAATTCCCTCGCCATACGGTATACCCGTAGCACCTTAGCTTTCTAAGCCAGCGCACCTGTGTCGGTTCTGGGTACGAGCTTGCATTTTGCTAACTACACAGTCTTTCATGGTCTCCTGGACTCGAGAAAACTTCGCTAACGCGAAGCCATTCCTACCTCGGACTAGTTCTCGTCATTACGACACTCCCTAATCCTCGAATAGTTAGATACAACGATAGTTGTACAACCCCTATCCGGAAGCGAACCATATAGCTCAAACGCTCCATGCAAGGTACTAGAATATTAACTAGTTTCCCATTCGGTGTACTCTGTTGAGGTACATCTTAGGATCGACTACCTCCAGGCTGATAACGCATTGCCTGGAAACCCTTGCGCTTTCGGTGGTATAGATTCTCACTATACTATGCTGTTACTGCCGCCAAGATCTGCAATAGAAACCGGTCCACAGGACGTTACCGCCCTGCTTCGACCCAATCACTACGCCAACCTACTACGAATCATCCATTGATGATTATCTAAAGTATCGGTACTTTGCTTTAGCCCCGTCCGTTTTTGAGGCATCCCCCCTCGGCAGGTAAGTTGTTACACACTTTTTAAAGGATAGCTGCTTCTGAGCTTACCTCCCTGCTGTCTTGGCGAGAACACGCTCTTTAGCTTGACACTTAGCAAAAATTTGGGGACCTTAACTTCAGTCTGGGTTAAACCCCTTTCGGTCATGAGCCTTACGCCACATGAACCCGTGTCCTTGCTTCTATGATGTGTATCCGTTCGGAGTTTGAATGAGGGGTGAGGGATTTCTCCCCCGCGCCCCTCTATCAGTGCTCTACCGGAAACACTATCTCCACAAAGCACGCCCTGCGAGACGCTTCGGTTGGAACTAGCGAGCGCCAGTCTAGATTGGTTTTTGACCCCTATTCCCAAGTCACAACAACGATTTGCACGTCAGAACGTCTTAAGACCTCCAGCGGGCTTTCGTCCGCCTTCATCTAGCTCAGGAATAGATCGACTGGCTTCTAGCCTAGCCGCCATGACTCTACGCACTTTCACACGCTTCTCCTCACAATGCTGCGAGAACTCGGTTTCCCTTCGCCTCCACCTTTACAGGTTTAAGCTTGCCATGACAGTTAGCTCCTTGGCCCGTGTTTCGAGACGGAACGCATGACACTGATGATTTGAGTATCAAATCTTCAACTCTATTGCTAGAATCTCCAAAATGAAAAAATCACCTTCCATGCCATGCACGTCTGTAAGCAATAGATTTCATGCACTTTTCGCCCCCCTTCCGGGGTACTTTTCAGCTTTCCCTCACGGTACTAGTCCACTATCGGTCTTGAGAGATATTTAGCCTCGGATGCTACTTTCACCCATATTCATTGCCCACTACCAAGGACAACTACTCGGGTATGAATAGGACTCTTCCCACTTTGCCTAAGGGGGTATCACCCTCTACGCCAGAACTTTTCAGATCATTTCAGCTGTGTTCCAAGATTCCATATTATCATACCAAAACACCACATCTCCCGAAGGATTCAGTTTGGGCTCTTTCCTTTTCGATCGCCTCTACTTGGGAAATCTCAATTGATTTCTTTTCCACGTGGTACTAAGATGCTTCAATTCCCACGGTTCGACTTCCAATACTAGTGTACTGGAATACACAAATGTGTAAGATTCTCATTCGGACATCTCGGGATCATAGGATGCGTGCGCCTACCCCGAGCTTATCGCAGCTTGCCACGTCCTTCTTCTCTCCTCAAGCCTAGCAATCCACCTATTGCCGTCTGTATAACGGTGTATTCAGCCACATATTACACGACTATGCACGACGATCATTGCAAGTCTCTTGGCAGAGACCTACTACATCCTTCATACATCACTCTCGTGATGCATTGCATCGATGATTCAATGTGAAGATTAGTGCATCCGTGCACTTTCCTTGTCTAAGGAGGTGATCCGACCGCAGGTTCCCCTACGGTCACCTTGTTACGACTTTTCCCTTGTCACGAACCTCAAGTTCGATAACGCCAATCAGACGTCACCTCGCTAAAAGATCACTTCAATGAAACGACGGGCGGTGTGTGCAAGGAGCAGGGACGTATTCACCGCGCGATAATGACACGCAGTTACTAGGGATTCCATATTCGTGAGGGCGAGTTGCAGCCCTCAGTCATAACTGTGGTAATGTTTGAGGATTACCTCCTCCTTTCGGATTTGGAACCCATTGTCATTACCATTGCAGCCCGCGTGTGGCCCCAGAGTTTCGGGGCATACTGACCTGCCGTGGCCCCTTCCTTCCTCCGCATTAACTGCGGCGGTCCCGCTAATTCGCCCCACTACTCCTGAGAGTAATGGTGGCAACTAGAGGCAGGGATCTCGCTCGTTACCTGACTTAACAGGACATCTCACGGCACGAGCTGGCGACGGCCATGCACCACCTCTCAGCTTGTCTGGTAAAGTCTTCAGCTTGACCTTCATTCTGCTGTCTCTCCGGGTAAGATTTCTGGCGTTGACTCCAATTGAACCGCAGGCTTCACCCCTTGTGGTGCTCCCCCGCCAATTCCTTTAAGTTTCATACTTGCGTACGTACTTCCCAGGCGGCAAACTTAACGGCTTCCCTGCAGCACTGCATTGGCCACAAGCCAATGCATCACTGAGTTTGCATAGTTTACAGCTGGGACTACCCGGGTATCTAATCCGGTTTGCTCCCCCAGCTTTCATCCCTCACCGTCGGACGTGTTCTGGTAGACCGCCTTCGCCACAGGTGGTCATCAATAGATCAAAGGATTTTACCCCTTCCTACCGAGTACCGTCTACCTCTCCCACTCCCTAGCTTTGCAGTATTCCCGGCAGCCTGTACGTTAAGCGTACAGATTTAACCGAAAACTTACAGAGCCGGCTACGGATGCTTTAGGCCCAATAATCATCCTGACCACTTGAGGTGCTGGTTTTACCGCGGCGGCTGACACCAGAACTTGCCCACCCCTTATTCATCGGTGTTTCTAGGACCGACAAAAGGTTCCTTTAGCAGGAACCACTCGGATTAACCTTGTCGTGCTTTCGCACATTGCAAAGTTTTCTCGCCTGCTGCGCCCCATAGGGCCTGGGTCCGTGTCTCAGTACCCATCTCCGGGCTACTCCTCTCAGAGCCCGTACCTGTAATAGTCTTGGTGGGCCATTACCTCACCAACAAACTGATAGGCCGCAGTCCCATCCTATGGCGATAAATCATTTGGAACATAAACCATTCCAGGCATAATGTTCTATCGGGCATTATACTCAGTTTCCCGAGGTTATTCCCGTCCATAGGTTAGGTTGACTACGCGTTACTGAGCCGTCTGCCTTGTATTGCTACAATGACTCGCATGGCTTAGTATCAATCCGATAGCAGTCAGGTCCGGCAGGATCAACCGGATTCTGAATGATTTGTTTTTTTTTTTGATTATTGAAGTACATTTGTACTTTAAATTGGAATTGACGGATGCACATAATCTTCACATCTCAGATGTTGATCTTTCAATCAAATCCTCATTTCTGTATGCGTAACTGGAGGCCCATGAATCACAAAATGGCATCTTGCCATACTTCATCACGAGCGCCGCCTATTGCGTTACGTATGCAGAAGATGAAGAATGCAGAATCCATATAAACCATGCGTGAAATCATGCCTGATCGATGGAAAAAATTGAAAAAATTACAACGGATTTTTTCGTCATTTTATCTACACATGGTTCAGGCACAAAAAAATATCCATGTTAAAGCGTTTTTGAGGATTAAAATAGTAGTAAAATGACGGGAATTTGATTTTGGGCCATATCAAAGAATACAAAAAGAAAACTCAAAAATCATCTAAATTATTTGCAAAGTCGTTAAAGCTTCATGTAAATGGTGTTTCTCACAACATACGATTTTATGAACCATATCCTTTTGTAGTAAAATCATCTACAGGAAAAAATTTAGTAGATGTTGATAACAACAAGTACACAGATTATTGGATGGGTCATTGGAGTTTGATTTTAGGACACGGTCCAAAAAATGTTAAAGACTCTTTGAAAAAACAAATTGAAAAAGGTTGGATGTATGGAACAGTAAATGAACAAACCATGCAACTGTCAGAATTAATCTCAAAGGCAGTGCCAGTAGCTGAGAAAATTCGTTACGTTACATCAGGTACTGAAGCTACAATGTATGCAGTAAGATTAGCACGTTCTTTTACAGGGAAAAAAATAATTGCAAAAATAGATGGAGGATGGCACGGATATACATCAGATTTACTAAAAAGTGTAAACTGGCCATTTAAAGAATCAGAAAGTAGCGGAGTAGTTAATGAAGAAAAAATTGTTTCAATTCCGTATAACGATTTAGAAAGTTCTTTGAAAATTTTAAAAAAATATGCAAAAAATTTAGCTGGTGTGATAATTGAACCAGTATTAGGGGGAGGCGGATGCGTTCCAGCAACAAAAGAATATCTCAAAGGCATTCAAGAATTTGTTCACAAAAATAAATCACTATTCATTTTAGATGAAATTGTTACAGGTTTTAGACTCAGATATGGTTGTCTTTATCCAACTATGAAATTAGATCCAGACATCGTAACACTAGGAAAAATTGTAGGAGGCGGGATGGCAATAGGAGTCATATGTGGTAAAAAAGAGATTATGGATTATGCAGACACAACTGAAAAGAAAAAATCAGAACGTTCCTATGTAGGAGGAGGCACATTTTCCGCAAATCCAGCCTCAATGGTATCAGGATATGCAACACTAAATCATCTAAAATCAAAAGAATCAATATATTCAAAAATCAATTTCCTAGGGGAATTCACCAGAAAAGAACTAGAAAAGGCATTTGATGGCAAAGTCACAGTAACTGGAAAAGGTTCATTGTTTATGACTCATTTTCTAAAAAATGGGATAACTGAAATTACAAATTCTGTTCAAGTTGCCAAATGTGATACCGCTCAACTTACAAAATATCATTTTAAGATGATTGCAAAAGATGGAATCTTTTTTTTACCAGGTAAATTAGGGGCCATATCAAACACACACACCAAAGAAGACCTCAAAAAGATGATTTTAGCATCTGAGAATTTTTAAATATTAAATTTTTATAAAATAATGAATTTGAAAAAACATGGAAAAGAAAAAAGAAGAAAAGGAAGCCTATGCAGCTGATGACCCTACTGAAACTTCAGCCAAAGAACAAGAAGACATGGCAAAAGAAGCAATCAAAAAATTCAAGTCACTGAGATAGACAAACTTTCATTAGCAGTGTAGATGTGTAAAAATTATGGGATTATTTGGTTCAAAAGAAGACCCAGAGGGTTTAATGCATCATGCAATGTCGATGATGGAGAAAAATCAACCAAAGGTAGCAATTGCGTTATTTAACAAAGTTCTAAAACAAGATTCTGAAAACGTTTCAGCGTTATTGAATAAAGGTTTGGCACTAAATCAAAGAAAAAAATACAGTGACGCAGTTACGTGTTTTGATAAATTATTAGAGATTAATCCAAAAGATGCCCAAGCATGGAATAACAGGGGAATTGCGATGGCAGAAAATGGGAATATTCAAGATGCAGCAGAATGTTATGACAAAGCAATAGATGCAGATCCAAAATATGTAGCATCATATTTTAACAAAGGGGTATTGTTAGACAAATTACAAGAGCGCGAAGAGTCACTCACAGTTTTAGAAAAAGCAATCTCAATAGACCCAAGAAAACCAAATGCAATGATATACAAAGGAATCGTATTAGGCAAACTAAAAAGACACGAAGAGGCTTTGAATTGTTTTTCAAATGTTTGTAAAAAATATCCTAACAATCAAGATGCATTATTTCAAAAAGGAGTGCAATTAGCTGAGTTAGGAGAGCACAAAAAGGCACTAGATGTTTTTGACGATACTTTAAAAAAATTCAAAGATAATGTGAACGTGATTTATGCAAAATCACGAAGTAAAGCAGCTTTGGAGAAATATCCAGAATCATTAGAATTACTAAAAGAAGCAATATCAAAAAATCCCAAAATGATTCGCGCATGGGCAAAAGAAGAGCCGATATTTACAAAACTACACAGTAATGAACAATTTAGAAAACTAGTAAAGCCCTAAAATTAATCTAAAACCTATAGAATTTTTTTTCTAACTGCATCTATTCTAATAAGACCAACTTTTTTCTTTGGGCCAATTAATCTTGCCTCAAAAATTGGAACATAAAGTTCGGTTATTTCACGCAATACAAATTCTTCAGAAAGATCTCTAACGTCAGTCTCCAAGGGCTTTTTAAGTTGAGATTGGAGTTTTTCCAAGGCCGCATCATATGTTAATTCTGGTTTTTTGACATTTGTTTTATTTTTCTCCAGTAATTTTTTTGGATAATTCTCAACAGTTTTAGAATTAACTTTGAATGGAAATTTTATCTCTCGTCCATGATGATCAAATGTGAGTTCGTCTTCTTCTTCAACAAATACGTGCTCTTCAAGTTTCATGTCAATCTTGTTTTTACCTCTTTTTCCAACAAATGTCCTTTCAAATCCAGATTTTGAACGTGTTGGAAAAACACCATCACCCAAGATTACTTCTTTTACATTGGATGAAACAGAAACAGTATGAGTTGCTTTACGATAATAATCTGCAATGTATTTTCCAGACACCATTAAAAAACACTCATAATACAATTTGATCGAATGCATATGAACCTGGTCTTTTTTTGGTCTGGATAATAATGATTTGAAAGGATTTGTCTTCTTCTGCTCTACAATTTCTAATGCATCACCTTGCTCAATATTTTTTCTTAAAACAACTGTTTTTACATCATAATCAGACTTTATCAAAACTATCCAAAGTATACAATTCCATCTATTAAACCAACTCTACTGAGAAAGAGATAATAGATTTAAAATAATTCAAAAAACATGGGAACAAGCAAAAAAGGTGGCCATATTGAAAAATTTCTAAAAAAGGCAGACAAAGCATTACAAGAAGGAATCAAAAAAGCAGATGATGTTCTAGATAACGCAGTAGAAATAGGCGCAATGACTGCAAAACAAGCTGCAAAAACAAGTAAAGAGTTACACAAACAAGCAAAAAAAGAAAAAGAGACGTTACAGAAAAAAGGAATTGAAAAAATAAACAAAGGGTTTACAGTTGCAAAAAATGTGACCTCAAATACTCACGATGATTTAAAGACATTAGAAAAACTTGGAAAACTAAGAAAGTCAGGAATACTTACAGAAAAAGAATTCCAAACAAAGAAAAAGAAAATTTTAGAGAGAATATAATATGAAGAAATCAAACATTGCAGGAACAGGGGATAAAAGAGACGTAAATCCAAATTGGTTTACAAACAAAACATGGATGAAAGTACTTTCAGAAAAAATAAAATCAAAAGATCAAGACATATACCACGTACATTTTGAAAAAGGATCTAGAACAAAATTACATCAGCATAATGGAAATCAAGTTCTAATAGGCATAAAAGGAAAAGGCAGCTTGGAGATTTTTAGAAAATACGGAAATAACAAAAAACAATTCAAAATTAAAAAAATAGAAAAAATCAGTCTAAATGAAGGAGATATTGCGCACATACCTGCAAAAACACTTCACACGCATGGTTCAGTAGACAAGAAAAAAGAATTTTCACACATAGCAATCAATATTCTTCCTAGAAAAAATGCAGAATACAAAACAGAGTGGTATGAATCAGATTTCAAATCCAAAGTGTTAGAAATTATTTAGACAATATGTCACTACAAAAGAACTCTGAAATTGACATAATACAAGGAGACGAAGGAACAAAAATTAAACAATATTTCCATCCACATAATACATTAAATGGAATTAATTACAGTATCGCGCAATTTACATTAGAAGTTGGAAGAAAATCTAAACTTCATAAAATGAAATCATCAGAAATTTATTACATTTTGGAAGGAAGCGCCAATCTAAAAATCAATGAAGAAACACACCATATGGAAAAAGATGATTCAGCATATGTTCCAGCAAATTCAGAACAAGTTATAGAAAATACAGGGGGAAAAGATTTGAGATTTCTGTGTATCGTAGAGCCTGCATGGAAGGCAGATGATGAGATTTTATTAGAATAAGTGTAATTTAACACAAATCAGGCACAATTATTTTTAACATATGACGAATCTCTACTTTTCATGGACACGCATCAAGCACTCAAAACATTGAATGTGGAATCAGCGTCATCGCAAGAAGAAATCAAAATAGCATATAGAAAACTTGCATTAGAATTACATCCAGATAAAAACAAAGGTAAAAAAACAGAATCTGAATTTAAAAAAATTACTGAAGCATATAATTTTCTAAAGAGAAATCCAGATGCAAATACAATACAACAAAATACAAAACATAAACAAAAGTCAAATTTTAAAAGAAAACCTCAATGGGGGGCACCTGATGATGGAACAATACCAGAACAAGACTGGGGCAAATACACACAAGAGTTTGAGGAAAATGAACCAGATTTTTGGAAAGAGTATGAAAGAAAATTCTGGGAAGATTATAATGCACGGGCACGTACAGATGGGAAAAATGGAGAATATGAAAAAGCAAATGAACCTAAAAAACAACCCAATCTTTTCGTAGATGTGGACAAGAGTCTCTGCATAGGATGTTGTAGTTGTGAAATAATAGCACCGGATGTTTTTTCAATAAACAAAGAAAGCAGAGCAAATCCAAAATCATCAGTAATTAATCAAAGAGGGGCAGGAGTTAACAAAATAATGAATGCGGCAGAAACTTGTCCTACAAAAGCAATCATTGTAGAAAATAAAGATACAAGAGAAAGAGTATACCCGTACTGAAATTAAATTTTTAATTTATTATAGAGTGTTTCAATTTCAGAGTCAGATAATTTGGGCATAGAATCAAACATGCTAGGAATGGGACCTGCAGAATCACCACTAGTTCGTGGAACTAGGTGTACATGTACATGAGGTATTTCTTGTCCAGCCTCTTTCCCATTATGTGTTGCAACTAATGTTGCACCAGTAAGAGAAACAACATGAGGCACCATTTCATGAACAAGCGAAAACAAGTCAGAATTTTCTTTATCAGTCATATCTTGAATTTTTTCATGATTGTTTTTTGGAATTACAAGTACATGTCCTTTTGCAAGAGGAAATGCATCTAAAAATGACACACAGTGCGAAGTCTCTTTAAGAATTTTAGATGGAATGTCACAGTTAACAATTTTACAGAAAACACAATCCATATTATCTCATAAAATTTTTAAAATATCAAATCATCGATTAAGGGGCAACAACAGTAGCCCAAGCAAGATCTTTACCAAATTTTATAGTTGTTTTATCACCAGGAGAAAGATCACAATTGTCAATTGTTTTTGGAACGTTATCTTCAGTTTCAACATAACATGTACCAGCATCATTTGTTAAAATAATGACATCTTCATAGACATCTTCACGAATCAAATGCCAAAATGGAAAAACAATTGTAGATAGCACCACACCAGCAACAATAAAGGCTCCTGCAAAAACCAACCCAGTTTTTTGGCTAGAACTTAGTTCCATACTACCATGTACCGCCATCGCCGGCATTTGGATCTAATTTCTTAGCAGGGATGTTTCCATGTGCTTTTTTCATATGCCTTTTCAGACGTTCAGGATCATGTAATTCAGTACCACATGTATCGCATTTTGTCTTATCAGAATCATCTTTGTTACGTTTGAACAGGCCCATATCATGGTAAAATTTTGAAATACATTAAAAGTTATTCGAAATATACTTTATAATTTTTGCAATAACTAAATAATTAAAATAATAATCTGATCGCTAACAATAGCACTATTCAAATTGTCAAAAATACCAACACAGATATTTTATTTTTAACTCATCTCAAAACTGATCATTTAGTGAAATTTTTACGATCATCCTGATCTAACAATTGCCGAACATGACTAATTTTCATGCAATTTCAGGAATTGGCTGACAGACAGACAATGGGACATGATAAAGCCACACATTCCAAAACCTGCCAAGACGGGCAGACCAAGAGATGATGACAGAAGAATCATCAACGGAACAATCATCTGCGTCTTGATATCCGGATGCAGGTGGAGCGAGATGCCAACAAAATATGGCGATGATTCTACTGCAGACAGAAGACCAGACTCTTAGCAGCAAAAAATAATCTGGAAGAAGATCCTATCCGGTTTAATCAAAACAGATCACAAGCAAGGAAAAACCAGCCTGCAAAAGATGATATCAGTTGACTCCTCTACAATCCCTGCCAAAAAAGGGGCAACGTAACAGGATATGACGGATTCAGGAAGATTTCAGGCACAAGGACTCGCGTTGCCGTAGAGCAAAGCGGATTTCCAATCTCAATCAGGGCCAGTCCCGCAAATGGGCATGACAATGCGAAATTCATTGACGTGCTGGGAGACATTTCAGAATTGGCAGATGATAATTTGGGACGTGCAGTTGTCTCTGCATATGCAGATAGGGGCTATGATGCAAAATGCATCAGAGACTATCTGAGATGTCATGGAATCAGCTGCCGCATTCCGTACAAAAGGAACTCAAAGAAAATTGCACAAAACAGGAATCAAAAGCATCATGGCAAGACAAGATTTGTCGTGGAACGGTTCCTTGCATGGCTCAAATGAGGGTTTCACAGAACAGCGGCAACAGGATACGAAAAGAACTGTGAGAATTATTTGGGGTTTGTATATCTGGCATGCATCACGATGTATTGGAGGGTTTTAGGATGAGTTGGCTTTATGGACATATTTTTTGATTGCGTCAGTTAGTAGCCTATGGTGCAGTCAAGGTGATCTCGACCTCAAAGTGGTCGCTCCTCACGGTTCTGTCAGTCGCGGCTCTGCTCTCCAGATAGAACGTGTGCATACCGGACTGTAGGTTCCCAAATGTGTAGCTCCAGTCGGCGGTCTCGGTATTTCCGGCAAGCAGTATGTGACCAAGGTAATTCTTTGCAGAGTCCCTTATCACTAGTTCTCCTGCAGGGGAGACTGTACCGCTAATCGTAAGGTCAGTACTTGTAGTGGAGATCACCACTCCATCGGCAGTAACGGTGCCGTCAGGTGCAGTCACAGTTATGGCCGGAGCAGTCGCGTCAGGGGTTGCTGTCGCGCTTGAGTTGATATTGATCGTAAATGGGTCGCTCCTCACGGTTCTGTCAGTCGCGGCTCTGCTCTCCAGATAGAACGTGTGCATACCGGACTGTAGGTTCCCAAATGTGTAGCTCCAGTCGGCGGTCTCGGTATTTCCGGCAAGCAGTATGTGACCAAGGTAATTCTTTGCAGAGTCCCTTATCACTAGTTCTCCTGCAGGGGAGACTGTACCGCTAATCGTAAGGTCAGTACTTGTAGTGGAGATCACCACTCCATCGGCAGTAACGGTGCCGTCAGGTGCAGTCACAGTTATGGCCGGAGCAGTCGCGTCAGGGGTTGCTGTCGCGCTTGAGTTGATATTGATCGTAAATGGGTCGCTCCTCACGGTTCTGTCAGTCGCGGCTCTGCTCTCCAGATAGAACGTGTGCATACCGGACTGTAGGTTCCCAAATGTGTAGCTCCAGTCGGCGGTCTCGGTATTTCCGGCAAGCAGTATGTGACCAAGGTAATTCTTTGCAGAGTCCCTTATCACTAGTTCTCCTGCAGGGGAGACTGTACCGCTAATCGTAAGGTCAGTACTTGTAGTGGAGATCACCACTCCATCGGCAGTAACGGTGCCGTCAGGTGCAGTCACAGTTATGGCCGGAGCAGTCGCGTCAGGGGTTGCTGTCGCGCTTGAGTTGATATTGATCGTAAATGGGTCGCTCCTCACGGTTCTGTCAGTCGCGGCTCTGCTCTCCAGATAGAACGTGTGCATACCGGACTGTAGGTTCCCAAATGTGTAGCTCCAGTCGGCGGTCTCGGTATTTCCGGCAAGCAGTATGTGACCAAGGTAATTCTTTGCAGAGTCCCTTATCACTAGTTCTCCTGCAGGGGAGACTGTACCAGATAGTGTAAATATGTTAGTAGTGACATTGATGGTATCATCTGAATTAATTGGAGTGGTTCCATCGGCTCCATACACCGTAATTGTGGGAGGTACCAGATAGTGGATATTGATCGTAGCAGACCATCCTTCATCCTTAACCCCTACATTGAACTTGTTTATGCCTGGTTGTAGGTTAGTAATTTCATAGCTCCAAGTCTTTCCGGTTGTAACGGGTACGTCGTGTCCGTTCGGATAGGCATCATCACGAACTACCCAAATAATTGCTGGAGCACCAGGGGGTAATTCAGCATTCCAGTTGTGACTACCATCTTCGTTAAGGAAGATCTTGGAATTATGACTTAGAGCTATTGTTGGATAATTACTACGATCGGTTTTGCCGCTCAGTGTGAAACTATCAGTCGTGGTGTAGAATGTGTGAGTATCTTGGACAGCTTCTCCATTAATTTCTGTCATCTGTGGTACATCAGAACTCTCCGCGTTTACGATAGGGGGTGACGTCGCCATTGTGACAGCAAGGGTTAGTAGAATTACCCCAAGGGATATACTAATAATGGAACGAGATCTGTTCTTGTACGCGACCCCCCCCCCCTCTCTCTTCTCACGAGTAAAACCAATGATGTTTATAATTTTCTTATTTGGATCGCAGTTAATTGACTGCATGTATCAAGTAAATAAATCCAAATATATAAAGATCTCTGTTAATTGTCTCCTTTGTTGTATCCCAAAATTAATTCGCCTTTATTTGGCAAGCATCTTCCAAGACCTGCCAAAACAGGAAGACCTAGAACAGATGACCGAACAACAGTCAATGCAAATGGTGCCTGCGTTGATTACAGGCTGCAGATGGATTGATTTGCCTGTCCGGTGCGGTTCCAAATCATCAGCACATAGAAGATTTCAAGAGTTGCAGAAAAAAGGAGTTTGGAAGAAGATTCTGTCTGGTTTGGTCAGATCAACCCACAGGCAAAACAGGATTCAACCTGCAAAAAATACCCATTGACTCCTCATCAGCACACAGCAAAAAAGGGGCGACGAAACAGGATATGACGGATTCAAGAAGATTCCAGGCACAAAGATTCATGTCGTAGCAGAGCAAAGGGATTGCCAGTATCCATTGTGTGTAGTCCTGCAAATGTTCATGACAGTATAAAATTCACAGACACCATAGAATCAATTTCAGAATATTTGGATGAATCTATGGTAAAAGAAATTACAAGCCTATGCAGGCAAGGGATATGATGCAAAATACATTATAAAGGATACTCGAATTTTTAGAGTCTATGGCAGTAAAAAATATCACAGTTTTAGGTTCAGGAGTCATGGGGCATGGAATTGCTCAGGTTTCAGCAACTGCAGGATATAATGTAGCATTACGAGATATCAAACAAGAATTTTTAGATAAAGCAATGGAGAAAATAAAATGGAGTTTAGATAAACTAGTATCAAAAGAAAAAATTTCAAAAGAAGAAGGCGATGCTATTTTTGGAAGAATTACACCAATAGTAGATTTGAATGAGGCAGTAAAAAATGCAGAACTAGTTATCGAGGTAGTTCCAGAAATAATGGATTTAAAGAAAAAGGTTTATGCAGAATTGGATAAAACTGCAGCACCAGAAGTTATTTTTGCATCAAATACAAGCACACTACCAATTACAGAAATAGCAAACACAACATCACGTCCTGAAAAATTCATAGGAATTCATTTTTTCAATCCACCACAATTAATGAGATTAGTCGAAGTAATTCCAGGAGAAAAAACAGCACAAGAAATTACAGATTTAACTCAAGAATATGTAAAATCAGTAAACAAACAAGCAGTACTGTGTAGAAAAGATGTTCCAGGATTCATAATCAACCGATTGTTCATTCCAATGGTTCACGAAGCATGTTATCTTCAAGACAGAACTGGAGGAACACTGGAAGAAATTGATTCAGCAGTAAAATTTAAACTCGGATTCCCAATGGGAATATTTGAATTAGCAGATTTTACAGGAATGGATGTAATTCACAAAGCTACTAATGAAATGCATTTACGAGATAAAAAAGTAATCAATCCGCATCCGTTAGTAAAAAAAATGTTTGATGAAAAAAAACTGGGACAAAAATCAGGAGAAGGATATTACAAATATTCAGATGACAAATATGAAAGAGTTACACTTTCAGAGGAACTAGCAGAAAAATGTAATCCAATCCAACTTGTTGCAAATATACTAAACAATGCAGCATGGCTTGTTACAAATGGTGCAAGCGACATAGAAGAAATTGAAAAAGCCGCACATCTAGGACTAGGATTGAAAAAGCCATTATTTAAAACAGCAAAAGAGACAGGTATCAAAAAAATAGTCGACGAATTAAACAAGCTTGCAGAAGAACATGGGGAATTTTACAAACCAGACCCATTACTTGTCTCTATGCAATAACTAGGCTGCAAAATAGGAAAAATCCTTGAAATAAATTTCTTAGGAATGTTTTTATGAATAAAGCAGGACACTTTGAGATTCCATACGATGATCAAAGCAGGACACAAAAATTCTACCAAGATGTGTTTGGATGGCAAACAAACAAATTTCCAGACACGGATTACCATCTAGCAACTACTATACACCAACTGATGAAAAAATGAAACCGGCAGAATCAGGTGCAATTAGCGGAGGATTATTACCAAAAGATCCAACAGGCCCGCACCCGGTAACTGTAATTGATGTTCCAGATATTGAAGAACATGTTAAAAAAATAGAATCTGCTGGAGGCAAAAGTGTAATGCCAGTAGTAAAAGTAGGCGAATTTGGTTTGTATGCCTTAGGGTTTCAGACACAGAAAACAACATTATTGGGATTTGGCAAACACTAGGAAATTGCTAAAACTATTTTTTTATTCATGCAGATAACTAGAGTTTAAGATATCCAACATTTGGAATTCTTCCTGAAAAACTACGTTGTAATAATATTATTTCATTTGAATTTCTATTTGAAATAATTTTTTCATTAGTTTGATCAAGTGTTTCCATAATTTCATCATAGCAAACAGATAGTTGCTTTTGGAGTTTTTCACTAGTGCTAATTTCTTTAACTAATGATATTGCAGAAGAAAGTTCTGTCATGCCTGAAACTGCATTTAGTAATTTTTCATAATGGGGTTTGCCAAATCTATCTAATTTGTAAGAGGTGGGATTCTTTGAAATATCTACAAAAATATTGTTGCCTTGTAATTTTTTTAAAGATACCTTAACTTGAGATTCACTACTAAATATTAAATTATTAACAAACCCTACATAATCTTCAGGATTTGGATGAGATATTTTATCATAATAAACATCAGTGCTTGAAATTTTAATTTTTTTAACAAACCCCAACATTACTAATTTTTTTAAAGAATTATCAATGTCTTTTCTATTGTATCTTTTTCCTTTTTTGTCTAAAAACATGTTTTCCATAAATCATGAGCATAATTATTTGCATCAGACATATTTTTTAAAAGCAATGAGATGGAAATCTCTTTCACGCTATAGCGTGCAGTCTAAACTATTTTATCGTTAGTATGAGAAATTAATTCTAAAATTTTTGTCACTGCATCCTGAGGAGTATCAGCTCCAATTATTTTGATACTTTTTCTATGATCAATAAAACCATCAATGTAAGGATCAACAGAACTTTTCAAATTTTTAATTGCAACTATTGGTTTTTTGTACATGTATGACGCACATGCTTCAGATAAAGTACCAGATCCGCCACCTACAATAATCACCCCATCAGCAGTTAATGCATTAAGATAATCACGTGTCAGTCCCATTCCAGTAGGAATTACAACATCACAATATTCATTTGCAACAGATGAGTCATCTTGAGGAATTATGCCAACAGTTAAGCCGTTTGCATCACGTGCGCCATGAGATGCAGCCTCCATCACACCGCCTAATCCACCAGTAATCAATACAGAGTCAGATTTTGCAATTTCAGATCCAATCTCATATGCAATTTTTTCATGAGCAGTAGTACAACCATTTGCATTATTTCCAATAACTAGGATCTGTCGTTTTTTTGCCACATGTAAAATAACAAAAATGGTTTGAAATATCTTCCGAGAGAAAAGGATATTAGTAAAAAATACGAACTATAACTATGGAAAGACGTTCAATGCCAGTTTGTTTTACTGCAAAACAATACAAAATGATCGAGGAATTTGCCAAGAGAAATGGCATGCTTAATGCAAGTCAAGCTCTTGAGAAAATCCTAAACAGATAGGTATTTTTTATCATTTTTGCTTTTATTTTATTTATTATCAGATTTAAGATCTATTTCATAGATTCCCAACCGCGTTCCAAAAGATTTGTGTATTTTGGCAGTTTTACACATCCACCAACACCACCACCTGGTTTGAGAATCATCCTCCATACTCGTTTACAAACAATTTCGTCAACATCCAATCCCATACCAAATTAACAAAACGGGAAGGAAATGATGCACATTGTTTTTAGAAATAGCGGTGAAAATTATTTTGAAAATTAGTACCAGACTAACCATAGCATTTTTGGTTATTGCGGGAATTGGGGGAATGATCGTATACATAGGATGTGTAGGAATTAATACAATTACAAAATCATATGATTCAATTGCAGATGAAACTTCACCCGAACTCATAATTTTAGGTAAAATGGATATACTTGCTCAAAAAATTCAAGTAAAAACATTAGATCATGTTTTAGTTCATAGTGAACAAACAGATTATAATCATACAGATGAAGAATTAGAAGAATACCAAGAAGCAGTTTTTAAAATAGAACAGGAAGCAAAAAATCTAAATGAATTAGAAGAATTTGATAACAGTGAAGAATTTCATGAATTGATAACAGTGAAAAAAAATTAGATGATATTCATCACGAAAAAGAAAAGTTAGTAGACACATCAAACGTATTACCTCACATAACAAATTCTAACTATAATTTAAAAAAATGCCAGAATTAAAGTGAGCTAAAAATTGCATGAGATGGGTTAGATGAATTAATAGAAATAATAATGAATAAAGAATTGTTAGAATTAAAAGAAAAAGATGGATTTGTAAATAAGATATCAGAGGAAATGACATTTGTTGTGACTGTTATTACCATAGGAGGAATCACAATGTCATTAATTTTTGGACATAATACATCAAGAACAATAATCATACATCTCAAAAAATTAGAAATTGCATCAAAATTATTACAGAAGGAAAATACGGTAAAAAACTTGAACCAAAAGGAGATTTTGAAACAATGAACATCATTAATTCATTCAACGCAATGTCAGAGAATCTTCAATCTCAGCAATAAAAGCTGCTTAGAGCTGAAAAATTATACACAATCGGAAAACTTGCAAACAGACTAGCGCATGATTTGAAAAATCCTTTAGGTGCAATTCAAGGTACAGTTGAAGTACTAAAAATGACACTACCAAATGACGATACCATCAAAAAAGTACTTCACGAATGGATATAGCAGTTGCAAGAATGGCACATCAGATTGAGAATGCATTAGATCATGTAATAAATAAAAAACTAAATCTGAGTAAAAATTCCATTAAAGAGATTGCAGAGGCAGTTCTAAAAGACATAGATGTACCTGAAAATGCAAGTATTGAAAAATCAATCAAAGATATAACCATAGATTGTGATAAACATATGATGCAAGTAGTTTTTGTTAATTTAGTCATGAATGCAATTCAAGCTGTTGGGGATGAACTAGGAATCGTGTGAATTAAAATTTCACAAAAAACAAAGATTGCATAACTATAGAGACACAAGATACAGGAGTCGGGATTTCAGATAATGCAACGTCTCAATTATTTGAGCTATTATTTACAACAAAGATGGAAGGAACAGGATCAGGACTAGCAAGTTGTAAAACAATTATTGAACAACACGGAGATTCAATTCACGTAAATAATAATCCAACAACATTTTCAGGGACATTACCAAAAAAAATTTGAAATGGAGGGGCATCAAATGTCAAAAAAAATCAACGTGATAATTGAAGATGATGTAAACAAAAAACTTCGAAGAATTCAATCAGAAATGATCAAAAAATTATCTAAAAATGCAATCTTCTCAGTAGTAAATATTGCACTTGGAAAAGAATTAACAAAAAACTAGAAACTAGAATAAATAATTAAAGAACGGCAAAAATAATGATTGTTATTTTTTATGCAGATAATTTTTACAAAAGAGAATTATGACTTGTTTTTTCACAATCAAATCCTTCCCTAATCATATCCTTTAGAACTCTAGGACAGCCAATAGATCTTTGTTCCACTGCAATTTGTTTTACTTGTCGTGCTCTGATTTTTTTATCCAAGTCTTGATCAATTACAACAGTTGCACGATATGGAAAGTAATACTTTCACACATTCCACCTAATTAAATCGTAATGAAGGAAAATCAAAAAAAAGACGGATTATAAAATTTAAACATTAAAGAAATCATATTAAAAATAACAATTTACTCAGCAACATGAAACATAATTCTACAAAAATTCATCAACACATTGCATTTATAGAATATGCTATTCAGACATATTATAGAAATGGGATTATTTAGTAAAAAGCCATCAATCTGTACTATTTGTAACAAAGAACTCACGCACAAACACAAACCAAAAAGAGAATGGAATGTAAAAGGACCATTATGTGGAGATTGCCATTTCGATAAATCAAAGGAGTACTATGAAGGAAAAGTAAGACAACCATGTGTGGAATGTGGAGTAACTGGAAAAATTACAGACTTGTGGGAGCCCAGATGGCAGTGGGACATGGACGGTTTGTTATGCAAGAAGTGTTTTGATAAAAAAGAAGAGGATCACGGTAAAAAGAAAAATTTTTGTTCACTGTGTGGAGCAAAGATAGGGTTGATCAGATATAATCCAAAAAGCAAATGGAAGGTCGAAGGTCAACTTTGTAGAAAATGCTGGGATGAAAAGAAAGCAGAGTTTGGATAATAGTGAAATTTTTTAAAAAAATCAGTTGTGATGTTTGCGATAAGAGGTTTTCAAAAGAAGAGGAGATGATGAATCACAAACAAATTGTTCACGGCAAAGATTTACAGTATGATTGTAAAGAATGTAACAAGTATTTTTCAAACATGGAAGATATGAGAACCCATTTACAAAGAGAGCACAGTTACAAAAAAGACAGATAACTAAATTGCTTTTACTGTCTTAACTACAGGGGGCCTTACTTTGGTAAAGACTCTAAACCCACAAATACATTTGATTTCAGGAAGTCTAGATATCTCAGTATTTGAAACGATGGTTCCACATCTAAGACAAGAATAATTTACATCAAATGTCTCAACAGGGGCTTCTTCTACTTCCTCACCATCAAAGTTTTCATCAACCATGTTTATCATCAAAATTTCTATAATTTAAGGATACCAGATTATGTCAAAGACAATTCAATGTATACGTCATCAGGAATTTTTAGTCTCATTAGTTGCCTAATTGCTTTATCATCAGCATTGATATTGATAATTCGTCTATGCATCTTCATTTCCCATTTTTCATAAGTTCCAGTGCCACTGCCACAGGGGGATTTTCTAGTAGCAACGTGTAACCGTTTAACAGGAAGGGGGGTAGGGCCTTTTACTTTAACACCAGTTTTTTTACCGATACCCATAATTTCACCACAAACACCGTCTAATTTTGGTAAATTGGTAGAGGTGAGTTTTACACGGGCGGTTTGTGTCATGTAAATCCGCCTATGGTTTGTACTCTTCAGTAATTTCCTTTACAATTCCAGCTGCAATAGTTGCACCCATATCTCTAAGGGCAAATCTGCCCATCTCTGGGAATTCTTGGAAGGTTTCGATGCAAGTTGGTCTTACCGGCCTAATCTTGACAATTGCAGAATCACCAACTTTGAGGAATTTTGGATTTTCTTCCTCAACAGCACCAGTTGCAGGGTTTATTTTTTGAAGAAACTCAGTAACAGTTGCTGCTACTTGTGTGGTGTGCGCGTGCATAACTGGAGTATAACCAGGTGCAATTGCAGTTGGGTGGTGAATAACTATAATTTGTGCTTTGAATTCTTTTGCAACATTTGGCGGAGCATCAGGAGTTCCAAGAACATCTCCCCTTTTGATATCTTTCTTTTCAACACCTCTCAAGTTGAAACCAATGTTATCACCTGCTTCTGCAGATGGCATTTCTGTATGGTGTGTTTCAATAGATTTGATTTCACCAGGGGCACCAGAAGGCATGACAACAATTTTGTCACCTGATTTCATAGTTCCAGTTTCAACTCTACCAACAGGTACAGTACCTACACCAGTAATGGTGTACACATCTTGAATTGGAACACGTAGTGGTTTACCAATTGGTTTGTCTGCTACTGTAAAGTCATCAAATGCTTCAAGTAGTGTTTTACCAGAATACCATGGCATGTTCTCAGATTTTTTAACTAAGTTGTCACCTTTCCATCCAGAAACTGGAATGAATGGGACATTATCTAGTTTGTAACCTACAGATTTAACTAAAGTTTCGCCTTTTGCCTTTGCTGCTTTAAACGCCTCTTCAGAATAGTTGCTATCATCCATTTTATTGATTGCAACAATGATTTGGCCTACACCAAGTGTTTTGAGTAAGAATGCGTGTTCCCTTGCCTGGCCACCTGCGGCAATTGCAGTGTCAGTTTCACCTTCTTTTGCAGAAAGTACCAAGATTGCCGCATCTGCCTCAGAAGCACCAGTAATCATGTTTTTAATGAAGTCCCTGTGACCAGGAGCATCAATTAATGTGAAGAAATACTTGTTTGATTCAAACTTTTGGAAAGCAAGATCAATTGTAATGCCTCTTTCTCTTTCATCTTTAATATTATCCATAACCCATGCATACTTGAAAGTATCACCTTTTCCGGTCTTCTCGGATTCAGCTGCATGTGCTGCAATAGTTCTTTCATCTACAACTCCAAGATCCATCAAGAAATGACCCATGGTTGTTGATTTTCCATTATCAATATGACCTGTAACAATCATGTTTAGGTGGGGTTTATCTGCCATGTAAAATGCCTAACTGAGGGCATTTATTACTGTTATGAATTTTTGAAAAAAATCCTTTTTTTCAATGAATTTCAGATCAGAAAACTTTGCTAAAAGCACATAAATCAAAGGGACAAAATTGGAAATTATGAAAATTACAGTTTCAGTTATCAAAGCAGATGTTGGCGGAGTTGGAGGTCATACAAAACCAAGTGATGGGTTACTTGACGCAATTAGAAACACTGTCAAGAATTCTGCAGATCTATTAATCGATTATTACATTGGATATTGCGGAGATGACACTCACATTGTAATGTCACACACACATGGAGTAGACAACCAGCAGATTCACAAATTAGCATGGGATGCATTCATGGCAGGAACTCAGGTAGCAAAAGAAGAGGGGTTGTACGGTGCAGGACAGGACTTGCTCAAAGATTCTTTTTCAGGAAATGTAAAAGGAATGGGTCCAGGGGTTGCAGAAATGGAATTTGAAGAAAGACCAAATGAAGCATTTACAGTGTTTGCAGCAGACAAAACAGAACCAGGCGCATTCAACTATCCAATTTATAGAATGTTTGTAGATGCACTAAGTAACACAGGGTTAATTGTAAACAAAAATCTTGCAGGCGGCGTAATCATGAATGTTATGGATGTGGAAGAAGGCAGAGTGGCAGCATTAGAATTATGGCAAGACAAACCAACAATTGAGGCAGCACTAATGTATCCAGGCAGATATGTCGTAGACACAGTTACTACTAAAGATGGTGAACCAATTCTTGCAGCATCAACTGACAGATTACACAACATTGCAGGAACATATGTTGGAAAAGATGATCCAATTTGTCTAGTCAGAACACAAAAAATGTTCCCAGCAACTGAAGAAGTCGGAAGTGTATTTAACAATCCACATTATGTTGCAGGAAATACACGAGGAAGTCACAATATGCCGCTAATGCCAGTAAAACTAAACTCTGCAGCTACAATTAACTTCTGTATTCCAATTGTAGAGGCACTAGTGTTTAGTATGCATAATGGGAAATTCACAGGACCATTTGATGGGTTTTCAACCCCAGATTGGGATTACATCAGAGAGATTGCAACAAAGAAAGCAATAGCAATTAGAAGTCAGGGATTCATTCATCCAGCAACACTAGTTCCATCAGAATTAGAATATGCAGAAGGATACAAAGCAAGAATGAGCGTTCTTGAAAGTAAGATGAAACCAATTGAAGGAGCCACAGATAGGGGTGAAAAGAAAGAAAATTACGAAGATCCAGACTAGTAATTTTAGATATTGTCAATCTAAGAAAAAGTTAAATGAAAAAAGACCATATCAAAATTGCATGATAAATGCTTTTCAAAAAGTCTTTGATTGGAAAACATACATTTTCACAGCATTGGCAGTAATATCATTTTCAAATTTTGTAGTGGTGCTATTTGGACAAACAATTCCAGGAATTGTTTTAACGTCTTTCAAAGTAGCAGGAGAATATGTCATTCTAGGAGCAGTGTTTGTGTTTGCACTCACCTGGTTCCTTAAAGCAAAACCTCACAATCGTCCCAAGCAATACTCAGTAGTAGTATTTGACATATTTGGAAAAAAGAGCAAAATTGATGGGATTAGGACAGAATTCAAAACACATGATGTTGCATGGAGTTTTATGAAACAATACAAAAAATCATATCCATTATACAATTTTGCACTAGTATCTGATCTTCCAAAGTCAAATAAACCTACAATTTTCAGATATATCTAAGATTCAAACTTTTATTCAAGATCATGTAGAAGATTAGAATGGAGTTTTCTGTGTTAGCTGAATCATTTAACAAAATGGAATCAACTAGAAAAAGATTAGAATTAACACAATTTTTGGTGGAATTATTTGAAAAAACACCATCTGAAGTAATTTCAAAAATTGTGTATTTGCTACAAGGAAAATTAAGACCAGATTTTGAAGGAATAGAATTAGGAGTTGCGGAAAAACTAGCAATCAAATCAATTTCAAAATCATCAGGAATTCCAATAAAAAAAATTGAAGATGAATATAGAAAAAAGGGGGATCTAGGACATGCGGCATCAATAACATTAGAACAAAAAACACAAACAACATTCCTAGTAGAAGACATCACAGTAGAAAGAGTGTATGAAACGCTGTTCAAAATTGCAAAATTAGAAGGCAATAGATCACAGGATATGAAGATGAAATACATATCAAGTCTACTAAATGATGCTAGTCCGCTAGAAGCAAAATACATTCTAAAAATTTTACTTGGCACCTTGAGATTAGGAGTTGCGGAAAATACGGTAATGGACGCATTGGCAATAGCATTTTCAGATAATAAAGAAAATAGAAAAATTTTACAACATGCATATAATGTTTCAAGTGATCTAGGAAAAGTTGCGGAAATAATCGAGAGTAAGGGATTAGAAGAAATTCAAAAATTTGAAATTATTTTGTTCAATCCAATTAGACCAATGCTTGCTGACAGAATAAAAAGCGAAGAAGATGCAATTGAGAAAATGGGTGAGGAATTTGCAGCAGAATACAAATTAGATGGGGAAAGGGTTCAACTTCACATAGAAGGAGACAAGGTAGAATTATTTTCAAGAAGTCTGGAAAATATTTCAAGTTACTATCCAGACATTATAGAAAAAATTCCCAAAGCAATTCAAGCTTACAATGTAATATTAGAAGCAGAAGCAGTGGCAATTAATGAAAATACAGGGGAATTTTTACCATTTCAAGAATTAATGCATAGAAGAAGAAAATACAAAATAGAAAAAGCAGTTACAGAGTATCCGATTACGGTTAATTTTTTTGATATTTTATACTGTAATGGGAAAAGTTGTTTGGAATTAGACTACAGGGAAAGAAGAGAAAAATTAGAAAAAATTGTAAAAGAAGACGGCTATACAAAACATATTCCAATGACAACAGTCAAAAATGAAAACGATATAGAAGACTTTTTGGAAAATAGCATCAATGCAGGAAGTGAAGGACTGATGTTAAAGATGTTAGATAAACCATATCAAGCAGGCTCTAGAGGAAGTCATTGGTTAAAATTAAAAAGAGAATATCAAAATGAGTTAGGGGATAGTTTAGATCTTGTTGTAGTAGGAGGATTTTTTGGAAAAGGTAGGAGAACTGGAAACTATGGGACTTTATTACTTGCAACATATGATGAGGATGAGGATGCATTCACCAGTATTTGTAAAGTAGGTACTGGATTTTCTGATGAATCTTTAGATCAACTACATCAGATATTGCATCCAAAAGTTATAATCAAAAAAAATCCCCGTGTCAATAGTGAAATGGAGGCAGAAGTATGGTTTGAACCAGAATTAGTCATAGAAGTAGTGGCATCAGAAATTACACTTAGTCCAATTCACAAAGCAGCATGGAATAAAATAAGAAAGGATGCAGGACTTGCATTAAGATTCCCCAAATTCACTGGAAAAATAAGGGTTGAAAAAACATCAGAAGATGCATCAACGAATGAAGAAGTAATTACATTGTACAGAGGACAGAAAAAAGTGGCACATGATAAAAGTCGCATGTAACGTGCTCAAAAAGTGTCAAAAATCATAAAGGACTTAAATTACCTGAGAAGATTTTACTTTCTGTTATGTATAGCGGAGAGCTTGAAGTTCAAGCAAAAAGAAAGGCCATAGCAGTTTTACAAGACGAAATCAACAGAATTCTAAACGCTTCCAGAGAACTTGCAACGCTGCCTGAACTTATGATGAAGAAAGATAAGACAGGGATCAAAAATACGCTAGAGCAAATCTCAACCATAGAAGAAGAAGTAGAAAACTTGAGAAGAAAAATTACACGAGAAGTCGCAGATGTAGGGGGACTAATCATGAATAGAGAAAACCTCCTCAACACAGCATACACAATGGATGAAATTGCAGGATACATCACAGGAATTTCATTCAAACTATCAAATGTAAAAATAACTACATTGAAAAGTGCAAAATTAGACAAAGACATCACAAAACTAATTGAGCTCGTAGTAGACGAAGTATACAAACTCAATGAAATCATAAGAAGTCTTAACACAAATACTGCAAACGCAATCGAATTGGCTCAAGAAACACAAACAATAGAAAGAGAAATTGACATAAAGTACAGACAGGCAACACTCAAACTTCTAACTGAAGTGGCAAACACAAAAGAATTGATGTTGATTAAAGATGTAATAGAAGGAATCGAGGAGATGGCAGACAAATGTCAGCGAGTATCTGATTCTTTCATATTGCTAGCACTGAGCCTCTAGCAAAACACGCCATTTTACATTTTTACTTTATTTTTATCACACAATAAAACTAGAGAGTTCATATACACTTGAGAGATTAGAAAAAGAATGAAAAGTGAATTAATTGAAAATAGAATAATAGTATGGGGGATAGAAGACTCACGCAAGATTTTCAGTCAAGGATATTATGGGAAACCAATAGGAATTCCAAAGCCAAAACCTGAAGAAATAGACGTACCACTAATTTTAGATTTGATTGAAGGCTTGTACCTTTTAGAAAATAAAAAAATTTCAATTACAAAATCAAAACAAAAAATAACAATTGAGGAAATGATCGAAATTTGTAAAAAAGGAGTCCATGAATTTGATAAAAAATATTTGGTTTACAAAAATTTTAGAGATAAAGGGTACATCATAAATCCAGGAATAAAATTTGGTTGTGATTTTGCAGTTTATGAAAAAGGGCCAGGAATCGATCATGCGCCATATTTGATTCAAGTGTATAACAGAAGCGAGGCAATCACATCAACAGGAATTGTTCTTGCAGGAAGACTAGCAACTACAGTAAGAAAACAATTCATTTTGGCAATTCCAAAAGGTAAAGATAAAGTTGATTTTCTTGCTTTAGATTGGTGGAAAGCTTAGACAGATTTAATGTGGCCTGCTATCTTATCATAAATTTCAAAAAGTTCTTTTGAAATACCAAATGAAATATGATTGTCCCATTTACCTCTAATTCGCACTTCCCCATCAACTGGTTCAACATAGATAGTTGCATCTTTGACAGGTTGTTTTGAAATCATTTCATTAAGAGCCTCATCTCCATTAAGTTTTGAAGCTAGACTGCCAGAGCCATTCCATTGGACTTTAACAATAGTTTTTGAACCAAAATGACCTTTGGTAGTTAATTGAGTTTTTGCAACATAATTTAGAACAGAACTGCCAACATCTTTTCGCACAATAAAATGAGCCTGAAATCTATCTTGTGTGCCCCAAGGGAGTGGATTTGGATCTTGCATTTCTATCCCTTTTGAATAATTTGAATTACATCGATGTTGGAATTTTTAACATCAAGACAGCCCTTGTTTGTTACCATTCTTGGGGTTTGAGCAAAACACCGACCATAATAATCGCCTTGTTCCACATCATCAGTTCCAATTTCTTTAGATTCTGAATCAATTCCGATCTCCTTTAGCATACCGCTAAATTTCTCAGGCCATGTTTGATAAACAAATGTATCTGCCTCTGTATCATACATTAAAAATTATGAATCAAACCCACAAATAAAGATATCAAGAAAAATACTCTCACATGGATCAATCCAATTAAATATTGCAGAACGTTTTGGCTGAATATCAATGCTAAAATTTCAAAATAAAACTGCACTAATTACAGGTAGCGGAACAGGAATTGGGCAAGCAATTGCTAAAAAGTTTGTAGAAAATGGTGCAAGCGTAGTCATACTAGGCAGAAGGCGAGAGCCATTAGACGAGACAGCAAAGATGCTGGAAGGAATTATTTCGCAAAATAATAGTGGCGCATCAGTTAGAATTTTTGCAGGGGTGGATGTTGCAGACGAAACAGCAATGAATGGCATGTTTGATTCATTAAAAAATTATAATGCCACAATTGACTATGTCATAAACAATGCAGGTGTTTCAGGTCCTGTAACTTGTTTTGCAAATGCAAGTCTAGATGACTTTAAGAGTACAATAGGAATTCACCTAACAGGAACGTTTTGGGGATCAGTTCAAGCATTAAAAGTCATGAAAGAAGGAGGAAAAATAATTACAATTTCTACATTCTTTACAGAGGAAAGACCACTAGAACAAAGGCCATACAGATTTAGAAGTCCGTACACTGCATCTCAAGGTGCAAAGAACAGACTGGCTGAGGCAATGTCATGGGAATTAACAGACAGAGGAATCATATCAATTGCAACAAACCCGGGACCAGTGCATTCAGATAGAATTTACAAGACAGTATACCCTAAAGCTGCTGCTGAATTTATGAGAGTAAGCGGATTTGAGGATTTAATTCCAACAGAAGTAGATGCTGCAAATAAAGAATTACTTCCATTGTTAGGTGAAGATGAAAACACAGTCAAAGAAGGAATTGCAAAGGCTGCAGAAAAACTAGCAAACGGAAAAGATGCAGCTAAATTAACTGAGACATTTACAAATCTATTAAACAAAATTCAAAGTATAGCTGAAAAAGTTCAAAACAACACATCACATATGATCGCAAACCAAGAATTTCTATCACAAGGACAAGTTTCAGAATCAGTTCTCAACCTGTGTGATGACGAAATTGCAAAAATCCTAAACGGCAAAGTAATTCCAGGGGACAGGGTATTTTATCCAGTTAAACCGCACATCGGAACAACAACTCCAGGAGTTCACCAACCAGACTTTAGTGAAAAAGCAGTAGTGCTTACAATTGATGCAACTGATAAAACAGACGCTGAAAGAGTAGAATTTCTAGCTCAGCACATAGAGAAAAATGGAGGCAAAGTAGCATGCTTCATATCACAACAAACTCCGACTGAACTTCAAGAATACATCAGCAGCAAATTCCACTCACATGTAGTTGATATTAAAAACCCAGAAGAAGTACAAAGATGGCTCAATACTGCCAAAACTAACATCGGTGAAATTTTAGCAGTAATTCACGTAACTGGAAAATTACCAGAATTGTCAAAACTAACAGAATTGACAAGAAAAGGATGGGAAGAACTAACTGAAAAGTTCATCTCAACTCCTGCAACTGTAGCACAAGAAACACTAGAGCAGTTTGTTCCAGGCGGAAGTAAAGATCCCAGATCATACAAGGACGCAAAAGGATCAATTATGATCATAGGTCCAGATTTACCAGCAGGTAGAAAAGTCACAGGAACTCAAAGAGCTCAAGTAGAAGTATTCAGAGGGGCACTACGACCGTTTACAACTACAGTAAATCAAGAGTTAAGTGATGTCCTAAAATCTAAAATCAGATTATTTACAATATTTCCGGGTTCAGTGACGGGTGCAGAACCAGATAACCAAAGAATCGCAGACGCATTTAATTTTCTAGTATCAGATAGTGCTGCTTCATCAGCTGAGGTTGCTTTCTGCGTTGATGAATCAAGATAAGAATGAAGAAAAATCAGGCCTCAGAGTAGGTGATGCGTTTTTTCAACATGCAGTATTTCAAATAAAGAATTAGAAGAACATCTAGACTTTTCAAGAGTTAGAAATGCATTCTTGGAAGACAAGAAAAAAGAAAAACAACAACTAGTGTCAGGTAGAGCAATTCTATCAAGAATGGAGGATATTCCCAGAAAGGATGAAATTTTATGCAAATTTGCAGAATTTTGGTTCAATGAACTTGATGTTCCAAACCATTTTGTAAAAAGAGAATCGCATACAGAAATTATTGTCAAAAAAATGAGGATGCTGTCAATAGAATGTGTTGTTAGAGGTCATTTTTATGGCAGCTATGTAAGCAGGTGGAAAAAAGGAAAGGTAGCAATTCCAGCAACACCAAGACGCATGCATGACGGCCCTGTGCCTGCATGTGCGGTACTTTAGGGCAAAACGGTACTGTTCTAAGACGACTGGGCGCGATCCAAGCCGCCGTCGCCGCCGCCGCCACCGCTGCTGCTACGCCTCCTCCCTCCTGCGGCCCTTGCAAGAAAGAGCATTCCGACTGCAGGCAATCCGGCATACATCAGGGCGTTTAGCGATATTACGGCAAGGCCGAGGGACACGGCAGACGCCTCGTCATGGGCCGCATCCATCACGGGCAAAGTGTAAAGCATGGGCGTTATTGCAAGCCTCACTGCGTCGTTGAATGCCGGGTTCTGGCGCTGGATGTCTGCAATCTGCGGCGAGAACGAGTAGTAGACGGCGTTAAACGCGCCCATGAAGGACTGGCCTGAGGAGGTCTGCATCAATGTCCCGTCCCTTGTCTCGCGCAGTGCCTGTACCTGGGGCGCCAGCTCCGTTCCAAAGGCGGCAGTGGCTATCAGGCAGCCCCCGCCTCCGTCGTCATCATCCATGCCGCTCCCGTCGTCGGCAGGCGCAGTCTCTGATACCGCCTCCCTGCATGCGCCGTCTACAAGCTCATATCCCATGCCGCACTCTATGTCCGGTGTGGGGGCGCCTACGGAAGGCTCTGGCAACCCGACTGCCTGGTATATGGTGTCGTATTGCGGATAGTTCTCGTGGAACCATTTTCGGTATTCGGGTTCGGAGTTGTACCTGTCCACGTATGACTGCGGATCCACCGTGTCATCGACAAAAGGCGCTATGCCAAGCGGCTTTTCAAGCATGCCTGAGGAGGGCTGTTCCTTTTTGGGCACCGGTATGGCATCCTTTGGCGTGACAGAGGCGGCGGCGCCATCATCAGGCTTTGGCGCATCATCATCATCATCATCTTTCGGGACGCTGTACTGGTTTGAGCCGGTACAAGAGTCCACGCTTATGGACTCGGTAAGAATTGCAGAATCCCTGCCGGAAAGGGACATCACCTTGATTCCTATGTAGTCCTCGTCTGCGAGCATCGGCGCTGTAAATTTCTTAAAGCCGGGTACGGTTGCATCCTCAGAAAGCGTGCCCTGTACGACGCCGGCAAGGGAGGTCCTCACCGAGACGTGCAACGAGTCGACTGCGGGGCCTGCAATTACGGATATGAGACCTGCCTTGCAGTCCCAGGATACCTCCTTGAGGTAGACGGCATCAGACGAGCTTGACGGTCCGACGCCTATTCTTCCGCTGCCGCCGCCTCCGCCACCGCCTCCGCCGCCTCCGCCGCCGGACCTGCCTGATGACGAGCCGCTAGAGGTACCATCAGAGGTGCCGTCAGCGGGTGCAGATGACTTTTCTGGAATGCTTGCCCTTCCCTCATGGGAGGGTCCAGATGACTTTTCTGGAATGCTTGCCCTTCCCTCATGGGAGGGTCCAGATGACTTTTCTGGAATGCTTGCCCTTCCCTCATGGGAGGGTCCAGATGACTTTTCTGGAATGCTTGCCCTTCCCTCATGGGAGGGTGCAGTCTCGGACTGGGGCGCGTCCTCATGGGAGGGTGCAGTCTCGGACTGGGGCGCGTCCTCATTGGAGGGTGCAGTCTCGGACTGGGGCGCGTCATCCAGGCCTTCGTTTTGTTGTGAAGAAGATGAGATTATGGAAAATTTGTGAAACACACCCGCTGCCTGGCTTTCAGGGTTTGCGGGCTTTGCACTTATTGTTGCATCAAATGTGCCTGACTCCGTGGGTGCGGCAACTGTAAGGATAACGGAAACGGAGCCGTTTGGGGGGATGGCAGGGTTCGGATTATCCAGTGTGACGTACTGGGCTCCATCGCCTGACACCGTGACTGATACGTCCAAAGTATCAGATGACAGGTTCTGCACAACCCACGCAAACGTGCCGGTGCCGCCAGTCTGGACCCTGAGGGTCTTTGCAAGGGAGTCCGTATCATACCCGACCTGGGCAAAGGCAGGGAATGCGGGAACAAGGAGGATAAGTGAAAATAGGATAAAAAAAAGGGGTTTTTTGAGGTTCATTTCTAACTAATCAACTGCACGATGCCAGGTATGTTACGTTCTCAGTCAGCTCTTCTGCAGGTCCGCTGGTTGCGTCCCTCAGATCCATCACGAATTCCAGAGACAGCTTTTCAGCAGAGCTTGCAGCAAGATTGGTGTCAAAACTCGCTGTATCTGTGCTTGAAAGCTTCTGGTAATCGTCAGTGCCGGTCTCCTTTACGTCCGTATGGACTGTCGAGAGGACTGTTCCGTCAGCCTTTTTCCAGCCGGTACTCTCCAACATTATTCCTGTAAGATCACTTGATCCCTCATTGGCGACACTTTGCGTCTCAGTATCTGAGTTTTGCCCGTAGATCGTGTTGGAGAAGGTCATCGAGCTATGCTCCAAGCTAATGGAGCACGTGCTGCTTGAGAATGCCCTTGCATTTGAGATCTGGACGGCGGTGCCGGTTGTCGACAATGTCGTCAGTGCCTCATCGTCGTACCATGGTCCGTAATACACTTTACCCTTTATCTTGGAATCCGGATCTGCCGCATCAAAGTAGTTCAGCTGTGCTGGCAGTCTTTCATCAGGATCTGCGTTGACTATATACTGCATCCCAATATCTTTAAGAATATTTCCAGTCACATGGCCGGTTGATGGGCCCTCGCTGTATGATCTGGAATCACTCATCGGAATTGGATCGTAATTCACATCGCAGGTCCCTTTGCAGAACAGTATGCCAGTTTTGGATTCGGTTATTGTATTGTCCCTGACTACTGCGTCATCGGCCTTTAGTATTGCAATTGCCGCATATGCAGAATCGATTGGCTTGATTGTCGTCGTGTCAGTGTCATTATCAGTGAACCTGTCGGCATACGCCGAGTTTGTTATGTCGTTATCATCAATGATGATTCCTGACGCGGAACGGTCAACCTTGATGCCGTCTTTTATGACATTCTTTATTGTGTTGCCCTTGACAGTCACATCCTCTGCAAAGTTTAGCAGTATGCCGGATCCCGTACTCTTGTCAATCTCATTGTCGGATATGACAGAATCCCTGACGCCGTCAATCTTTATGGCTGTGCCCTTGCTACCCGCAGGAATGATCTTGTCATCCGTAACGGCGGTCTTTTCTGCACTGCTCATGCCCTGAAATCCTATGTCTTTGAAGACGTTTTGGTCAACAGTCAGCCTCTCTGCGTATGTGCCTTTGTCCAGTGAATCGGTATCGGTTTTTTTATCATTGAACCTGTAGACGCCGAAGTTTGATGTGCCATCAAAAAGATTCTTTTCGATGACAACGTCGCTTACGGTTATCCAGGGTACTTGAACAGGGGCCTCCGAGGTCACGCCGACAAACTCTAGGCCGGCAACCCTGACATTACTTGACCTTATGTCAAATGTGATGTCTCCTCTGAATATTGCATCAGAGTCGTTCTGGTCGCCAGTTGCGGACTTTAATGTCAGCGGCTTTGAGATTGCAATCTTTCCAATGCTGTCGTATCTGCCATCTTCAAACGTTACCACGGCACCGCTAGGTGCGTTCTCTATCTTTGATTTGATAGCGGCAGCGTTATCAGAAGACGAGACGCCTATGGCATCGGGGGCATCTTGCGGCTTTTCTGCAATGAATATATGGAAACTGGCCCAGCTTGGGTCGTCACCATCGCTTGCCAGATTACGCATATAAAACTCGTTATCACCTGCTGACAAGTTAGCAGCAGGAATTGTCACATTCCATCCGCTAGAGCTTCTATTCGCATCACGTATGTATCCTTCATTTGTATCTTTATCATGAATTGACAGTCTGGGGGAATCAGTTGAAGTAGGCTCCGTACCGTGTACGGCAATGTTGCCGATGCTATTGATATCGTCAACATAGACCACCATGTATCTGTCTGCCAAAAGATGGCCGTCGCTATCTGGAGCCTTTAGAACCAGCTTTGAGTCATCCAAGACAAAAGCGGGAACATCAGTAGGTGTGATTGTTTGCTCATTTGAGTCATCTGCAGGTGTTGCTGAGTCATCTGCAGGTGTTGCTGAGTCATCTGCAGGTGTTGCTGAGTCATCTGCAGGTGTTGCTGAGTCATCTGCAGGTGTTGCTGAGTCATCTGCAGGTGTTGCTGAGTCATCTGCAGGTGTTGCTGAGTCATCTGCAGGTGTTGCTGAGTTAGCAGTAAGTGTGATTGTTTTTGCATTGGCGTCAAGCGTATAGGTATGTCCATCAAGTGATGCCTCATTCAGTGTCTTGGAACTGAAAAATTCAACATCATACTTACCAGGAGGCGTGTCATTATAGTTGCCGTCAAAGACTACGGAGATGGCTTTCCTACTATCGCTCGATAATGTCTCAAGGAAGACAATGTATCCATCGTCGTATACCATGTGATCGCGAGAAGCTATAGCTGGACTTTCAGCATGTGTAAAGCTCTTGGAGGTATCTTCGGCGCCGCTTGAATCATAGGCCGTCACCTTGCCGTTACTACTATCATAGACATAGATGTGCTGGCCGTCATCTGTGATCAAGGTGGGTGAAGTTAAACTGCTGATGTCAGGAGCCACAGGTGTAGAGTCACTTTGGGCATATGCAAACGTCATTGTCGTAGTTAGAGTTGCTGCTATTGCAAGCAGCATAATTTGAGTCATTTTTATCATTGAGTGACAATAATGTTACTTGTATAAATAGATAGCACTGCCATTGCATTTACAGATAGAACAACAAATACTGAGTACATTTTATCAGGATTGCTTGAGAAACTCGGGATTAAGGAATTTGAGATGTTGATTCTGATGCAATAAATCGCATGAATGTTTTTGCACGACCTATATCTATGAAATTACTCTATCTTATAGTGAACAATCAAGCAGACCTATCCTAAATGTAAGAGAATTATGGAAATTCGAGATTAATGTTAGCGGTAGATTTGTTTGTGAGTTTTGTAGAATTAGAAATAATTACATGAGACTCGGGCATAATGGTTTACAAAAATAAAGTCTAAAATCATTCAACAGCAAGGCATTCTCTTTACAATTCTTGGATGATTCTCTGCACCGACATGCAATTGCAATACGCTGCCAACTGTACGCCAAAACGCAGATCAACACAGATGATTTCACATTGCATAATCCCCTTACGGGAACTCTCTGATGCCAAACGCGTCTTTGAATGTCTCAAAGAGCGGTTCAATTGAGGTTCTTCTATCCGCATACAACTCATGACCGATCGCAGAGTCGTAAAATTCCACAAGCTTGATTCTTTCTGGGGACGTACGCGGGTATGTCTTATCGGAGTGACAACCCCGGATGTTTTTTGCCGCACGAATCATGCAGTTTGGAATCATCGTATGCAGGATCTGCCAAAATATTCTGTATGATTCCTGAAAGTAATTTTATCAATGCGTCAAACGTCCTGCCATCACGAATGTTTGCAGCACTGACGCCGGCGGACAATGGAACAATCAACTTGCCGGCGCTGCAACCCATGTGCAGTTTATGCCCGAATATCCGACCCTTTGATTTGGAGGATCATCCCCATCTTGCATCTGCATCAGTTCCTGCGATTGAAAGTCGATTATTCTTCATGTCGGATTTGTGCCATACAGGGCCGTGTGCTTTTGCAACTCATCCTAAACCCTCCAATACATCATGACGCATGCCAGATATGCAAACCCCAAATGATTCTCACAGTTCTCTTCGTATCTTGCTGCTGTTCTGTGAAACCCGCACTTGGGCCATGCAAGGAATCGTTCCGCGACAAACCTTGTCTTGCCATGATGCTTTTGATTCCTGTTTTGTGCGATTTTCCTTGAGTTCCTTTTGTATAAATGCGGCAGTTGATTCCATGACATCTCAGATAGTCTCTGATGTATTTTGCATCATAGTCCTTGTCTGCATATGCAGAGACAACTGCACGTCCCAAATCATCACCTGCCAGTTCTGAAATGTCTTCCAGCACGTCAATGAATTTCGCACTGTCATGCTCATTTGCGGGACTGGTCCCAGCTGAGATCGGCAGTCCCGTCTCATCCGCTGCGACATGAACCTTCGTGCCTGGAATCTTCCTGAATCCGCTATATCCTGCTTCATCGCCCCTTTTTTGGCAGCAATTGGTGGGGAATCAATTGAAATTTTTTGCAGGTCAATCCTTCCTTCCTTGCCTGTGTGCGGACTTGATCAGCCTTGACAGAATCCTTTTCCAGATGCCTTTTTGCCGCAGTTCCCGAAACCGCAGATGTGCGGCGGGTTTTGAGCCGTACTTGTCTGGCATGCCTGCCCGTCTGCATCCGGTAGTTGACATAAACAGAACCCCGTTGATTGTCGTCCCATCATCACGTCTCGGACGTCCTGTTTTGGCAGGTTTTGGCAATTGCGGTGAAATGGCAGTACTCCATTGGGCATCTGGGATTTCCTTGTGAATCATGAAAAATGTTTCAACAATGTTTTCTTGGATCTGTATCATCATGAATGATTTACTAGATGATCTGTTTTAGGATAAGTTAAAAATAACACCAATTACAAGTGTAAGGACAAAAAATAGTCGATTCAATTTTAAAGAATTTTTGTGTTTAAAATATTAAAAAATTGTTCCAGTTTGATTTAGATTTGGATAAAGCCTTTTAACAAATCTGAAAAGCGAATCTCCACGAATACTGAAGCATCCTTAAAAGAAAACGTGTTGCACGGCATCACGCATTGGGGAATTAGCGCATCGATTGGGGCAACATTCATGTACATAGTTTGAAAAAATTTGATCCCAGTTGGCAAGAATGATTAGTCAGTATTGGAATTCCGCCAGAATTGCAATTACCAATTGCATTAGCAGAGTTTATTGGAGGAATATTCCTAGTCGTAAGCGTATTAACTAGAATTACAGGAGATGTATTTTCAGTAATTTTACTAGGTGCAATGTTTCACATCAGATGGGAAAATGGATTTTTTGTTTCCAAAGGAGGATGGGAATGGGACTTAGTAATGTTAGCAGTGGTTCTTGGAATTATAGTAACAGGGCCAGGAAGAATTTCAATAGCACATCTTGTAAAAAAGATTCCTAGATTCTTACAGCGATTATTTTATTTTTTTATTTAACTCTGTGATGAATTTTTTTATTTTTGGTTTTGGGATTACAGCACCACATGCTCTATCATGCCCACCTCCAGAACCACCAAGTTCAGTTGCCAAAGAGTTTACAATTCTACCCAAATGAACTTTACAGTCTTTTGAACCTCTAACTGAAACAGCATAGATGCCATGATCAACTCTTTCTTTGTACGCTACACCAACATCTTTTCCAGACAATCCCATTACAAAATTAACAGCACCGCTTGCACCAGCATCTAAAATTTCCATATGTCCCAAGTTCTTCATAGTCTTCATTCCTTTCTTTACTTTGGCAATCATTTGGGATAATTTCTCTACTTGGATTTGAGCAAACTCAAAAGTATTTGGAATCTGATGTGGGAATTTAGATTCAGATAGTTCTTCTACCAAATATAACAAATAATCAGGTTCTTTTTGATGTCCGACAATGTTGTAGGTAAGCACTGTTGCACTAATTAATGCAAATTGTCTATCATAAATTTGAAGGAGTTTGGAGCCATAAGGTCTATCTTCCATATAATCAGTAATTGCAGCACATGTTGCAACAAAAGAAGCATGATCATCTAGTTTTGATTTGAATGCTCTGTAAACTTGTACAGCAGTACATTCATTGATATCATGAATAACTTTGACTTTTATTTTTTCTAAGGATTTTACAACTGTAGGATCAATGTCATGATGATCAATGTAAGTGACTGAAACTTTATTTTTTCTGAGAATACTCAAAATATCAATAAATTCATCTTGTGTTTTTTTGCTTAATCCTAAATCACAGATGTATAAAGATTTTAGTTTCTCATCTTGAATGACTTGACGTAGTGCATCCATTTGATCAGGATAGTCAACAAGAATGGCATCTCCGCCAAAAGCTTGGCGAATTAATGCTGCAGAACTAATACCGTCTGCATCTTCCTTATGAGAAATACAAATAACTTTAGTTTGTTTAGCTTTACTAGTTTTTTTGGTTGTCTTTTTAGGCGCTGTTTTTTTAGCAGTTACCTTTTTGGTTGTCTTTTTAGATGTCTTAGTTTTAGATGCTGCCAATATAATCACAAAAAGTACAAACCCTCATTTAAATTAAGAATAAAATTATTCCTTAACAGATTTTTTTATACTCTGATTAACCAAAGAAGTAGAATCGACATAGACATCATATAATGATAAACCATCCATTTGGGTTTGATGGTCAATTTCTTGAATTCTTTGCAACTCTTCAGGAGACGCATCCAAAATTAATTCATCTAATTTTTCCAATTGTTTACGTTCTTGTGGAGTCAATTAATTTTTGATTAGAAATTCTCATTTATGGTCAAAAGTTGACATATTAGACAATCTGGTATGTATTTTCTGAGCAAAAATAATCCAAAACTTGTAAAAAATAAACTACATCAATGCTACAAAGTAAATTTAGTTTCATTTAAAAAAGAAACCAAACATCTTCCTTATTCCTGACGGTTCTCCATTCTGATTAATGGTTGGGGTCGGTTTTTCAACAAATATTCCTTGTGGCCTGTACAATAAGATTACAAGCAAAATTATTCCCAACAACAAAAAGTCAAGCCAGACAACATCAAATGGGACATATCCTTGAAATGAATCCTTGAAAAAGATGATGAACTTTCGTAGTGTTACAAAGAGTAGTGTTCCAATTAGCACTCCCTTGTTGTTTGCCAACCCTCCAATGAGAATCATCAAAAAGGGCCAAAACGTCCAGCTTGCCCTATCATAGGCAAAAGCAATTGTTCCACCCACATAAAATGCGTATAATGCACCACCAATAGCTGCTAGTGCAGCTGACACCATGATTACTTTGATCCTAATCTTTGTAGCATCCTTTCCAAGTGATTCTGCTGCCACCTCGTTATCTCTGACTGCTCTAAGCATTCGTCCAAGTGGCGAGCGAATCATTCTCTCGCTGAAAATATAGACTGCAATTGCAATGAGAATCAATCCAATTGTAGCTACTGTGAATCGTAATTCGTCTGGAAGAAATGATAGTGGATCTGGCACTTGAACTCCTAGCGTGCCTCCAACCAGCGGTGTGAAATTATTTCCAATTACCCTAATGCTTTCACCAAAAGCTAGCAATGAAATTGCAAGATAGTCCCCTCTTAACCGTATTGCAGGATATGACGTAAGTAATCCTATGCCTCCCCCTACTCCTGCTGCAACAATTAATGTCAAAAAGAATACTGCAAATCCGATTCCAGTGTTATCTACTAACCATATGTTAATCTCAGAAACTATTGCAAGATTGTTTCCAATATAATCACCTTCAATTCCTGCCATACTTGCAAAAATTCTGCCCGGAATTGATGCTGTAACAAATGCACCAGCACCTACTGCCAATACTTTACCAAAGTTTGGGATTCCTGCATACCCAAACTCCATATTCAAACTTAGATTGACAATGACATAGACTGCAAAGATTGCAAGTAAGTCTATGATAAATATTGCCTCAGATTCTAGAACCATTTCTCCTCAACCTTGACCAGTTTATTCCCGCTAGCCCGCGTGGTGCTAATAGTAATGTTACAACAATAAAGACTAACGGAATTAGCGGTCTGTATGCAATTAGCCATGCGCCAAATTCTCCTGCCAAAAATCGTGTTCCTAAAACTTCAGTCAGCCCTACAAGTAAACCTCCAGCTATCGCACCATAAATGCTGAAAAATCCCCCTACAATACTTGCTGCAAATACACTTGGTATTATCTGTGGGCCCAAATTTGGATCTCCTTGGAACCACAGCGACATCAGGGATCCTGCTATTCCTGCAAGACCGCCACCTAACAACCACGATATTCCAAAAACTCGCTTTACATCAACCCCAACTACTTCTGATAAATCAGAGTTTTCAGTTGCAGCCCTCATTGCAATGCCAAACTTTGTTTTTCTTAGTATAATGTGCAGCGTTATTGCCAAGATTGCAACTGCAATTGGTGCCACAAATACAATTAAGGGCAATCCCATAAATTCAACGTCATAACTTCGTAGTGTGAACTCTCTTGATGTAATTTGGTATGTGTTCACGATATAATCTGCAATGATGTTCAGCATTGCAATTATGATCAAGTCAAACGCTAATGTTGCAATCATTTGGATTGCTTGTGATGCACCTTTGCGAATCAGGGGTTTTAAGATAAACGTGTATAATGCAACTGCAACTACTCCAGAAATTGCAAATGATGTGGGGATTGCAATGTACGGCGTGTTTCCCCAAATCTGCGATGTAATTAATGCAATATATACCCCAATAGTTGCAAATGACGCATGTGCAAAGTTTGGAACTCTGGTTGTAAGATATGTCAGTGTCAATCCAATACCGAGTAAAGCCAAAAGACTTGCAAAAATTATAGCATCAGAAAATATTGGATCAATGACCAAGTTATCATTCCAAGATAAGAAACCCTTAATTTCTTTACTCCTTTGATGTTTTTATGGGCATTCTGTCAATTTCGGATGTTACAAAAAGCTTTGATGGTCCTTTAGTGCTAAATGGGATTAATATGGAAATAGAGTCAGGTAAATTATACCAGTTAATTGGCCCAAATGGAAGTGGAAAAACTACTCTGATTAATGCGATTTCCGGTCTCCTAAAACCTGACACAGGTAAGATTATTTTTGATGGCATTGATATTACTAGCAAAGGTCTCTTTGATACATATAATACAGGTCTAGTTAGAACATGGCAAATCCCTCAACCCTTTGGCACTCTAACTACAATGGAGAATTTTCTGATTTCAAGTGGCGGTAATTCTGGTGAATCCTTTCTTGTAGCTCCGCTCAAATCAAAATGGAAAGGAGATGAAAGCAAGATTACAGAAAGGACTATGGAAATAATGGAGATGGTAAACCTTGTAGGGCAAAAAGATACTGCAAGTCAGAATCTAAGCAGTGGCCAGCAAAAACTCTTGGAATTAGGCAGAGCGATGATGTCAGGTGCGTCTATGATATTAATGGATGAGCCTATTGCTGGAGTCAATCCAACATTGGCACATGAGATTTTTAAGAAAATTTCCACTCTTTGCGAAAAGCAAAACATTACGTTTTTGATTGTAGAACACAGATTAGATATCGCACTACAATATGCAGACCATGTCTTTGCAATGAATAGAGGGAAAATTATTGCAGATGGGAATTCGGATGATATAATTAAACATCCTAAAGTTGTGGAATCTTATCTAGGGGAATAAATGTCACAAAAAATAGCCCCCTCAATTATTAATGTGAATGATCTTGGTTCTGGATACGTTAATAGCCGTGTGCTTTTTGATGTAGAATTTGAGGCAAGAGAAAGAGAGATTACAGTTATTGTAGGGCCAAACGGAAGTGGAAAAAGTACTCTGCTCAAAAGTATCTTTGGTTTATGTGCCATATATTCTGGTGAGATTAATTATAACGGAGAAAAAATCACTACTCTTGCACCACATGAGATTGCAAGAAAAAAGATTGCGTATCTTCCACAAATAGATAACGTATTTTCTAATCTTACAATAAGAGAGAATCTAATTATGGCAAGCTACACATTGGAACCAAAACTTGTAGTCCAAAGAATGCCTGAAATTTTTGATGCGTTTCCAGTACTGAAAAAATATGAAAATACCAAATCAAATACACTAAGCGGCGGTGAACGTCAGATGCTTGCTATGGGAATGGCGCTGATAAGACGTCCAAGTGTTATGTTGTTTGATGAACCTACTGCAAGTCTGTCTCCCAAATTAGCAAATGAGGTGCTCTCAAAAATTAAACAAATTAGAGATGATTTTGGAATTACTGTGATTCTTGTAGAACAAAATGTGAAACGGGCATTAACTTTGGGTGATTTTGTTTATCTTTTGGCAAATGGTAAGAATGTCTTCAAAGGAAAACCGGATGAATTACTAAAACATCCTGAACTTGGAAAATTATACTTAGGAATATCCTAAATTAACGATATAGAGTCAGTAGATTGCGTATATTGTCCTAGCAATACCCAATGCCCATCTCTAATTCCCCAAACCTCGTAGTCTGCCTGAGCCAAATCTCCTGCTTCATTAAGTTTTGTGACCCCAATTGCCCCACTATAATTTGCTGCAATTTCAGGAATTGCTGCCTTTATTTTACTAACATCCGAACTCTGAGTTTCAAGCATTGCAAGACCAATAATCCACACTGCATCGTATGATGAATGGACAAATGTATTTGGAGTACGTCCAAGTGTTTCTGTTAGATGAGCTTGTACTCTTTCATAAGTTGGATTCTTTGATGCTGCAACTTGAACTGTAGTAAATTGAATATTAGTTGAAAACTCTAATCCGATTGGATCATCAATTAGTTTGTGCTCTTTGGTGTTTGCACCAGGTCCAAACCATCTTACTTCATCTAGTCCTTCATGTTCTGATGCGGACTGTACAAATTGTAAAATCTCTGCAAATCCTAAAAAGACAACTGCAACTTTGTCTGCACCGTATTCATCTACATATCCTCTAACTTTTTCAGCCAGTAGTGACGTTGATGCAGAAAATTCCGGTGCTTCTGGATTGTATCGTATACCATCATCAATCATTCCGCCTCTTTGAACAAATGAACTAGTTGTTGCATCACTTAGTCCATCTCCCCATGTATCTCCTCTCCAGACAGGAACTAATACTTCAATTCCTTCATGTTGGACTAGTTTTGCAAGTGCAGTGCCTTGGTTTGAGTCATCTGGGACTAGACGATATACGCTGTCATTTGGAATAGCCAAAGCAGGAGCTGATGAACAACAACTAATCAACAACATGTTGTTTGAGTCAGAATATCCTTTCATGTTTCTAATATTAGAACTAGTTTCTGGACCTACTACAATTCCAATGCCCTTTGCATTTAGTGTAGTTAGCTTCTCTAATGCAATTACAGGATTAGTGGCTGAATCCTCAGATGTCATTCTGAGCGTCCATGGCTCTCCAATGTCTTTCAAATGCGCATTAAAATCCTCCAGTCCGAACTTGGATCCTTCCCAATTCTCTATTCCATGAGTTGCCAAGTCACCAGATAACGGTAAGATCAATCCAATATCTATTTCACCGGTTAATCCTGCATCTTCTGCAACTACAGTTTCAGGCATTGTTGTCTCAGTGGGCGCTTGATTATTTTCATCAATTCCACCCATTCCATAAATAACTCCAATACCGATTATGATAATTGCAATTCCAATTCCTATTATTTTTCCAGTAGAACTCATCGTATGACGATTTTGATTCAATCCGTCTTTTAAATCATTAGGAAATATAATATTGGCGAAAATATAATAGAAGATTTTTGATAGGTTCAATATGAAGACTAAAAATATTGGCTTGCGGGGAATTGAGGTAGCAGATACCAAAATTTCTAACATCGATGGGGAAAAAGGCAAGCTGATTTACCGTGGATTTGATATTTTAGATCTTACAAAAAATTCTACATTTGAGGAAACAGCATACTTGTTACTTTATGACAGTCTTCCAACAAAACCACAATTAGATGAATTTAATGCAAAATTGGTAGAAGCAAGATTCATTCCAAAACAAATGCAAAAAAACATGGGGAATTGGAGAAAAGATGCAGACCCCATGGATATGCTTCAGGCATTTGTGTCTGCACTTGCAGGATATTATGATGAAGAATTTTCAAGCAAAGACGCAAGTTATGATAAAGCAATAAACCTCATTGCCAAAGTTCCAACAATTGTTGCCAGCTGGCAAAGAATTAGAAATGGATTAGAAATTGTAGATCCTGATTCATCACTTAGTCATGCTGCAAATTTCTTATACATGATGTCAGGTGAAAAACCAGATCCCGAAGTTGAAAAAATATTCGATATTTGTTTAATTCTTCATGCAGACCATACATTCAATGCATCAACATTTACAGCAAGACAAGTTGCATCAACAAGAGCACATATGTATTCAGCATCAAGTGCCGCAATTGGTGCACTAAGTGGAGAATTACATGGTGGTGCCAATACAGAAGTAATGAAGATGTTGTTAGAGATAAGGGAAATATCCAAAGTTCAACCATGGATTCAAGAAAAAATGGGCAAGGGTGAAAGAATTATGGGAATGGGTCATGCAGTGTACAGAACATATGATCCTAGAGCACAAGTACTAAAAGAATTATCAAGAGAGCTTGCAGCAAAAATTAAAGAACCATGGTTTGACATGACAGAAAAAGTTGAGACGTCAACTATATCTGAAATGAAATTACAAAAAAACAAAGATATTTATCCAAATGTAGATTTGTACAGTGCCTCAATATATTATATGTTAAAAATTCCAGTAGACCTTAACACACCTATCTTTGCAATTTCAAGAGTTGCAGGATGGGCAGCGCATATCATAGAGGAAAAATTTGCAGAAGCTGCTCCAAAACCAGCACTGTACAGACCAAAAGCAGTCTATGTTGGAAAATATTGCGGTCCAGAAGGATGCGAATACAAAACACTAGACTTGAGAAAATAATTTTTAATTTCTTGTACTAAGCCAATCTTTAGCTTTGGAATTTACATCATGTTTGTACAACACTTCAAAGACCATATCATAAAATGTAATTCCTTTTTTCTGTGCCTGATCATCAAGCCACTTTATACCATCAGCTAATTCTGGATCATATTCAGAAAATTCTACGAGCTCATCAACCATCTTAGAGAAGAAGACATGAGATTCAATCATATGTACACATTTCAACATAGGATCATAAACAAGGTATTCAAAATATATAGACAAAAGGGCCCTTTTTGATTGACAATTGCACCATGTTCGTTGTTAAGATGGGACCTCAAAAAGAATTGCATGGTTCATTCAAACTAATGATTCTGTATCTAAGCAAAAAAGAGAGAGCATGCAGAAATGCATCTAAACAAAGTCACAGACATTCACAACTCATCCTAAAACCTTCCAATACATCATGACGCATGCCAGATATGCAAACCCCAAATAATTCTCACAGTTCTTTTCGCATCCTGCTGCTGTCCTGTGAAACCCGCACTTGGGCCATGCGAAGAATCGTTCCACGACAAACCTTGCCCTCATTAGCAGAGAAACTTGCCTGATAGACGTATCTTTTTTGAAAAAACAAAAACAGGAATTGGAAAAAACGAGCAGAAGCAAAATCGGCGCCCCATACAGATGCACGGACTCACAAATCGGTCTTCTTACGGGACTGCATATCGGGTCTGGTACTGCCTGCAGAACGGCTCAGGGAGCATGCAGGGGGACTCTCCGAGGCTGTGAAGATCCCCGAGATTCATTTCACGCAAACCAGAAGAAGGATACTACGGCTGCGGCCGGAACTCGGCAATCCGAATCTGGAGGATGCCGTTGGTTTGGCCTTTGACTCTTCGGGACTGTCCGTCACAAACAACGGGACCTGTCTGGAGCGCAAATGGAAGAGGCAGGGACGCGAATATGCCAGACTGCGCGTATCATCTGATCTAAAATCAGAAAAGATCGTATCCTACAGGATACGCACGGGAACGGCTCTGATACGAAACGGTTTGTTCCTTGTTTGAGTATGCAAAGAGACACTGCACCGTGATAAAATCCGCTCATGCAGACAGGGCACATGACGATCAGAATAATTTCGAGTGCTGCGAGACAAGCAAGGCAGTTCCTGCAATCAGAACAGAGAAAAACGCCGTGCCGCACATAACAAGGTCCAAACTGAGAAGAAAAGGGATTTTGCATGTCGGCAAACACGGTTTTGATGAATGGAAGGGGCTCAAGGATGCGGGAAAAAGACGGATAGTCGAGATTGCGTATTCTGCGCTAAAGCGAGTGCTAGGCGAGAAGATGCGCTCCGAGAGGTTTGATGCGCAATGCGTGGAGGCAGGATTCAAAGTGCTACCGTACAGCAAGTTTTTGGATGCGTGATTTTGAGTTTCGTGATTTGGTATGTGGAAGATGAGACGAGGATGCCACGTTAATTGTTTGGAATTAAGCTACAAACTATCTTGATCCCAAGATGCAAAGATTCTTTGAAAATTTTGCAACGCGTACGAGATGAGGCTCATAGGTTTGGAGTCGCGTACAATAGGACTGTACGTAAAAATCAGATAAAGTAAGAAAAAGAGGGCGTATTTGTATATAGGTGTATGCGTGTGTATGTGCGGTCAGTCCACTTGTACCGTGCCTGCCATCCATGGATGTACCATGCAGAAGTAATCATAGCTGCCTACATTGTCAAAAGTATGTGCAAATGACGCACTGCCCATAATCAGGCTGCTGTCAAAGACCTCTGCCATGACGTCTGCCGGAGTTCCGGCCGTTACCGTGTGTGCTGCCGTATCTACGTTAACCCATTCAACGGCGTCTCCTGCATTGATTGTAACATCTGCCGGAGTAAAGCACTCGTTGGCCTCTTCGCAACCTGGAACTGACGTTCCGGACGGAATGTCAACTGTGACTGTTTGCGGGCCGGATGACATTCCAGTCTTCTCCTTCTCCATCGTGTGCATGCCGTCTTCTGCCCTCGCCCCATCTTTTGCCTCCATAGTTTTTCCTGCAGCCGCCGCTGCTGCTGTCGTTGTCGTTGTCGTTGTCGTTGCGCTTACAGAATAGCTGACAGCAAACTCATTTGGATGCATTGTGTGGACCGCTAATGCGTTGCCGGCAAACTCCCATGAGCCCATCGCATTCTTTGGATCAACAAATGTCAATTCAAAGATTGTTTTGCCATCAGGGGTCCAAGTCTTTGCCGGTTTTTCGTCAGCGCCAACTGGGCCCCTTAGCGTAACTAGCTGAACATCTTCAGAAGCAGAGTATGAAAGAATTCCGGAATATACGTCACTTGACGGTGCCAACAGCACCGCAAGCTGATGCGATTCGTGACCCACGCCCGGGTCTTGTACTGACTGTGCTGTTCCAGTCATTACAGTTTCAGACACTCGTTTCTCTTCAAAGTATACTTTGTAATCAACCACGAATGGCGTGGCGTTCATTGTGTGGACCGCTAATGCGTTGCCGGCAAACTTCCACTCGCCTTTTGAATTCATCGGATCGACAAATGTCAGCGCAAACTTTGTTTTGCCATCAGGGGTCCAAACTGCCTGCCCCCTGTCTTCCCCATCAGCTAACGGTCCATGTAGCGTAACCAGCTGTATTTTTTCAGATGCGTCATACTTTAGCGTGCCCGAATACACTTTGTCACTTGGCGCCAAAATGATTGCAAGTTGATGGCCCTCATGGCCTACACCGGGATCCTGTGCTGATGCTAGTCTGTCCCAACCTGCTTTCGTCGGTTTAGATGGGGCGGCCTCTTTGGCCCTCTCTGCAGTATCTGCAAATGTGTCCGGCTGAATTCCTGGCTCGGCAACCTTTGAAACTGCTGGGGCAGGGACTGCCTGAACTGCGTTTTGAGACGCATCCATATAGTATGCCGTCCCTACGCCGACTGTCACAATTGCAATGGTAAGCGCAATTGCAGCTTTGTCCATGCCTGCCATACCTGATCCATGTATTCACGCATGCTAAATAAACCTAATCGTCACGGTTGCCACGCATTTTTGATATTTTTGCCCTTGGGATGCCTTTGATGCCTTGAAATTCCCATACGGCCGTTTTGATTCAGCATGACTGCTGCCAATGACACCCAACAGAGATATTTCTTTTACCAATAAATCAATAAATCAAGACGCGTACAGTGTCTTCATGCAAGCAATTGAGATGCCGCCAAAACGACCAAGGTCCCCTTTGGTCTTGGTCTCCCTTACATTAGATTTTTCTAGCCAAGTTTTCGTCTGTACCAATCAATTCAAACTCAGCTTTTAATTTTCTTTGTGATGTCAGTTGTTTGACAAACCGTACTCTTTGAGACGCAATCTTGCCTTCTGTTTTCAAATCCGTTGTAAATTGCTCATACGTTATTTTTTCGTCCGGTTTTATTTTCATGCTGTCTTCATTTTTAATAGTGAGTGCCCGATTCCCAAAACAATCCCACATGTAATGCGATGGATTTTGATTGATAACTTATCCTAAAACAGATCATCTAGTAAATCATTCATGACAATACAGATCTAAGAACAGCATTGTTGAAGCATTTTTCATGATTCATAAAGAAGTCTCAGATGCCCAATGGAGTACTGCCATTTCACCACAATCACCAAAACCTGCAAAAACAGGACGTCCGAGATGTGATGATGGGACGACAATCAATGGAGTTTTGTTTGCGTTAGCTACCGGATGCAGACGGGCAGACATGCCAGACAAGTGCGGCCCAAAACCCGCCGCACATCTGCGGTTTCGGGGACTGCGGCAAAAAGGCATCTGGAAAAGGATCCTGTCAGGACTGATCAAGTCCGCACACAGGCAAGGAAGGAAGGACTGACCTGCAAAAAATTTCAATTGATTCACCATCAATTGCCGCCAAAGAGGGGGCAATGAAGCAGGATATGACGGATTCAGAAAGATTCCAGGCACGAGGATTCGTGTCGCAGTGGATGAGACGGGACTGCCGATCTCAGTTAGGACCAGTCCCGCAAATGAGCATGACGGTACGAAATTCATTGACGTGTTGGAAGACATTTCAGAACTGGCAGATGATGATTTGGGATGTGCAGTTGTTTCTGCATATGCAGGTAAGGCCATGATGCAAAATGCATCATAGACTATCTGAGATGTCATGGAATTGACTGTTGCGTCCCGCACAAAAGGAACTCAAAGAAAATCGCACAAAACAAGAGTCAAAAGCATCATGGCAAGGCAAGGTCTGTCGTGGAACGATTCTTCGCATGGCCCAAGTGCGGGTTTCACAGGATGGCAGCAGGATGCGAAAAGGGCTGTGAGAATTATTCGGGGTTTGTGTATCTGGCATGCATCACGATGTATTGGAGGGTTTTAGGATGAGTTGATAATACAAACAGCTATATAGAGTAAATGACTTACTATGTGAAATTTAGGAATGAATTTGTTATTGTTTTGCCTTTTCTCTAAGGGCAGGCATCACGTGACTTGCAAATTTATCAATAGAGCCAAAGTAATTCTTACCCCAGAATCTAATTACAAAGTGATTAACACCTGCATCCATAAATCTCTCAAATGTTGGAATCACATCATCAGGAGTGCCAACTGCAGTTGAAGAACGTGCAATTGGATCTGGAATCTTTGTTGCAGCTTCTCTCATCTTGACAATCCAACTTTGATCAGACATTGAATATTCTGTAAAGTATTTGACAAAGTCAAATCCTTCAATTTCTTTTAATCCGTGAACACGCAATATTTCAGGTTTAAACAGACTAACTTTGACAGCCTCTTTCATTCGAGCCCAAGACTCTTCAGCATCTTCAGAAAAGTATACATCAATATCTAAAGCATATTGGAAATTATCTTTCTCTTCTTGAGTTCTGTTGTTGGTATCCATAGATACTTTGATTTGAGCAACATGATCCTCAAAGAGTTCAGGAGTGTATCCGATAGGTAACCAACCATCGCCTAGTTTTCCAGTTAGAGCTAAAGTACGTTTACCACCAGATGCCATGTAAGTTGGCGGACGTGGTTTTCTAATTGGCGGTGCTTGCAAACATGCACCTTCAAGTTGATAATATTTTCCATTATAATCTACAGTGTTATCAGGAGTTGATTCGTATAATGTATGAATTGTTTCAATTTGTTCTGCCCATTTTGAAACTGGTTTTTCAAATGGAATACAAAATTCTTTTAGGTTTTGAGCCTCACCTGCACCAATACCAAGAATAGCTCTGCCTTTTGAAACTCTATCAAGTGTGATAGCAGCTAATGCGATATTAGATGGATGCCTCCTAATTGCATCAGTTACACACGTCCCTAATTCAACATTATTTGTAACTGCAGCAATTGCGGATAACATAACCCAAGGATCCAATACAGTGGCATTTTTCCATTGTGGGACGTTTGTATGGTCCATGTAGAAAATAGAATCATAGCCAGTTTTATCAGCCAACATACAGGCTGTCAAAATTTGGTCTTCAGTATAACCTGCTCTTGCAACATTTAGACCGTTTTGAATACCAAATTTCAATTTCTTATCAGTCAAGTACATTAACGTGAAATCTTGAGAATAAAAAGTTTCATCAAGCTGCCAATTTCGCAATTTATCAATAAATAGAAAAAAGGTAAAAAATCATTGAATTTTTTACAAATTGCCTGCTTTGATATCTTCAAGACATTTTACAACGTCGTCTTTTGATATTGGAATTGGGTTTGGATCCAAATGTCCTTTATCAGTCATAACGGTGTCAGCAGCTTCTGAAGCATCAGCTTTGAGTTCCAATTTATCAAAGCCTAATTTGTCCATAGATTCTTTGAATCTATCATAGAAAATTGACTTGTTATGCTTGTGTGCAACTGTAGTACAAGAAGACAAGGAATAACCATGTGGTACGCCTTCATTTGAGAACACATAGGACAAAGCATGTCCGAGGGTTGTAGAGCAATTACCAAATCCCATTCCAGATAACATTGAACCATATGGATAGTTTTCTGGCTTGTCATTCATAATTGCATCATAAAGAATCTCAAATGCTTGTTTACATAGAGTTCTAGTCAAGTCATTACCGAGTTTACTATCATAACCTTCAGTAGCTTGAGCACATGCATCACAGACAGAATTTTTGAGGACTTGGTCTGGAGTGCCATTCATGAAATATGAATCAACTACAGCCATGTCAGCTAAGAATCTATCTTCACGCAACAATTTCTTTTTACCATCAAATTTTAGAACACAATAAGTTGTCATTTCAGCTCCAGTTCCAAATGTTGTCGGAATTAAGATTTTTTCTTTTTTCATCTCAGGCGCAGCATATTTTACTACATCCATTGAACTTCCACCACCCAATCCAATTAGAACAGATGGATCTTTGTCTTTGAATTGTGAAATAACAGTATTGACGTCATCAATTGACGGTTCAGGTTTTACTTGATCATACAACATGTAATCCTGAATTCCCATTTTTGCTAACCATTTGTCAGATAATTCTGGAGGAACGGTTGTAACGACTAGGGCATTTTTTGGATACTCTGTTTCACCAAGTGCATTTTCTCCAAAGTTGATAACTTTTGGAATGCGTACTGTTTGCATAAATCAAAGGCACCATTAATTATTATTATATCTTGCATTATTGGGTAAGTTGTATGATAATACAAAATTTTAACGAATTAGCAGATAATGATAAGAAAAAAGAATGTTTAGAAATTTTAGAAGCAGGACTTCAAGCAGCAAATCCTGAAAACATTATTCCAAAATATGTAACGCCTAATGAAATTAGAATCAATAATGAGACTCTAGATATTGGGAAATATTCTAACATTTACTCAGTTGCATTTGGAAAAGCAGCAGACTCTATGACAAGGGCACTAAATACAATAATTCCAATAAAAAGTGGAATTATAGTAATTCCCAAGAGTTCTAGATCGAAAATAAAGGGTAAAAAGTTTCAAATTTTTAATTCAAGACATCCAGAACCAGATCAAACAAGCGTAAAAGCTGCAAAAGAGGTCATGAAATTTGTTCAAAACAAACGAAGTGATGAATTGATAGTATTCCTTGTCTCAGGAGGTGGATCATCGCTTTTAGCAATGCCAAATGAAATAACACTTGATGACAAAATCTTTGTGACAAAATTATTGTTAAAATCAGGCGCAACAATTCAAGAAATTAACTGTGTTAGAAAACATCTATCAAAAATCAAGGGTGGAAAATTAGTCGAGAATATGAAATGTCAAGGAATAAGCTTAGTAATGTCAGATGTAGAAGGAGATGATCTTTCATCTATAGCGTCAGGTACAACATACATAGATAATACAACATATGCAGATGCATTAAAGATTCTAGAAAAACATAAATTAAAAAGAAAAACACCAAACGAAGTATTACATATTTTAGAAGAAGGTAAACAGAAAGAAGAAATCAAAACTCCAAAGAAATCAAAAATCAAAAATCATGTTATTGCAAATAACGAAGATTGTTTAGAGAATATGAAAAAAACAGCTGAAAAAATGGAGTACAAAGTAAATACGTTACAGATTTTTGGAGACATTAAGGAGGCAGTAAAAGAAATTCTTGAGAATATTCCAGAAGATCAAAAAACATGTCTTATTTTTGGGGGGGAACCAACTGTTAAAGTTCTAGGAAAAGGAATGGGTGGAAGAAATCAAGAATTAGTTTTAAGAATTTTAAAAAATACTCAAAGATCAAAAAAAATTGTTATTGCATCAGCTGGAACAGATGGAATTGATGGAAATTCAGTTTTTGCAGGAGCAATTACTGAAAATATCAAAATAGATTTGGATGTAATGAAAGAATTTCTCAAAAATAATGACTCTGGAAGATTTTTCCAAAAACAAAAGGGAAGCATTGTAACTAATGCAACTCACACGAATTTAATGGATATAGGCTTAATTTTGAGGTAAAAAATCATCCAAAATTTGAATTAAAATTAGGTGATTATAAACCTATTACCGCCAACTAATTTCACATAATTATTGGGAAAGACAATCAATCCAATTGGGTTATCCAAAATAATTTACAACAAGTCAACTGCATTGGAGTTTCTCCGTAAACAATTAGAAAAGAAAAATATCATTCATTGTTCATCATGTAACTCTGAGAATTACTATATCATATCAAGAGGAAAGCTAAGATACAAAGATTGCAAGACAGATTACAGGCCGTTTACTGGAACGTGGTTTGATATCATTAACATTGATTTTACAAAATGGCTGGCCCTAGTCAAACTGTTTTATCTTGTGGCTAGTACAAGACGTGCGGCCAAAGAAGCGGATGTCAGTCATCCGACTGCACTAAATGCTTTTGATTGCATCAGGCATTCAATACCGTATCACCTGGCAGAATCAGACAAGAAACTAAAGGGTAAAATTGAGGCTGATGAGGCGTGTTTTGGAGGCAGAAGAAAGGGAGATCGCGGACGCGGTACCAGGAACAAGGCAATTGTGTTTGGGATTTTAGAGAGAAACGGAAAGGTTCACGTTGAGATTGCAAACAACGTCAAAGCCAAGGCACTTCTGAAAAGCACAATTAGAAAAGTCAAAAAAGGCAGCATTGTGTATACGGACAAGTGGAAAGGATGCGATTCGCTGATCTTCAGCGGACACAAACATTTGTCCATTGATCACAGCAAGATGTTTGGAAAAGGCGACGTGTACATAAATGAGACTTGGGCATAACCAATCCTAATTTTTAATCAGTTTCTCAAACTATTCAAATGAAAAAAGCCAAGGATCCTTGCAATATTATTTCATTGTAGCATGAATGTAAAAATCCCCGGCAAGATTCTATCAGAGTCATTTCTTATCGGTGTTTTGTATTTGGTTAGAACATTTAACTCATCTTAAAACCCTACAATACATCAAAAATGATGCAATGTTAACTAACCCAAGATAGTTTTCTGCCACTCGTTCATATCTGATTGCCGTTCTTCTGAATCCATTTTTAAGCCAAGCAAGGAATCGTTCTGCAACATATCAAATTGAATTGTATTTTTTGTATGATTTCAACTTATCCTAAAACCCTCCAATACATCATGATTGATGCCAGGTATACAAATCCCAAATAATTATCACAGTTCTTTTCGTATCTGATTGCCGTTCTGTGAAATCCATACTTGAGCCATGCGAAGAATCTCTCAGCAACAAACCTTGTCTTGCCATAACGTCTTTGACTCCTGTTTTGTGCAATGCTCTTTGAGTTCCTTTTGTACGGGATGCAACAGTCAATTTCGCAGCATCTGAGATAATTCCTAATTTGTTTCGCATCGTGCCCCTTATCAGCATATGCAGAGATAGTTGTCTGCATCAGGCTGTTATCTGCAAATTCCGAAATGTTTTCCATGACATCAATGAATTTTGTACTGTCACGTTGGTTTGCAGGACTGGTTCTAATCGAAATTGGCAAACCGTTTTGTTCTACGGCAACATGTATTTTTGCGCCTGAAATCCTCTTGAATCCGTCATATCCTATCTTATCCCCCCTTTTTTAGCAGCAATCGACGAGGAGTCAATTGATACTTTTTGGAGGCCAATCCTGCCTTGCCTGCGTGCGGATTTTATTAGTTTGGAGAGAATTTTCTTCCATATTCCTTTTTGTTGTAGCTCTTGGAATCGAAGATGTGCAGTGGATTTTGAGCCGTACTTGCCTGGCATGTCTGTCCGTCTGCATCCGGTAGCTAACGCAAACAGAACCCCGTTGATTGTCGTCCTGTCATCACGTCTCGGACGTCCTGTTTTGGCAGGTTTTGGTAATTGCGGTGCAATGGTACTCCATTGGGCATCTGAGATTTCTTTATGAATCGGCCTTGCAGAAACCATGCCAAAACAACAGACTCTAACTTTGTAACTCGATAAGAATTGTATGCAATCAATCTAAACAATATTTCATTGTCCTGAGTGGTATCATTCCTTGACGTTATGTCTCCGGGCATCATCCTCTTTACAACAAAAAAGATTGTCTCAGATTTGTTTCTCTGAGAATACAACTGCCTTGGAAAGTTCCTTTTCATCTCCTTTCTGTGAGTTCCACTTGTTCTGTGTATTGGAACATCAGCATATCTAGTTGGAATGATTGCAGCCGTACCAATCTTTCTTGCACCAACGTGATTGTTCTCATCATCAAAACCCATATCGCATAACACAGTATCGACTGGGGCAACAGCTGCGTTTGTTTTGTACAACAATGGCAGAAAATCAGGATTGTCGTGCTGCATGCCATGATGTATAATTGCAGTGCAGATCAGCTGAGAATTCATGTCTGCACATACGGCTATCTTTAGGAAGTTTCTGCGTAACCGGTAGTTTGTGGCTTAATTCCAAACAATTAACGTGGCATTCTCGTTTCATCTTCCACATGCCAAATCACAAAACTCAAAATCACGCATCCAAAAACCTGTTGTACAGCGGCACTTTGAGTCCTGCCTCCATGCATTGCGCATCAAATCTCCTGGAGTGCAGCTTCTCGCCTAGCACTCGCTTTAGCGCAGAATACGCAATCTCGACTATCCATCTTTTTCCCGCATCCTTGAGCCTCTTCCATTCATCAGAACCGTGCCTGCTGACATGCAAAATCTCCTTTCTTCTCAGTTTGGATTTTGCTATGTGCGGCACGGCGTTTTCCTTATTCTGATTGCAGGAACTGCCTTGCTTATCTCGCAGCACTCGAAATTATTCTGATCGTCATATGCCTTGCCTGCGTGAGCGGGTTTTATCACGGTGCAGTGTCTCTTTGCATCCTCAAGCAGGCAAGTTCCTCTGCTAATGAGGGATTCATTGTGTTGTTTCCATGATTTGTTAGCTGGCATGAATTATGTCGGTATGTACCAAGCTAAAAGAGTTACGCCACAATCTACGTAACCGGACTCTTTTTGTGTAGTAATATGATGCAGTACTGCAACTGAACCCGCTGCCATCAATTCCTGCCAGAACCAACCTGACTCTTTTGTACGGGATGAACTCCTGCAACATCTTGTGTGGCAGGCTGCCCTCCAATCTTGCAGCTGCCTTTTGCAGCGTTGCGTAGTGGGAAATTTTAGAGAATCCAAGATATTCCCGAATCCCGACACATTCTTCGGACAGCTGGACAAGCCTTCTGCAACTCTTGGATTCGTACTGGCGAATCACTAGGAGAATCATGAGTGTCCATACGGAATAGACATGATTGGATTTGGGATGCAGGCAACGCGGAATCCTGCATCGTCTGATAATGTTTAGCATTGTACGGCACATCCTGGTGTAAAATGACTTCATATTGTGGGGTAAAACCCGCATTTCAGATAGATAGATCAGAATTGGCCAGAACTGATCACAAACGGGTCAAAAATGAATGATTTCTACAAGGCCTATGAATCATGAAAAATGTTTCAACAATGTTATTCTTAGATCTGTATTGTCATGAATAATTTACTAAATGATCTGTTTTAGGATCAGTTAATGATTTGCATGTTGGCCAAACAGACCATATTTCAGATAGTCATATTCTTTACCATCACTCCATATATTGTCATATCGTATTTCATTTCCATTTTGGATGTAAAATATTTCAACATCTTGTATTCTATTGTATGTGTTTTGGCGTATGATATCATACAACATATCTATTGAAGGATGATCTTCATCTTTGAAGGTCAGAGTATATGCAACACTACAATCATCAAGTATCATTCTGTCTACTGATAACAACTTGTTATATCCCAGAAAGTCGTACCCATTGAGTTGATCGCCATAGAGATCAATTTCAGACTGTCTGAAAAGAAACAACTTAGGTTGTTTATCACATGTTGCAAAAGCTGATGGAAAAAAATATCCAAATAATTCAGGATCATTTGTTTCTATTTCGTTTCCCTGTACTGTTTCTATTGCCTTTTCGTCATTGACAAGTATTTGATTGTACTTTATTTCCTCTAGAAGAAGATACTCTTTTGCTGCTTGTCTTTCTGCACCTGTGATATATTGATTTGAATCTATCTCAGCTTGTGAGATTATCAAGTCAATTTCTACATCATGTATATTCATGATTTGTATTGCTTCATCCCATGTGTAGTTTCCAGAGGACACAAGTTTGTAGATGTCTGCCCTAAAATCTTGTATCAACTCATTTGTTTCAGTGTTGTTTGCATATGTATTTTGGAATGCAAATCCTGCCAAGATCACCATTGCCAGAATCCCAAAAAATATTTTCTTCATCGCAGGCCAGATCTAGATGACATATTTAACCTTAACGATCATCTTTTTTGATTCTGTTATCCTCAAATTAGTTCACCCCGTTATTTCCAGACTAAAGTCAAGACACGTTTGGAAAGGAGGAAAGAATCACAAGATTATGCAAAAGTTAGATCCAATCCAAATATCATGGATAATCAAGTCAAAAGAGAGGGGGGAGGGTTCCAAGAATGCAGATGTTGCCTCATCCATAAAAATATCTGAGACTTGGGCATAATGGTTTACAAAAATAAGGTCTAAAATCATTCAACAGCAAGGCACTCTCTTTACAGTTCTTGGATTCTCTGCACCAATCATGCCAATTGCAATACGCTGCCAACTGTACGCCAAAACGCAGATCAGCACAAATGATTTCACATTGCATGATCCCCTTATGGGAACTGTTCTGATGCCAAGCGTGTCTTTGAATGTCTCAAAGAGCGGTTCAATTGAGGTCTTTCTATCCGCATACAGCTCCTGACCGATCGCAGAGTCGTAAAATTCCACAAGCTTGATCCTTTCCGGGGGTCCTGTTCCTGGCACCACGTCCGCGATCTCCCTTTCTTCTGCCTCCAAAACACGCGCCTCATCAGCCTCAATTTTGCCCTTTAGCTTTTTGCCTGATTCTGCCAGGTGATACGGTATTGGATGCTGATGCAATCAAAAGCATTTAATGCAGTCGGATATCTGACATCCGCTCCTTAGCTGTACGTCTTGCACTAGCCCCAAGATCAAATAGCCTGACTAGGGCCAGCCATTCTGTAAAATCAATGCTGGCGATGTCAAACCACGTTCCGGCAAATGACCTGTGACCTGTCTTGCAATCTTTGCATCCTGACTTCCCTCTTGAGATGATATGGCAGTTTTCAGAGTCACATGTTGGACAATGAATCGTGTCTCTCTTTTTGAATTGATTGCAGGGGAACTTCAATGCAGTTGGCTTGTTGTAGATTATTTTGGATAGCTCAATAAGATTGATTGTCTTTCCCAATAATTATGTGAAATTAGTTGGTGGTAATTAGGTTTATAATCACCTTTAGTTTTTATTTCCCATAATTGTTCCCGGATTAATCTCTGGTTTATACAAATCCAAATTATCCATATCAAGTTATATCCAAATAAACCGCATATTTTCGATAAATGACCTTGTCATATCTTCATTCGGGATTGACCATCTCAATTTACTCAACAGAAAATTGTTGAATAAGTTGAATAAAACCTGAGAAATTGTACCTAAAATATTGAAATTAAAATCAAAAACTGAGCATCTTTTGCATCTTTGATATATCCAACTCCTCTCAAAACTGATCATTTAGTGAAATTTTTACGATCATCCTGATCTAACAATTACCGAACATGACTAATTTTCATGCAATTTCAGGAATTGACTGACAAACAAACAATGGGGCATGATAAAGCCACACATTCCAAAACCTGCCAAGACGGGCAGACCAAGAGGCGATGACAGAAGAATCACCAACGGAACAATCATCTGCGTCTTGATATCCGGATGCAGGCGGAGCGAGATGCCAACAAAATATGGCGATGACTCTGCTGTAGCAGAAGACTGAACTCTTGGCAGCAAAAAGGAGTCTGGAAGAGGATCCTATCCGGTTTAATCAAAACAGCTCACAGGCAAGGAAAGATCAGCCTGCAAAAGATGATATCGGCTGACTCCTCGACAATCCCTGCCAAAAAAAAGGGGGCAGCGTAACAGGATATGACGGATTCAGGAAGATTTCAGGCACAAGGATTCACGTTGCCGTAGGGCAGAACGGATTTCCAATCTCAATCAGGACCAGTCCTGCAAACGTTCATGACAGTGCAAAGTCTGCAGATGTCATGGAAGACATTTCGGAATTTATGGATGATGATGGCACCATCAAACAGATTGCCTCAGTTATGCTGACAGGGGATATGACAGTACGGCCATTAGAAGCTGTTTGAAAAATAGAAATCCAATCGCACGTATTCCACTTAGAAAGAATGGCAAGTCATCGGAGAGAACAAATCACACAAAAAATATAATTCGGTTCGATGCGTTGCGGAGGGATTATTCTTTGGTTGGCTCAAAAACGGATTTCACAGGACAGGAATCAGATGTGAAAGGAGATGTGAGAACTGTCCTGCGTTTGTTGGTATTGCGTCATTCTTGATGTATTGCAGGGTTTTGAGATGAGTTGATTATAAAAACAAGATTTGGAAAAAACCTTTATAAAAAAATAATTTTTATAAGAAAAATTCTCTGATTCTTGTTTTTATAATTTTGCACCAAAAATCCTGCAGAAACAACCCATGAAAGGAATCTCAACTCACAACCTCCATCAAATTTTTGTTGAAGATGTTGAGATGTGTTTACGCATTCATCACAAATGAGGATAAAAGACATTATTCCAAAACAACCTTCGCTAAATCAAAAACTTTCAAAGATTTCAACGCTGACCAAAACAAGCGACGCTGGCATTTGATCATTTAAAGAGTTTTTTCAGCACATCTTGGAGATTATCTTTGAAAACTAGGTCGTTTTCTGCACAACCCATCTCCTTTGCACGTTTTTCAATCTGCTTTCTTGTTATCTTGAACTTTGTCACGCATGACTCTATATCCTGCCAGTCTCTTTTATCCAGCCTTCCAATTTTTGTCATTATGATATCTACTGGATGTAATGCCCTGAGATCGATCTTCTTTAGTCTTGTCTTGATCGGTTTGCTTCTCTTCAGATAGTCTTGGGGCAACATTGTTACAAACACTGCACCACCATGAAAAACATCAATCCGAAAACCTGGTTGTGCAACCTTCTTTGCGCCTTCAAATTCATCATAATATTCAGATGGAATGGTAAAATCCACATCTATTGTGGTTGGTTTTGCTTTCAAAAGAGTCATCGCAGTTCCTCCCACGGCAACTAGAGGGATCTTGTGCCTTAGCTCCTTTTCTAGCTCGCCTAAAAAATCCAATAATTTTGTGTTATCAAGTGACATTGTACAACCTCAACCTCTCCTTCATATTTTTACTGTCTGCTTTGATCTCTTCTACTTTCATTCCCTCCAGCAGCCTTATTGACTCGTTGATTGTTTTCATTTCGTGTGTAACTAGATTTCGCAAGGTTCGCAATATGCCAAGCATCATCCCCTCAAATTTGTATTTTCGTGCAAGAAACAACAGCAGGCCATATCTTATTTTTGGATTCTTCCCTATTATTACTGGAACGGCGTCAACTCTTCTTGCATCGCCATGAAACATTATTGAAGCTATTATGTACTCTATACAAAACAATCTGCCTTGTTTGATTTTAGGTCCAATCTCCGTGTAACCAAATCTTGCAAGATTAAAAACCAGATCTTCTTGTGATATCTTTGCCGGATTTGTCTCTTTTTGCTCAGCAAATATCATTGTTCCTTTTTGTGTTGTGCTTTTTATAACCTGCCAAAAATCCTGTGGATGGGATATCGCAATCTTGTCATGTATCATTTCTCTAACCGTGTTTGTTTCATTTAATTTGAGTAGGTCTGAAAACATCTTGTCTTGCAGTGTGAGATAGTCTATCCTTATGTTGTGCATTTTCTGCAAGGTTTCTATTATTTCATGAATCGCAATCTTTGCCTCTCCAATGGCTTTTTTGTCATCAGATTCTTTCAAATGAATAAACATCTCTACCTTGTTTAGTCTTGCATTCCTTTGTGGATACATTAGCAAGATGTATGATATCAGGGAAATGTCATGCAGATGCGTATAAATCTCCAACATTAACATCTGCATCTCTTGTCTCTCTTTTAGAAAATCTTGTTTTCGCCTGAGTTCCATTTGTGCAAGCATGTCAATTATCAGATAGTTATCAAAGTTGAGCGATGCCAGCGATGATCTTCCTGCCTTTGTCAGTGTGATTGCCCCTTCTTTGTCGAGTTCCTTTATCTTCTCATATGTGTTGGCATAGTAGGCCCTACCGTGTATTTGGTCTATGTTTTTTGTGACCTCGTTGATGGACATTGGGTTACCCAGCCTTCGTGACAGTATATCCAGTATTCTGTACGTCGTCTCGTCCATTATACAATATATAGTAATTTACTATAATATTATAGTTTTTTACTATATGTACTGTTGATCGGTCGCATGCACACGTCTGTTTGACATTAACTTGCCAACTAGCGACTCGCCAAATGGCGAAATGAAAATATGATGTTCCAATAAAAGACGTTTAAACAAGAGTTTTTCCCGTGCAGTTGCAGGGTTACAAATCTTTTCTGTGCAACCTTTGATGCGTATCCCCAATTGTGAAGAGCATATCACCAACTTATCCTAAAACCCTCCAATACATCATGATTGATGCCAGGTATGCAAATCCCAAATAATTATCACAGCTCTTTTCGCATCTTGCTGCCGTCCTGTGAAACCCGCACTTGAGCCATGCAAGGAACCGCTCCGCGACAAATCTTGTCTTGCCATGATGCATTTGGTTCCTGTTTTGTGCAATTTTCTTTGGGTTCCTTTTGTACGGGATGCGGCAGTCAATTCCATGACAGCTCAGACAGTCTCTGATGCATTTTGCATCATAGCCCCTGTCTGCATATGCAGAAGCAATCGCACGTCCCAAACTATCATCTGTCAATTCTGAAATGTCTTCCAGCACGTCAATGAATTTTGTACTGTCATGCTCGTTTGCGGGACTGGTCCCAGCTGAGATCGGCAGTCCCGTCTTATCCACTGCGACATGAATCCTCGTGCCTGGAATCTTCCTGAATCCGTCATATCCTGCTTCATTGCCCCTTTTTTGGCAGCAATTGATGATGAACCAATTGAAATTTTTGCAGGTCAATCCTTGCTTGCTTGCTTGCTTGCTTGCGTACGGATTTGATCAGTCTTGACAGAATCTTCTTCCAGATGCCTTTTTGTCGGTTCCCGAAACCGCAGATGTGCAGCGGGTTTTGAGCCGTACTTATCGGCATGTCCGCCCATCTGCATCCGGCAGTTATCACAAACAAAACTCCATTGATTGTCGTCCCGTCATCACATCTCGGACGTCCTGTTTTGGTAGGTTCTGGTAATTGCGATGAAATAGTAGTACTCCATTGAGCATCTGAGATTTACTTGTGAATAATGAAAGATGTTTCAGCAATGCTATTCCTAGATCTGCATTGTCAGGAATAATTTGCTAAATGATCTGTTTTAGGATAAGTTAAGAGAGAAAATTAGTCATGTTCGGTAATTTTTAGATCAGGATGATCGTAAAAATTTCACTAAATGATCAGTTTTGAGATGAGTTATAAGTAACTAAAATAGATTTCAGCTATTTTGTGATAGTTCTGTCCAATTCCAAATTACTCCAAGACATGTAGGACATCTCTTACCGTCTTTTAATCTACTAATAATATCGTTGATTGGTGTTCCTTTGAGATAAGTTTCTTTACATTCTGAACATTCCACGGTATCATTATTATTATTATTATTATCAATCATTGGCGTATTCTATGTACCATATTCTTTGATATAACCATGTCCCGATCCTTTACAGGCAGAAAATTTAGACCCAAAACCCGATAACTTGACAGAACCGCCGCAGGAATGACTGTCAGGTATACGTGGCACGGTATGCAGTTTCCCGCAATATTCACGTCTGGCACAGGACCCTTTGGAGTATCGGCATGATACCATGGTAAGAGTTTTGCTAAAAAAAAAGGAGCGCGGTCCTACCGTTGCTGTTTTGTCCATCATTGTTAGGCAATGACGCTTAAAGTTGTTATAATCACAAGCTTTCCCTAAGGACGAATTTTGTCAATATCAAATAAATTCCAAGAAAAATACCGGTTATCGTACTGATTGGGGGAAATATGGCCATTAAAACTACGCTAGACATATTGCCTATTTTTATATCCGATGTACAAATAGTTTTAGAAGTGCAGTTGGGAATGTCGTTTGTGGCATCATGATAAAGAACACTGGCAATTGCCAGTATAACAGTTACAAGAAAAAAATAAAAAAGGATTTTTGTTGCTTTTTTCATTGTTTACCTTTCACAATATGCTCATAGATACTGAGCTTTTCAACTATGTTTTCCCATGGTGTAAATATCTTAAACAATGCATTGTCTGTAGAATGACATGCAAGAGTGCCGTCATTGCCATATCGAGCATTTAAGATACTGCCTGTATCCAATGTCATCATACATCCACTAGCTATGTGAATTCCAACAAGGTTTGCGGTATTGCCGGATTTTATAAATACAGGTGCGCCGCTGTCACCTTTTTCACCAGAATAGTTGGCGACTTCTTGTTTGACCATAACTACGTTAGTACCATCAATGTCCAAGCCGATAGTAACATTATGATATTGTAAGCCGCCCACACTGTTATTATGTATGCCAGCAATATGAATAGGGGTTCCAATTCTCTTGTCTTGTACACCACCAAATGATGTTACAGGCAATATGCTGTTATTATACAATATCCTGTTAGACTCCACATCTATTTTGCTATTACTGACAGTAATTAGGGATGCATCAGCTATTTGGTATACTCCCGTCTCTTTTAGATGGATATCCAAAATATTACTTCCAACACCAATACCAAGTGGGTTAATAACGTTATAGATTTTAGCTATGCCATTGTTACCAAATTGGTTGGCAACATGAGACGCAGTCAATATTTTTGGTTTGCCGTCAGTCCCATCTAAAACCAACCCAATTGTTCCATGAGCAGCTTCGGAACCAAATGAACTCCCATTGTGTACAATTATTGGAGACCCGCCAATAAGCGAGTTACTGGTAAATAAATCAAGATAACGTAAATACTCACGCACATCTTGATCTAACTGATCAAATCTTTCACATGTGTAACCTTGATATGTAGTGCCGCCAATTACACATTGATTCAAAAGACCAAGCCCTATAGTGAAGCTTTTTGTAGCCACGTTTCCCGTAGCGTCAGTCGCAGTACAGGTTACAACAGTTCGTCCTATTGGAAATATTGAACCACTTGGCGGAATACAGTTAATAGGCACTACACCGCCTACATCATCTATTACAGTTACGTCATATGTTATCGGTGATGGCCCATTGCTCAATCTCACCATATTGTTAGGTGCCGTAATTACCGGAGGAGTTCTATCAACGAGTGTTTTCTTTGGCACATCCACAATTTTGGAATAAAAATACTTGATAGTCTGCCTGTTGCTCTCGTTGGCATAGTACGCCTTTAACTTGAACTTGTATGTCTTACCGTCATCTACATCTGAAAGCGTGTAATATCTAGTGTTCTTGTCAAAGGTTCCCTTGTTTTTGTAGTAGCTGCCACCCTCACTTACGTATATCTTATAGTATAGTACGTGTACGCTTGGCCTGTCCCAGGCTAACCTGACATCATCGCCATATTGCCTTGCATTGACATTGTTGATATCAAGCACCACAGGAGGTACAACTTTTGGAGTCATGATATGGTTTGAGTATGCTATCTTTACCTTGGTACGACCATCATCAATGTAATACGTGTACAATTTGAACTGGTATCGCTTGCCATCATCAAGTGATGATAATGTGTATGACTCTGAGTACTTGCTTATTTGATCTTTGTACTTGTAAGAGTCGTAGTTTTCTGATACATACAGTCTATAGTATTTTACACCAGAGGCATTATCAGCATCCCAGGATATCAAAGCTTTGTCCCCAACTAGCTTGACAGCAAAGCCAGCAATTACTGGCACTGGGTCTGTTTTCTGTGTCTGTTTGCCTCCGGGGATAGGAACATTATTGTCTGTAAGTATGTCCACTATTCTCTTGCATGTGTTCGCTCTGTGATCCAATACGGGCATGCAATCCCGTTCATACTGGGAGATAAGGCCTGCCTTGCGGCGCGGGTCAAGAGACTCATCTTCAAAGGAGGCATATTTCACCTCAACAGGCAAGTCAATACCCAATACTTCCTGAATAATTTCAGGAGATATTGCATAGTCTGGATGTGCAAGTAACGGGTCCAGTCCAACAACCAAGGTATCATCGTCTATGTACACCATGTTAAATGGGATGTTAGGACCTGCATACTCTAACCCGGACTCGTTTTGGGTTATCATGATGTTGGTAACCTCCGAGTGCGCCGCCTTTAGATCAGTCAGGTTAGTCTCGATGTTTTTCTGCATCGGGTTGACAGTATCCATGTAATCGGGCTCCAGCCTGTTGTCGTCATGCGAAGTTGTCTGTTCTGCATCGTAGTCGTCGACGCTGTTTGCAAGCGCGCTTGCCGGCATCAGCAGGATGACTGCAAACAAAAGCGTCATCGACGTTTTTTGCAATGTCATCAGATATCAGGATGCTATTGTCTGACAATATAAACCGAAGCCATGGACGGGTTTTTACTTCTGGAAGGCGTCCTTTCCAATGCGGCGAGCTAGCAAGTGCCGGCTTGCAACTGCCACAGGATGCGTCTGATCGGTCTGGCATTTGTGACGGTTTCCAGGAAGCCGTTTTCGCCATAAGGCATGAAATGTGCCAATTATTTGAGACTTGGGCATAATGGTTTACAAAAATAAAGTCTAAGATCATTCAACAGCAAGGCATTCTCTTTACAGTTCTTGGATGATTCCCTGCACCGACATGCAATTGCAATGCGCTGCCAACTGATACACCAAAACGCAGATCAGCACAGATGATTTCACATTGCATAATCCCCTTACGGGAACTGCTCTGATGCCAAGCGCGTCTTTGAATGTCTCAAAGAGCGGTTCGATTGAGGTCTTTCTATCCGCATGCAACTCCTGACCGATCGCAGAGTCGTAAAATTCCACAAGCTTGATCCTTTCCGGGGGCGTACGCGGGCATGTCTTATCGGAGTGACAACCCCAGATGCTTTTTGCCGCACGAATCATGCAGTTTGGAATCATCGTATGCAGGATCTGCCAAAATATTCTGTATGATTCCTGAAAGTGATTTTATCAATGCATCAAACGTCCTGCCATCACGAATATTCGCGGTACTGACACCGGCGGACAATGGAACAATCAACTTGCCGGCGCTGCAACCCATGTGCAGTTCATGCCCGAATATCCGACCCCTTGATTTGGAGGAGAATCCCCATCTTGCATCCGTATCAGTCCCTGAAATTGGCAAACGATTATTTTTCATGTCGGATTTGTGTCATGCAGGACCATCTGCTTTTAGCAGAGAACTGTCCACTGATGCAGACGTATCGTCAACCATTCCTTCTGATACGAACAGGCTTCCCATCGTCCCGATGATGTCCCCAATGGGCAGGTTCTGAAATCGCCTGCCAATAGTACGCCTGTCTGGGATTCGAGTCAGTCTGCAGACCTTGGACAATTTGTCATCGTTGCATTTGATTGATAAAAAATAATGAAGTGTGCTGTTGCCTGGAATTCTCATCCAAGATTTTATGATGAATGATTGCACCATCAGATAGTTGAACAGGCATACGGTCTGCCAGGTCTGAATATCTCCCCATGCAGAGATGATGTTCTGACCAGATACAAAACGCCAATAAGAGATGACTCTGACAGAACACTGCCGGGGATTTTTACGTTCATGCTGCAATGAAATGACATTGCAAGGATCCTTGGCTTTTTTCATTGGAATAGTTTGGGAAACTGATTAAAAATCAGGATTAGTTATGCCCAAGTCTCAATGATCTACCATTTATTCTTGTTAGATAGTAATCATCCTTGCAACTAGTGCCACTTTTTCCTGAAGAGTCACCAATACATTGTGGCTTGTCTACTACGGGAGGTGTAATCACAGGAGTCACTGGTTTTGGCTTGTCAACGCACGCGTTGTCTTTGATCTCCTGTCCTGCTGGACAAGAAACCACCACACACATGTCGCTGCGCCATTCCTTGTTGCTTGCAGGACGTGTTATTTTGTTGCGTTCTGCCGCCTTTTCAATTGAGATTAATTAATTAAAATTAATCAATTTTTCCATGCCGGGACATGCCGCCGCCGTCCCCCCATGCCATGTAAAAAATTAATTTTAACTCGTACGAGAAAATCAATCTTGATCCGTATGATCAATCTTAATCCGCATGATTAATTTTAACTCGTACGAGAAAATCAATCAATCTTAATCCGCATGATTAATTTTAACTCGTACGAGAAAATCAATCAATCTTAATCCTAATCCGTATGATTAATTTTAACTCGTACAGCTAATCTTAATTATTCCATTCCGGGAACCGATTCCATTCATTCAATTAAAATCAAATTGTGACCGGTCAAGATTTGATTCTAGCCGTATTGCCTGTTCCTGCTGATGCCAAACTTCCTGATGATGTGATTTTGCACATGTTCCAAAAAATTAAAAAAAAGGAACGGCCTTCAAAATCGTTTTGCGAGGCATGATCATGTCGCATGCCCGGCATGCAAAAAAAAGGAGGGCGCAGGACCGAAGGAGGCAGGAGGGCGCAGGACGGGATTCATGCATGCCAAGTTTGCAACTATGATTTTGAATATGTTCCTGTCATACCATGACGCATCAAATGCCATGCCTATTATGATATGACAGGTATGAATGAATGATTAATTGATTGGTTGCAAGTAACTTTATTGCTTTAAAAACATAAGATCATGGACTGTGATGTTCCTAGCATGGGAAGCATCATTTCTAAAATTTGCGATCATGCTCAAACAAACCTGGTTTAAAAAATAAAAAAATTAGGAGATGTGTTTTAAGCCCAAGTCTTCTTGTATTTCTGCCCATGGAACAACAGCCACTATGCCGAATTTGCTAACATTGCCTGATATCATCCCGACAAATCTGACATTATTATTACCATCTTTTACATACACTGGACTGCCAGAATCTCCTAACTGAGAATATGGTTGTCTAATGCCAAGAATGACTATTTTATCTGAACCTTTCCCCAAGGTAAGAGGGGTAGAAAATCTAAGTGTCGAGCATTGTTCGCCACTTCGAATACCTTTCCAACAAACTTGTTGACTGTTTTGGAGATCATCAGCGACGCCTGTAACGGTATAACTTGTAACACTGTTGATGAAAATTTTCATTGAATCAACAGTTGGCAAATAGCCTGTATGAGGAATACATGTATTGCCAGCGTCGTCAATAACTTGACAAGCTAAAGGATACTCTACAAAGGCCACATCAGCATAGCCATCATTATTGTCAGGAGCATTGTTTAGGACGACTTGACCTAAAAGATTCTCAAAGTTATCTTCAGATACGACATCATGAAAAACAGATTGGCCTGTAACACCATGGTAAAGAGAATGACCGGGAATTAAAAATCCTCGTTTAGTGTCATTGGTTTCGACACCGCCCAAGCCAATTGTACCTTCTCTTGGACCACCATCTCTTAATACAGAGTATATCATACCTGCCTGTTGAGGGATGCAGTTATCCGTAGAACTGCTGCAGCTTGTGTCATTGAACCATCGCTTGATAAAATCAGGTATCCATGATGTGAGTACATCAAATCCAGGAGGGCCAGTATGGTCAGTATGCTGTGTACCGATAATGGTCACGTCCCAAGATACCAATTTTCCAACATCCCTGCTTCTGTAATCGCCTATCATTAGTTTGATGGATCCGGAAAGTTCCTTGCCAACCAGGCCTGACAAGGCATCAGACTCTGTGAATGCCCAGGTGTACTTGCCATCTGGAATGCCACGTTCTCTGGCAAATAATTTTACCAGTGTACCGTCGGATAGTTTAAGATAGCCATTAAGTTCATCGTGATCCTCATGGTCTATCGTAACTGCAACTTTGATATTTGTTACAGTAGTAGGTGCAGGTATGAGATACTCGTCCATTTCGACTAATTTTCCGGTATTATCAGGTATTGGTTTGTTTAATATGTCAGTATGTTTTACAAGCGATTTGCCAACAGTTCCTCGCATGGATTCTGAATCCATATCATCGCTTAGCGGAAGGTCATCGCGCGTTGCAAGCGGGTACTCCATGTATGCGATGTCAATCTCATAGTCTGCGTCTGGATAGTGTCTGTTAATCTGTTTTTTGATTGATTCAAGATGAGGCCTTTCTTGCTCTTCCAAGCCTATAAAGAAAGACGCATTAGTGAAATCTCCGAATCCGGGAGCGATTAGGCCAATTTGTATGTCCTCCCAAAATTCTGCCATCTCAGGCGTTGACATTAATTCGTCGTGATCTCGTGAGTGCAATACCACGTCACTGAACAGAGTTGCAGTTTGAATCTCGATATACGAATCAATTATTCCGTCTTTTGTTATTTCGATATCAAGGTATGCCATTCCGGGGTGTTGCTGTTCGTCTGCGTATGATGCCATCGGAACCATGACCATTGCGGTCATGGCAAATACCATCATACTTTGCGTCTTTCCAATCATCGGAGATCAGATCTGTGCAAGCTATTTGAGCATTACGGTTCTGGTAGATTTTTCTGTTATCCTCAAATTAGTTCACCCCATCGTTTCCAGACTAAAGTCAAGATATGTTTGGAAAGGAGGAAGGAATCACAGGATTATGCAAAAGTTAGATCCAGTCCAGATATCATGGATAATCAAGTCAAAAGAGGGCGGTGCCAAGAATGCAAATGTAGCCTCATCCATGAAGATATCTGAGACTTGGGCATAACTAATCCTAATTTTTAATCAGTTTCTCAAACTATTCAAATGAAAAAAGCCAAGGATCCTTGCAATGTCATTTCATTGCAGCATGAACGTAAAAATCCCCCGGCAGGGTTCTGTCAGGGTCATTCTCATTGGCGTTTTGTATCTGGTCAGAACATTGTCTCTGCATGGGGAGATATTCAGACCTGGCAGACCGTATGCCGGTTCAACTATCTGATGGTGCAACTATTCATCATAAAATCTCAGATGAGAATTCCAAGCAACAGCACACTTCATTATTTTTTATCAGTCAAATGCAGCGATGACAAATTGTTCAAGGTCTGCAGACTGACTCAAATCCCAGGCAGGCGTACTGTTGACAGGCGATTTCAGAACCTGTTCGTATCAGAAGGAATGGCTAATGATACGTCTGCATCAGCGGGCAGTTCTCTGCCAAAAGCAAACGGTCCTGCATGGCACAAATCCGACATGAAGAATAATCGTTTGCCAATTTCAGGGACTGATACGGATGCAAGATGGGGATAGCCCTCCAAATCAAAGGATCGGATATTCGGGTATAAGCTGCACATGAGTCGCAGCGCCGGCAAGTTGATTGTTCCATTGTCCGCCGGTGTCAGTACTGCAAACATTCGTGATGGCAGGATGTTTGATGCATTGATAAAATCACTTTCAGGAATCATACAGAATATTTTGGCAGATCCTGCATACGATGATTCCAAACTGCATGATTCGTGCGGCAAAAAGCATCTGGGGTTGTCACTCCGATAAGACATACCCGCGTACGCCCCCGGAAAGGATCAAGCTTGTGGAATTTTACGACTCTGCGATCGGTCAGGAGTTGTACGCGGATAGAAGAACCTCAATTGAACCGCTCTTTGAGACATTCAAAGACGCGCTTGGCATCAGAGCAGTTCCCGTAAGGGGATCATGCAATGTGAAATCATATTTGTGTGCTGATCTGCGTTTTGGCGTACAGTTGGTAGCGCATTACATGCATGTCGGTGCAGAGAATCATCCAAGAACTGTAAAGAGAATGCCTTGCTGTTGAATGATTTTAGACTTTATTTTTGTAAACCATTATGCCCAAGTCTCATATATTTAATGTGCCAAAAACAGGTAGATTTCTATGCATTTGTTTGAGAATTATTTTGGTTGGATTGTCAACACTTAGCGCCTGTTCTTTATTTTCAAACTGTAATGCGAACTCATTGAACCCCCAATTTCGCTGTAAAAGTTTTTGATGTGTTGACTCTGTAACACAGCCGTATTTTGTTTTATCTGATGACTTGAGAAGTGTCTTGTGATTATCATTGCAGACTTTGCTGCCGTCAATCTCAAACTTGTAGCTAAATCCTTCAGCAAAGGCAGGCGTTGCAAAAACCCCTGCAACAAAAAACATGATTGGAAGAATCAGACGGGTTTTTTGCAATATGTTTGTTTGGCATTGCTGGTTATTATTTGGACCCATTGATGCATACGAGACGCTGTTGTTTTCAATTGTTTGAAAACAAAACAGACAGATCCCAAAAACAGCATCATAATCCCACGTGATTGGCAGCCAAAAAATCAGATGTCTGCATTGAAGTGTCCCGCAAGGCATCTGTTTTGCCTGATGCCGTTCTTGACATTCTATGATCACAGACATATCAGTGCGACAAGGGTTCTGGCAGATTTTGATGCCCAAGCGGTTTGAAAGTGCGACTTTGGGATCTTCTTCCAATTGAAATTCTGACTGTTGCTTTCAAAGCCATGACTGACATCAGTTTCATATCGGTCGGAACCGGATCCTGGTTCTCACGCAGTCCCAGCGTTCTCATAGACCCGCTTCAGTCCGGAACCGCATGCGGGGCACTGCTCGGAGTCATGGACGGTACTGCACCCGATGCAGCAAAATTCCAGCTTCTGCCCCTTGCTCTGCTTTGAGCGATTTGCCTGCCGCTTTAGCTCACGTATCATGCCCATCATCTCCGACATCTGCTCTGAGTTCTGTCGCGCAACGGCGTCGTTTCTCATCTTTTCTGCCTCATCATCCAGGCTGCGCCTTCTTATCTTTTCCATCTCCGACAGCTTTTCCCTGAGCTCTGCTCTCAACGCGTCCGAGTCATCGGTCCCGTTTACAACCGACGTGAACTTTGTAAATATGTTGAGTCGCTTTGATGCCTTTGCGTACTCCTTGCGCAAGGTCTCGGGGTACAGCCTTGCCTGTTTTTCGTACGAGTCCTTCGGTTTGTGACCTATGACGTGGTCTGCAACGTCTATCCTGCATCCGGAGTCAATCAGCGTCGATTTTAGCAGGTCGCGCAGCTCATGCGCGCGTATCTTGTACTGGTTGTGTGATATCTTTTTTTGATTTCCCGCTCTCTTTGCAAGATCAAAGAATTTGCTGGATATCCACCAGCTTGTGATCGGTCTTCCGCGCCTGTTCAGGTATAAGGGGCCGCTGACATCATGTTTGCCGTATTCCCTGATTCTCCAATCCAGGTATTGCTGAATGGACGCAATGGCATCCCTGTCAAGCAACGGGCTGTGCTGAAAGCCCGTTTTTACCCTTGCGTGCCTTAGCGGCACGGGACATCTTTCAAGATCCCAGGAATTGTGATTGTCCGATCCGAAATAATCCGCAATCTGCCTGAGACCCTCAAAGTTAAACCTGTCTGCCAGAGTCGACGAGTCAAAGCCGCCTTGAAACTTTACTAGCATGACGGACCTTTCCATTACCGAAGGCCTTCCAACGGTGAGGATGTCATGAAATTCGGACAGCGTGACCTCCGAGTCGTATCTTGTCTCCTGATCGTCAAACCTTCCAGAATCGAATCTCATCCCCAACGGGGACTCGTTTCTGTCAAAATACGACATGATTGCCGAAAACTTTGATTTCATGTATGACGGTCCGACGTCATTATGATTCAAGGGGGTCAGATACTCCCTGATGATCTTTATGACGTCCTTTTGGCTCGAAGGGGAACTGTCAAACAGTTTCAGAAGTTCCTCCGCGCTGGAAAACGACGTATTCTGCTCGACAATCTTCAATGTGTTTTCGGACATCTGAACGGTTTTCCTAATCTTAAATTCTTTGGATACGAGCCATCGATTGAATTCGTTTAATAGATAGAGATACAATCCCCTTGTGGTTTTTGATTCGCTTGACTGGCTTCTAATGTTCTTGTATTTTGACGAACGTAATTGGGATTGCCAATACTTTACGCTTGATAATGATTCAAGTTCGCCATGCGGCCCTGCATTGCATCTTGAAAGAATTCCCGCATGCACTCCTTCCTTCAATGCTATGTAGTGATATGATGCAAAGGAATCATGCGAGCACGAATGTGGGATTATGTTTTTGTTATTCTCAATCAAATCCTTTGGGCTGAATCTTTCCCCTTTCTCTGTGAATGCAGACAATATGATTTTCGTCATATTGCTGCTTTTGGCATTGATTTTGTCTTTTGAATATGCAGAGATCACCTCATATCGAGCATGCCCGTTTGCATCGTATTTGCCAGTCATACCGCATCATAGAACCACATTGTTTAAAAATAATGTGAAATCATGCTTCCAATAGAAGGTTTTACGATAATGAATTGCGTAAATGTGAGTGTCATGATGGATCAAGTTTTAGAAGGGGAAACAGGAGAAGACAGTATTGTTAGAAAAACAATTCAACCCAGATTTACTATACAACAGAATAGTGCATTTCTACATTGACAAAAAAGGATATTCAAAAGAAAAGGCAAATGAAATTGCACAATCAGTAGTACAAAAAGAGGCTCAAAGAAGAATATGCAAAAACACAGAATGTAATCATTTTTCACATGATCATATTAGAAATTCAGAAACATGTTTGGTTGTAAATTGTGAGTGTAATGAATTTACTAAATAAAATCATCTAGAGAATTTTTAATCAATGGTTGAGCACTGGTTCCTATTTTTCGCAAATGTTCTGCAAATTCATCAACAAACCCGTGTATCGTGTAAACTTGTTCTGCTCCAGATTGTTTAACCATATTCACAAGTTCATCAAAATCACAATGATCACTCATCGGAATAGAGTAATCAGTTCTACGTCCAAAAGAAAATTTTGAGGATTGTGCCCATCCACTAAATCCAATTGTCACTGCACCGTATTTTGATTTCATATCTTGAACGAAATTATTTTTGCTAGACATCATAGGTGCGACCATAACCCACGGTTTTTTTTCCAAGAGACCATTTTTTTCAGCCTCAGAATGTCCAATTCCATCATCGAGTGAAACACCTAGCTTTTGGTGTAAAGAGTTCATCTTGTTTATAGAATCATGAAAATAGAGTGGTGCCCAATGTCCAAAAAGTTGAGTGATAGTTTGGGCCTTGCCTAATTGATATCCCATCAAAATTACAGGAGTGCCCTTACCATAAAATTCAGAAATTAATTCATTAACTTGTTTTTGTATTTCAGTAATTTTAGGAAAGATAAACTCTGGTAACCCAAACGTACATTCAGTAACCAAGATTTTGCATTTTGGAATTTTTGCACCATGGAGAAATCCTCTATCCCTAGTGCAGATATCACCAGTGTAGAAAATATCATCAAACAGTAATCCTTTGGCACCCAAAATATGACCACTGTCAATTAGAGAAAAGTCATCAAGAGAATCAATATGATTTTCCATCTTAAACCCACGGAGAGTAGCAATTTCATTTGTCTCAATTGAAGAAAGAATGGTTCCACCATTTTTTGATGGCAAATGATCAGAGTGAGCATGAGATACAAAATTAATTCCTACAGAATCAGCCTTTTTTGGATCCAAGTAGACATGTTTATCATTTACCTCACACAAGATTCCATTTTTTGTCATCCTGACTGGCCTAGGCAATGAGAGTGAAAATAATAAGATTTGATATAAATTGCAGGTTTGATCCAGTATTGACTAGTTGCTAAGTCTAGGAATTCTAATCTCAGGTCGTGGAAGCAACATGGAGTCCATCCTAAAGGCAATTAAGAAAAAAAAGATTCCAATTAATCCGGCAATAGTAATTTCAAACAAAGCTGATGCAAAGGGACTAAAGATTGCAGAGAAATTAGGAGTAAACACAGAGGTAATTGAGAGTAAAGGATTCAAAAATAGATGGGAATATGACAAAAAAATAATTACAGTTTTAGCAAAATATGGAGTTACTCAAAAAAATGGGCTTGTATGTCTTGCAGGATTTATGAGAATTATTAGTCCAGAATTTGTTAAAAAATATAAAAATAGAATTATGAATATTCATCCAGCGTTATTACCAGCATTTTCAGGACTAAATTCACAAAAACAAGCATTAGGCTATGGGGCAAAATACTCAGGATGCACAGTTCATTTTGTAGATGATGGGATGGATACAGGTCCAGTAATAATTCAGGCAGTAGTCAAAGTTAATGAAAATGATACAGAAGAATCACTATCAAAAAGAATTCTAAAAGAAGAACACAGAATTTACCCAGAAGCAGTTAATCTATTTGCAAGAAAAAAAATCAGGGTATCTAAAAGAAGAACGATTATCAGTTAAGAATCAGGCCCGCCAAAAAAATACAAGACTTTGAGTTCAACAGTATTACTATGAAAAAAATACTCTACATCTTTAGCAACAAAAAATAATTTGTCTTTTGATATTTTGTAGTCTTTATCTTTGATTTTTAAAAAACCATTACCTGAAATGATATAATATACCTCATCACCATCATGAGGTGTTTGAGAGTCTTCTTCATCAGGTTGAAGAACTAAAATGCCTGCAGCTAAACTATCTCGATTAATAAAAGTATGAAAATACGAATTGTTTTTTTTTATTTTACCAATGTGTGTGGCTAAATCAAAATCTAGTTTCAATTTATTCAGCAGCTACTGTGAATATCTTTCTTACAGGTTCTCCAACCATAAAGGAGTGTCCCATTGGATGAACTTTATCATGTTCAGGACTTTGGTGCATTTTGATGAAAGTCTCTTTGCTTTCATGTTCTACAAGTATTCTATAGATTCCATCTGAGGATTTGAGAAATTTTCTTGAGACAAATCCGGGAGAGCTAGACAATACTTTGTTTGATTCTGAAAACCAATTTTTGAATTCATCTTCAGCACCTTCTTTTAGTTGAATGTCTGCCATCATTACGAACATGACATGACTAGAAAAAATGCCATTTAATTTCTTTTCTAAAATTTTCACTAGTGAATTCCAAGAATTAAATATCTACAGATCAAAAATAGGGTATGACAGGTACCAAGATAGATGGGAAAATTATCGCCCAATCAGTTAAAGATAGAGTGAAAAAAGCAGTCGAAGAATTACACGCTCAAGGTATCAAACCGTGCCTGGCAGCAGTTCTAGTGGGAGATAATCCAGCATCAGCCACATATGTGAAAAACAAACACAAAGCATGTGAAGAAGTAGGAATTATCACCAAAGATCACAAACTAGATGCAGAAACATCACAAATACAGCTCAATGAAATAATTGAAAATCTGAATAATGATAAATTAGTTCATGGAATACTAGTGCAGCTTCCATTACCAAAACAACTAGATGAATTTACTACTACATCAAGAATATCACCGCTAAAAGATGTAGATGGACTAACCCCACATAATGTAGGACTACTTGCAATGAAAAAAGCAGCATTAGTTGCATGTACACCATCAGGAGTAATGGAGATGTTTGATTATCATCAGATTAATTTAGAAGGAAAAAATGTTGTGTTAATAAACAGAAGTAATCTTGTAGGAAGGCCACTATATCATTTACTATTAGAAAAAAATGCAACTGTTCTTACGTGTCATTCTAAAACCAAAAACTTGACAAACCTCTGCCAATCAGCAGATATTATAATTACAGCAGTAGGGGATAGAACCAAATTCACATTAACACCAGATATGATCAAAGAAGGGGCAATTGTAATTGATGTTGCAATATCAAGATTTCAAGAAAAATTATCAGGGGATTCAGAGTTTGAAGAAATTATTCAAAAGGCATCTTTTGCAACACCTGTTCCAGGAGGAGTAGGACCTGTGACAGTGGCCATGTTGTTAAAAAATACAATTATAGCAGCGTCTCTGAGTAGTCAAATTGGACAATAATCCAGAAAAAGAATCACTTCGAAACCTCTTTTTAGAAAAAAGAGACAACACATCTTTTGATTTAATGAAAATTGCAAGTGAAAAGATACAGAAAAAACTAGGAAAAATTTATGCATTCAAAAATGCTCAAAAAATTGGAGCATATTTTCCAATAGGAAGTGAAATATTCACACAAGATATTATTCAAGGATTACTCAGTAATGGGAAAGAGGTATTTTTACCAAAAGTGGTAGGAGAGGCCATGGAATTTAGAAAAATTATTGATTTTTCAAGCCTAGAAAAGGGGAGTTTTGACATAATGGAGCCCAAAGACGACTGTCAAGTAGATAATAATCTAGACGTGATTCTTGTTCCAACTGTATGCATATCACCATCAGGAGTCAGACTAGGATACGGTCATGGGTTTTATGACAAATTTTTAGCACAAAACAAGACAACTACAATATCACTTACATTAGAAAAACAAATTGTAAAAAAGATTCCAAAATCAGAACACGATATAATTATTGATTGGATAGTTACAGAAGATAAGATGCTGCAAACTCAAATATAAGAAAGACATTTTTTACCAATATCTTGCCTACGGTACTTGTGGGCCCAAACAATTTTTTCAGATTCAGTATATGCATTTGAAATTGCAGATTCCAGAGTATCACCAAGTGCAGTCACACCTAAAACATGTCCACCATTTGAGAGTATTTTCCCATCCTCTTGTTTAGTTCCTGCAACTTTGTTTCCCAATTCTGCTTTGCGCTTTCGTTCTCAAAATACATCCAACTCATCTCAAAACCCTGCAATACATCAAAAATGATGCAATGCTGACAAATGCAGAACAGTCTTCACATCTCTTTTCATGTCTGATTCTTTACTTCCTAACAAAACTCTATGATCCATTAATCTGACTTATCACGCCAAACAGAATATGGATCAGAGCACCACCCATCAAGCCATGAATGAGCAAGAACTGATTCAGGCATACAAAAACGAGAAGGATGCAAAACAAAAGAGAGGTTATTCCTGGTAAAGCAAGTCTTCTTTGATAATCAGACTGCCTCGCATGTTGCAAAGAATCTCGGGCATGTGCGTTCTTGGCCATCAAGTGGCCGGGCAGGTTCGAAGAACATGGGATGGACGGTCTCATGACAGACAAAGAACAGGAAGGCCGCCAAAGATACCAAAAGAAGGCTAGTCGCAATGGAAAGACAGATCGCAGGGAATCCTTCCGGTTGGAGCGCAAAGCAGGTGATGAATCTCATTTATGAAAAATCAGGAGCAGGATACCATGAGGTTCACGTGTACATCTGCTTCACAATTGGGGATGCACACCAAGGGTCGCACAGAAAAGACTTGCAAGATCTGCAACTGCACGGGAAAAACTCTGGTTTAAAAAAAATCTCAGGAAAAAATAGCCTCAAAAACAGCAAAAGGATTCGCCATACTGTCACAGGATGAATCAATCTTTACTGCAGATTCAATATTCAGAAAAAGGATGTGGGTAAAGAAAGGAACGCGCCCAGTAATTCTGGCAAATGGGAATCATCAAAAGACGATCATCTTTGGGGCATTGGCTCATGATGGGAGACAGCTATTCAGGCAGCATGACAGATTTGATCAGTACTGCTTTTTGGACTATCTCAAAGAATTACGCAAAAAGTTTGGCAAGATTTTAGTCTATGCAGACAGGGCACCGCAACACAGATCAAAACTGATACAAAGATATCTTGATGAGAATCATGATGTCGTATTGGACTGGTTCCCAAAGGGTTCGCCGCAGTTTAACGCAGTTGAGGAAGTATGGAAACAGGGAAAATACGATTTGTTGGTCTCACAATATCAGCCATCGCTGAATAATATGAAGAGCAGGATTTCCAAATATTACAGGACTGCCAGATTCAATTTGGATATCATCAAGTACATGCGACGAGGGGACGGTTGACGAACTTATGTTAGAGAGTACACTCAGGACAATGAAATATTGCTTGGATTGATTGCATGCAATTCTTATCGAGTTGCAAAGTTAGAGTCTGCTGTTTTGGCATGGTTTCTACAAGGCCACCTGAATCATACAACACATCAACTAAACACAAAATATCCTTTTATGGTCACTGTTTTGGAGATTCCTTTGCAGACTGGCAAAACACATTTTTACTGCAATCAAATGCTACAATACATTGCAAAAGACAATTCCCAATAGCTTTTTACTTTCAGTTTAAAAATATTAACCTACAATTCATCTCAAAACTGATCATTTAGTGAAATTTTTACGATCGTCCTGATCTAATAATTACCGAACATGGCTAATTTTCATGCAATTTCAGGAACTAACTGACAAACAAACAATGGAACATGATAAAGCCACACATTCCAAAACCTGCCAAGACGGGCAGACCAAGAGACGATGACAGAAGAATCATCAACGGAATAATCTACGTTTTGATGTCCGGATGCAGGTGGAGCGGGATGCCAACAAAATATGGTGATGATTCTGCTGCAGACAGAAGACCAGACTCTTGGCAGCAAAAAGGAGTCTGGAAGAGGATCCTATCCGGTTTAACCAGAACAGCTCATAAGCAAGGAAAAACCAGCCTGCAAAAGATGATATCCGCTGACTCCTCGACAATCCCTGCCAAAAAGGAGGCAGCGTAACAGGATATGACGTATTCAGGAAGATTTCAGGCACAAGGACTCACGTTGCCGTAGGGCAGAACGGATTTCCAATCTCAATTAGGACCAGTCCTGCAAATGCTCATGACAGTACAAAGTCTGCATATGTCATGGAAAGCATTTCAGAGTTTATGGATGATGATGGCACCATCAAACAGGTTACCTCAGTTTATGCTGACAAGGGATATGACAGTACGGCCATTAGAAGCTATTTGAAAAATAGAAATCCAATTGCACGTATTCCATTTGGAAGGAATGGCAAGTCATCGGGGAATAAATCGCACAAGAAATATGATTCGGTTCGATGCGTTGCGGAGGGATTATTCTTTGGTTGGCTCAAAAATGGACTTCACAGGACAGGAATCAGATGTGAAAGGAGATGTGAGAACTGTCCTGCGTTTGTTAGTATTGCGTCATTTTTGATGTATTGCAGGGTTTTGAGATGAGTTGATTATATAATCCAAGTCTCAGAAAATCAATTTATCTTTATAATGCCATCAATATATCAAAAGCCAGATGAATCTTTCTACAAAATTTGATGCAAAAGCAATAGAATCACAAGTAAAAGAGTACATCAAATCAATTGATTTAGAAAAAGAAATTTTTGCATCAGATAAACCAGAAAAAATTAGATTTATCGAAGGTCCACCAACAATGAATGGAATCCCACATGCAGGCCACTTAAGAGGCAGAGTAATCAAAGATTTGTGGTATAGATTCAATACACTACAAGGCAAGAAAATTGAATTTAATGGGGGATGGGATACTCAAGGGCTTCCAGTGGAATTACAAGTTGAAAAAGAATTAGGAGTTACAGGAGGTAAAACCGAGGCAATAAAACAATTCGGAGTAGAGAGAATAGTATCAGAATGTAAAAAAGTTGTAGAAAAATACAACAAAACATGGGTAGATGTAGATGATTTACTTGGAATGTCATTTAATCATGAAAAAGCATACTGGACATTCAGAGATGAATTTATTGAAAGAGAATGGCAAGTACTAAAAAAAGCACACGAGAATGGAATTTTAGAAGAGGACTTCACAGTGATTGCATACTGTCCAAGCTGTCAGACATCACTTAGTCATGCAGAAGTAAATCAAGGATATGAAGAAGTCAAAGATCCGTCATTATATTACAAAGTAAAATTAGTAGACGAAGATGCATTTTTGATAATATGGACTACAATGCCATTTACTTTAGTAACAGACGCAATGGTAGGATTACAACCAGAAGAAGATTATGTTTATGTCAAAGTAGAAAACGAAACTTGGGTTGTTGGAAAAACAAGATCAGAGGAATTTATGACAGAAGTAAAAATTGAAGATTATAAAATTGAAAAAACAGTAAAGGGTGCAGAATTTGAAGGAAAAAAATACATTCACCCATTATTGGATTTAATTCCAGAATTAAATGAGCACTCAAAACTAGAGAATTATCATGTAGCAGTATCAGAATCATTTGTTGATGCAAGTACTGGAAGTGGACTGGTTCACCTATCTCCTGCAAACGGAGAAGAAGATATCAAAATTGCAAACAAAAGAAAAGTAAAGATTTTCAGCCCAATTGATGATGAAGTAAAATTCACATCTCAGGCAGGAAAATACCGAGGAATGTTTGTCAGAGATGCAGACAGACCAATTGTAGAGGATCTTAAGGAGTGTAAGGCTCTGGTAAAAATTGGAAAAATAAAACACAAGTACCCACTCTGCTGGAGATCGCATCATCTCATCGTATGGCTTGCCAGAAGAGGGTGGTTTTACAAATTAGATAGACTAGATAACAAAGCAATAGATGCTGCAGAAAGTGTAGAGTACTTTTTTGAACAACCAAAAAATAGATTCCTTGGAATTGTCAAAGATAGACATCCATGGTGTATTTCACGAGAAAGAATATGGGGTTGTCCACTACCAGTATGGAATTGCGAGGATTGTGGGGAGAAAAATTGGTTCTTTACAAGAAAAGAGATAGTAGAATCTGCAGACAAATTACCAGATGGTCCAGGCTTTGAACTGCACAGACCATGGATTGATAACATTACAGTAAAATGCAAAAAATGCGACAGTGTAAAAACCAAGAGAGAAGAATATGTGTTAGATACTTGGCACAATAGTGGCTCTGCACCATATTCATCATTAACTGATGAGGAATATACAAAAGAAATACCAGCACCATTTTTCACTGAAGGGATTGATCAAACTAGAGGATGGGCATATACACTACTAATTGAAAATGTAATTCTAAATAACAATCCAACTCCACCATACAAAGCATTCTTGTTCCAAGGACATGTTCTTGATGAAAAAGGAGGAAAGATGAGTAAAAGTAAAGGAAATGTTTTGGAAGGTGCTGAATTATTAGAAAAGTATCCAGCAGATTTGGTACGATTCTACTTTATGTGGAAAGCAAGTCCAATTGAGCCACTAAGTTTCAGCACAGATGAATTGATGTCAAGACCGTACCAAGTAATTAACACATTGTTTAATCTTCATCTTTACTTTAAACGAAATAGTCAGTATGATAATTTTGAACAAACAAACACAATAGAATGGGCAAAGCAAAACAACCTGCTTGCATCTCCAGATATTTGGCTTTTATCAAAACTCCAAAAACTAATTCAAAAAATTACTGAAAAAAATCAGGCATGTAAATTTCACGAAGGTGCAAAAGCAATAGATGATTTTATCATAAATAATCTAAGCCAAATCTACATTCCAATTACTAGAGGAGAGTTATGGGATGAGGATGAAGAGAAGAGAAGCAGAAGGCTGGCAATATACTCAGTGCTAAATGAGGTACTCAAAACATTAGATATTTTGATTCATCCGTTTTGTCCATTTACAAGTGAACATCTGTATCAAACAGTATTTGACGGAAAGAAAAGCATCTTACTTGATAATTGGCCTCAATGCCAAGAATCATTAGTCAATGAAGAAATTGAAGAATCATTTGATATTATGAAAGATGTTGTGTCAGTTTCATCAGCTGCAAGAATGAAAGGAAATCTGAAGAGAAGATGGCCACTAAATGATGCACAGATTTGTGTAAGCAAAGGACAAAAAACCAAACTAGAGTCATTATCAAGTTTACTGCAATCTCAACTAAACGTAGAAAAATTCAGTATCATTGAAACAGAAAAAGAATCAGGATTAGAACAAATTTTAGAATTAAAACGACTGAGATTACCAGTTAAGGCAGTAGTTGAATTAGAAAGAAAGAAAATGGGACCTAAAGCAAAACAACACATGGGAAAATTAGTATCGACATTTAATCAAACAGATCCTGAAGAGATAGTTTCATCACTAGAAAAAGATGGGGAATATAATTTTGATATTGATGGGGAAATAATTTCATTAGATAATGAAGACTTTGTAATTGACTTTGATGCAAATGAAAACTTTGCAGTGTCAAAAAGAGACAACTGCACAGTGTTTATCACAACATCAAGAAATAAAGAAACAATGGCAAAGGGACTAGTCAAAGACATTGCAAGAAGGTTACAAGATTTAAGAAAAGAAAGAGGATACAATCCAACTGATGTCTTAGATATTGCATCAGTTCTTGATTTAGATGAAAAATCACTTGAAATGATGAAAGAGAAAACAGAAGATTTAGCATTTCTAGTAAGAGTAAAACAAGTAAATTTTACAGAAACTTGTAAAGAATACAAAGAAGTAGATATTGATGGACAAAAAATCAGAATATCAGTAGAATAGATTTTGAAATTTAATGTAATATTTTTATTACAATCAAAAACACCATAGAGAAATGTCCGAATCAAAAACACCAAACATAGTTGGAATTAACATTCTAAAACAAAATGGCCTTGATGTAGATGAATTGGTAAAAGAATTAATCAAAAATGCAGCAGTGGAATTTACTGCATACTATTACTTTACCAACCTCAGAGCACATTGTACAGGCATGGAAGGAGAAGGACTCAAAGGAATTATCGAAGATGCAAGACTAGAGGATCTTAGCCACTTTGAATCATGTATTGAGAGAATCTACCAATTAGGAGGATCTCTGCCAAATGATGCAACCGAATTTATCAAAATTTCAGGTTGTGAATTTCTACAGCTTCCAGCAAATCCAACAGACCACAAAGCAATTCTAGAAAAATGTCTCAAAGCAGAACAAGGTGCAATAGTCAACTGGGATAAAATTTGTAAAATGACATTAGGAAAAGATCCTGCAACATACGACATTGCAAAAGATATTCTATCTGAAGAGATCGAACACGAGTCTTGGTTCTTAGAGTTAATCTATGGAAGACCATCAGGGCACATGAGAAGAAAGTATGCAGGAGAAAGACCGCATACAAGCAAACATTCTAGAGCATTAGACATGGCATAAGTGCCAAAATCATTTTCTTTCTTTTAGGTTCAGCACAAATGTTACTTTATTGACGACAAGTTGTGAAGATGCGTTGTTTTATCACGGTTAAATAGAAAAATCACGTATAGACAGTATGGTAAAACAGATTAGCCTTGATGCGTGGCAGATTCAGCATTTATCAGATCTGTTAGAAAAAGGATCAAGTATTGTTGAGAAAACAAACAGGCCAATTGTTCTGTATAGACAAACTCTAGAAGAAGAAGACGAATCATACCAAGAGATTGTATGTACACTCACCAAAGGATACGTAATTGAGCAAATGGTAACATCAGGTGGAATTCTAGTTCCAAGTTTCCAACAACAATTTGTATTTACAATTGAAGAGTATCCTCAAGAATTATTGCGAAAAAGTAAAGATCGCTTTTTGGAAATGATTGATTTTCTTGATGACCAACTAAAATAACATCATAATTAATAAAGACCGTAAAATTCATGATTTTTGCATGCAATTACTAGAGTTTCAGGCTAAGGAATTATTTCGAGAGTATGGCATTAACCTACTAAACAGCATATCATCTACAAATATCGAAGAAGGCAGAAAACATGCAAAAGAACTAGGATACCCATTTGTGATTAAAATTCAGGTGCCAGTAGGAGGCAGAGGAAAAGCAGGAGGAATCCAAAAATGCCAAAATGATGATGAATTTGAGATAAAATATCCACAAGTCATGGATTTGACAATAAAGGGTGAAAAAGCAAGGGCAATTTTACTTGAAAAAATGGCAGATATCAAAAAAGAATTGTATCTATCATTATTTTTGAATCGTTCAAAAAGATGTTACACAATCATCGCATCAGCTGAAGGCGGAGTAGAAATTGAATCAGTAAAAAATCAAATCATCAAAGAAGTAGGACTAGGCGAAGTCTCAGATGAACTTGCAAAAGAAGTTGCAACAGAGATGGAATTAACAGGAAATACAGCAGAGCAATTTGTTGACACATTAAAAAAATTATCAAAACTTACAGTTGAAAAAGAAGCAGAACTTGTAGAGATTAATCCACTTGCAATTATGCAAGATGACACAATCATGGCACTTGATGGAAAATTTGTAACAGATGATAACAGTAACTTTAGACATGAGGAATTACAAAAATATCAAGAAAAATCAGCAATTGAAGAACAAGCTGAGAAGAGGGGATTCTCACTAGTGGAACTTGATGGAGACATTGCAGTAGTTGGAAATGGTGCAGGACTTGTAATGTCTACACTAGATATGTTATCAGACAATGGTGGAAAACCAGCATGTTTCTTAGACGTGGGCGGTGGTGCAACTACAGAATCAGTTTATGAAGCATTAACTTTGATTAGTAAATTAGACAGAGTAAAGGGAATTTTAGTAAATCTTTATGGCGGAATTGTAAAAACTACAGTAGTTGCAGAGGCATTTCTAAAAGCATATGATGATAATCTAATTGACTTGCCAGTATTCTCAAGACTGAAAGGCACAGAATCAGAGAAAGCAACTGAAATGCTTCAAGGTTCTAGAACTAAAATTTTTGGTACAGTAGAAGAGGCAATTAACGCAGCAGTTATGGGAGTAAAAAATTGACTGGCATTTTTGGATTGCTAAAAGGAAAGCCAGAGGATTCTGATTATGAGAAAAAAGGAGTAATTGTTCAAGGCATTACTGGAGCATATGGTTCGCTTCATACAAGAAACATGATAACATATGGAACAAACGTCGTTGCAGGAGTCACTCCAGGTAAAGGAGGTCAGAAATTTGAGGATACAGTTCCAGTTTACAATACAATGCAAGAAGCAGTAGATGCGACTGGGGCAAAGATTTCAATAATATTTGTTCCAGCAAAATTCTTTCTAGGAGCTGCAAAAGATGCACTAAATGCAGGAATTAAACTACTAGTTACAATACCAGAACATGTTCCAATTAGAGATACAATGAAGACACTGGCACTTGCAAAAGAAAAAGGGGCAGTGGTAATTGGTCCAAACACGCCAGGGATTATGATTCCAGGATTAATCAAAATAGGAATCATGCCGCCAATGCCATTTAAAGCAGGAAAAATTGCAGTATTATCAAAAAGTGGAACATTGCTTTACGAAATTTCAGATGCATTAACTAATGCAGGGTTTGGACAATCAATTACAATCGGCATTGGAGGAGATCCAGTAAACGGAACAAGACTCATTGACGCATTTGAAATGGTAAAAGACATTTCAGATCTGGAGGGAATGGTAGTAGTAGGCGAAATTGGCGGGGACTCTGAAGAAATTTTAGCTCAAAGAATTATCGATAGTGGATTTAACAAACCAACTGTAGCATACATTGCAGGACGTGCAGCACCTAAAGAAAAGAGAATGGGTCATGCAGGAGCAATAGTTATGGGAACATATGGTTCTGCTGAATCCAAAGTATCAATGTTTAACAAGGCAAACATTCCCGTAGCAAAAAGACCAGCAGAAGTACCAGTATTACTCGCAGGAAAGATGGAAAAATCCGATTAGAATAAAAGAGGGGGATTAAGGAGAAAGTCAAATGCCCATAACAGATCCAGAAAAGAAAAGAATCGCACAACAAGCACGTCTCGTTATGAGAATTTGCTTCAAGTGTGGATGTAGAAATGATGTAGGTGCCTCAAGATGCAGAAAATGCAGAAACCCATACTTGAGACTAAAGAACAGAAATCTGGGCGTCAAGAAATAGAACTAGATAATCATCAATTTTTGTCTATAATCTACAATTGCGGATTTTAATTCAGACTCGTATTGGATTATGAAAGATTTGGCAGCTTCTGAACTGCCAAGTTCTTCAAGTGAGATCTGAAGTTCGTCAGGAAGTTCTTCATTCATTTGATAGAGAATTTTTGCAGCATCCACATATTGCCCAAGATTCTCAGCATATTCAAATGCCAACTTCATTCTGTCAATTAATGCATCAAATTCTTGTAACGACATGAAAATTATTTTTTAAATGAATACAAAAGGCCAAGGTAATTACAATATATTTCAAATAATATAAAGATACAAAAACTCGTCTTTTTGTAACATAGTTGGACTGGTCGTCTAGTTTGGTTTGGATGACGCACTCACACTGCGTAAGGGAAGAAATTCTCCGCAAAGGTCGTGGGTTCAAATCCCATCCAGTCTATGTTGGTCATTGGTTTATTTACTAGTTATCTGAGACTTGGGCATAATGGTTTACAAAAATAAAGCCTAAGATCATTCAACAGCAAGGCATTCTCTTTACAATTCTCGGATGATTCCCTGCACCGACATGCATGCAATACGCTGCCAACTGTACGCCAAAACGCAGATCAGCACAAATATGATTTCGCATTGCATGATCCCCTTACGGGAACTGCTCTGATGCCAAGCGCGTCTTTGAATGTCTCAAGGAGCGGTTCAATTGAGGTTCTTCTATCCGCATGCAACTCCTGACCGATCGCAGAGTCGTAAAATTCCACAAGCTTGATCCTTTCCGGGGGCGTACGCGGGCATGCCTTATCGGAGTGATAACCTCGGATGTTTTTTGCCGCACGAATCATGCAGTTTGGAATCATCGTATGCAGGATCTGCCAAAATATTTCGTATTATTCCTGAAAGTGATTTTATCAATGCGTCAAACGTCCTGCCATCATAATATTTGCAGTACTGACGCCGGCGGGCAACGGAACAATCAACTTGCCGGCGCTGCAACTCATGTGCAGTTTATACCCGAATATCCAACCCTTTGATTTGGAGGATCATCCCCATCTTGCATCCGTATCAATTCCTGAAATTGGCAAACGATTATTTTCATGTCGGATTTGTGCCATACAGGACCATCTGCTTTTAGCAGAGAGATATCCGCTGATGCAGACGTATCATCAACCATTCCTTCTGATACGAACATATTTCCCATTGTCCCGATGATGTCCCCAACGGGCAGGTTCTGAAATCGCCTGTCAACAGTACGCCTGTCTGGGATTTGAGTCAGTCTGCAGACCTTGGACAATTTGTCATCGTTGCATTTGACTGATAAAAAATAATGAAGTGTGCTGTTGCTTGGAATTCTCATCTGAGATTTTATGATGAATGATTGCACCATCAGATAGTTGAACCGGCATACGGTCTGCCAGGTCTGAATATCTCCCCATGCAGAGACGATGTTCTGACCAGATACAAAACGCCAATGAGAATGACCCTGACAGAACCCTGCCGGGGGATTTTTACGTTCATGCTGCAATGAAATGACATTGCAAGGATCCTTGGCTTTTTTCATTTGAATAGTTTGAGAAACTGATTAAAAATCAGGATTAGTTATGCCCAAGTCTCAAATAATTGGGAAACAAAGTTCCTGATGCTGTAAAAAATGTCTTGCAACTCATCTCAAAACTGATCATTTAGTGAAGTTTTTACGATCATCCTGATCTAACAATTACCGAACATGACTAATTTTCATGCAATTTCAAGAATTGACTGACAAACAAACAACGGGACATGATAAAGCCACACATTCCAAAACCTGCCAAGACGGGCAGACCAAGAGGCGATGACAGAAGAACCATCAACGGAACAATCATCTGCGTCTTGATATCCGGATGCAGGCGGGGCGAGATGCCAACAAAATACGGTGATGACTCTGCTGCAGACAGAAGACCAGACTCCTGGCAGCAAAAAGGAGTCTGGAAGAGGATCCTATCCGGTTTAACCAGAACAGCCCACAGGCAAGGAAAAACCAGCCTGCAAAAGATGACATCCGCTGACTCCCCGACAATCCCTGCCAAAAAAAAGGGGGCAGCGTAACAGGATATGGCGGATTCAGGAGGATTTCAGGCGCAAGGACTCGCGTTGCCGTAGGGCAGAACGGGTTTCCAATCTCAGTCAGGACCAGTCCTGCAAACGTTCATGACAGTGCAAAGTCTGCAGATGTCATGGAAGACATTTCGGAATTTATGGATGATGATGGCACCATCAAACAGATTGCCTCAGTTTATGCTGACAGGGGAGGATATGGCAGCACGGCCATTGGAATCTATTTGAAAAATAGAAATCCAATCGCACGTATTCCGTTTAGAAAGAATGGCAAGTCATCGGAGAGAACAAATCGCACAAGAAATATGATTCGGTTCGATGCGTTGCGGAGGGATTATTCTTTGGCTGGCTCAAAAACGGATTTCACAGGACAGGAATCAGATGTGAAAGGAGATGTGAGAACTGTCCTGCGTTTGTCGGTATTGCGTCATTTTTGATGTATTGCAGGGTTTTGAGATGAGTTGTTGATATTTTAGAAGAAAATGTTGAGATTTTAGCTAATTTAGAACTTGAACTAGAAGATAAAAAAATGAATTGACATCTAATATGGAACTTCATCAACTATATGATATGACTGAAGATGTTTCAGAGTCTTCAAAACTCAAACGTGTTGAATCTAATTTTGCACGTAGACAAGCTGAAGATTCTTTATGATTATGCGGCCTCCTGTTTTTCTTTTTTGTAAATGATTTTGCTTTACGTTTGTTTTGCTGTTTTCCTAATCTTTTTCTTGTACGCTCTGTTGCTTTTGTCACACCTTGAATGATTTTTGTCTTACTTCCATCCAGTAAAATAATTTCTTTTCCTTTGTATCTATATTCTACATCTCTGCATTTTATGTAATATTTTTTTAAACAGAAAAATATTCTGTTGTTTGTACCATGCATCTCTTTTACTTCTTTTGATTTTTTTAACTCGTTGAGAATATTTCGTAATAACCCTTTATCGATATCGGTAATTCTATGCAATTCTCTAAACCAAATGAATCTTGATTCTGAGCCCCATTCTTCTAAAAGATCTAGCACTTGTCCTAATGCTTCTTCATATTCTTCATCAATCTCGTTCATTATCTTGTTTGATTTAATCCTAAATTTAGCGATTTACATTGATGAAAAATTTGGATGAAAAAAGTCAAATTTTAGAATGTTTGTTCTTTTTGGTTATTTTTGTAATGATATTATATGACTATAGAATCAAAAAATGAATGTAATGACTTGGAATGTAGAATTTTAGAAATTAAAGTCTTGGCAAAAGAACTTGATGAAGAAGATTAATTATTTCTTTGATTTTAGTTCCTTGAGTCTAGATTTTGTTACTTTTATTGATTGCCTTTGATTATTTTCCATCTTATTTGCTATTGAATCTATTTGTTTGATAATTTTTGCTTGTGTTTCAGTGGATTTAGTTTTTAATAATTTCTTTTTTAATTTTTTTAGTTGATTTGCGTATCCATCAAATTCATCTTTTAATTCATTAAGATGTGGGTCGTTCATTATTTTTCTTATTTGTTGTTACATTTAGAATTTTTGTTAATCCTTGTGTATTCATTTAGTTTATTAGATAATTCTGTACACTGTTTTTAATTTGAAATTAACTGGGCGATTAGAAATAAAATCCTATGAAAAAATTAAGGATTTTTTATTTCAAGAGCATGTTGGTAGAATTGCAAGTATTGATGAGAATGGATATCCTCAAATCATTCCAATGAATTTCGTATTCTCTAATGATGCAGTGTATATGCATTCTTATCCAAGAGGCGAAAAAATTACTAATATCATACAAAACACAAAAGTTGGATTTGAAGTTGATAAAGAATTAGAATTTTTACCTTCATATTTCTCACATCCCACTGATGCATCACAAGCTGACACCCTTTACATTAGTGTAGTTATCAAGGGTAATGCCATTTTAGTTGAAGATGATGTGGAAAAATCATCTGCACTAAATGATATGATGAAAAAATACCAACCTGAAGGACATTGTGATTTAGTGTCAAAAGATGACTTGGTGTTAGATGAAGTTGCAGTGATTAAAATAATTCCTGAAACTCTAAAGGGAAAATACAAGATTGGTCAACACATACGATCAGATTCTAGGAAAATTTTGGCTCAGAAAATATTTGAACGTAATTCATCTTCTGCTAAAGAGACATTACGTATAATGGGTTTTGAAATAACTGATGGTGGTTTACGTATGATTGATGAGCCTGTTTGGTAATTGTATTATTTTCGTGCTAGTTCCAATTTTGGAAATTACTTGATGTTCTATTACACTTCGTCATTCTTGAAATTTTAACGGTCTACGATGATCTTCCTCCTTCTGAACAACAAATATCCAAAGATCTAATTCGTATTGTTGTTAAGCAGGCATTACTCAAAACGGGCCCACCAGAATTTGAATTGGTGAAATCTAAACTACAAAATGATCATCAGTGTGATATTTCTGACTGTTTGTTGTGCCCCCATTACTTGAAAATTGTATTATCTGAACTGTATGGCGATTCTGCTCATACTGTAGTTGATTGTATTGAAGAAAAATTACAAAAAATATCTGTTGGTTCAAAAATCAAAGATTTTCTTCTAGTTTTAAAGAAATGATTGCCATTTTTAGTAATACATGAATGCATCTATGTCGAATATCTGATGTGTCTTTAGTTGATTCAAAAATCAACAAACAATATCTGGTTTTTTCTTTAATTGCAGTTGTTGTTATTTTTATAATTGCAAATATCACTGATCAAGAACAATTCCCATTAACTGAAGATAGATATCTGACTGATTTACTGTTTGATGTAACTCCGTTAATTGTGATTTTGTTGTGAATCTGATTAATCATTCGATACAAATTGCATGTAAATCATGGCATTGCGTGGACGTTGTTTACAATAGCAATCATTTGTTGGTATGTTGCAGAATTAAATTATGATTATGATGTAGAGTATTCTCTAGAAGACCTTTCTACATTAACAAGTGATATTCTTTGGATTGTGGGCTATCCTTTCTTTTTTGGATTCACGATTTTTTATTTACTTCCATTTCGAAAAACAATCTCTAGACGAACCATTCTAACATACGTTGTTGTTTCTTTAGCATTTGTTGTATACCTACTTTGCATGTGACGTTTATTGATGGTGGAGAATTAGATGTAATTTCTGTATTTCTTTATACTATTTACCCTATTTTAGATTCTATAATTTTAGCTCCTTCTGTAATTGCACTGATTCTTTTTTCAAAAGCAAGGTCAATGTATTGTGGACCTTGATGCTTCTTGCAACTGTTGTTGATATGTTTGCAGATACTGGATCTTGTTATTTGCTATTGATGATTCATACTATGCAGGACATCCAATTGATATTTTGTATGTCTGGTCATGCGTTTTGTATATATTTGGAGCAATCAGCACCTACAATAATCCTAAAACGTTTAAAATCTTAAACAATTTTTGATTTTTAGATATTGGCAACATTTGGTATTGGCTTGTAGTATTTACTTGAGAAACGTTAGCTATAAGTTCAGTTTTTCATAATTGTGGCTATTGGAACAAACTTCACAATTTGAATTAGCATCTGACTATTCTCCAACTGGAGATCAACCTCAAGCAATTGATGCACTTGTTAAAGGTGTTAAGAAAGGCGCAGTTCAAACTTTACTTGGAGTCACTGGTAGTGGCAAGACATTTTCTGTTGCAAATGTGATTGCACGAACTGGTAAGAATACTCTTGTTATTTCGCACAACAAGACTCTTGCTGCACAACTTTATTCAGAACTAAAACAATTTTTCCCAAAAAACAATGTCGGATACTTTGTATCATATTATGATTATTACCAACCTGAAAGCTATCTTCCTCAAACCGATACCTATATTGAAAAAGATACTCAAATCAATGAAACAATTGAAAAAATGAGGCTAGAGGCCACTGCTATGTTGCTTTCTGGAGAACCCACAATTATTGTATCTACTGTATCTTGCATTTACTCTCTTGGCAATCCGAAAGATTGGGAAGATTTGTCAATTACTGTTAATGTGGGTGATGAAATTAAACGAACTGAAATCATTCGTAAATTCATTGATGCAAGATATGAACGCAATGATACAGAAGTTGCGCCAGGAAATTTTCGAGTAAAAGGGGATACTATTGATATTATTCCTGCATATTCTGAGGATATAGTAAGAGTTTCCATGTTTGGAGATGAAGTAGAAAAAATTACCTTGCTTGATCATGTCTCATTAAAAGAAAAGAGAAAAATTTCTCAAATGAAAATTTTTCCTGCAAAACACTATCTTATTGCAAAAGATGTTAGAAAAAAAGCAGTGGATTCCATTAGAGATGAATTGAAAGCCCGCTTATCTGAATTAAATGAATTAGAAAAACAAAGACTTGAGATGAGAACTAACTATGATTTAGAAATGATTGAAGAGTTGGGATACTGCTCTGGTATTGAAAACTATTCCAGGCATTTTGATGGTCGTCATGCCGGAGAAAAGGCATTTTGTTTAATAGATTTTTTTGGTGATGACTATCTTTTAGTAATTGATGAATCTCATGTTACACTTCCACAACTCCATGGAATGTACAAAGGTGATCATTCTAGGAAAAAAGAACTGGTTACATATGGGTTTAGACTGCCAAGTGCATATGATAATCGACCATTAAAATTTGAAGAATTTGAAAAATATGTTCAAAATACGATATTTGTTTCTGCAACTCCTGCTGAATATGAAAAGAAAATATCTTCAAAAATTGCTGAACAACTAGTTAGACCTACTGGTTTACTTGATCCTGAAGTTGAGATTAGAGCAACTAAAGACCAAATGGATGATTTAATTCAAGAAATTAACAAAAGAGTATCAAATTCTGAGCGCGTTTTAGTCACAACTTTGACTAAAAGAATGGCCGAAGATCTTGCTGAATACCTCTCAAAAAAAGAGGTCAAAGTACGTTACATGCATTCAGAAATCGATAGCCTGCAAAGAACTGAGATTATTCGTCAATTACGTTTAGGAGAATTTGATGTTCTTGTAGGAATTAATCTTCTTAGAGAAGGATTGGATATTCCTGAAGTTTCTTTGGTAGCTATTTTGGATGCAGATAAAGAAGGATTTTTGAGAAATTTTACTAGTTTAATTCAAACATGTGGTCGTGCTGCAAGAAATGAACATGGAACTGTGATAATGTATGCTGATACTACTACGCAATCAATGAAAAATGCAATAAATGAAACCAAACGTCGTAGAGAAAAACAAATGCGTTATAATCAAGAACATGACATCATCCCTAGAACTATAATAAAATCTGTTCCAGAACAAAAAGTTGCATTAGATGATTCAAAACTAAAATCATTACATGATTTAAAAACTGAAGTAATTGATTTAGAAGCACAAATGAAAAAATATTCTGATGATTTAGATTTTGAACATGCAATGGAATGTAGAGATAAAATCAGACGATTAAAAAAGGAGATTCAGTTTAAAGATTATGGAAAATAAACTAAAGATTCGTGGCGCACGACATCACAATCTAAAAAACCTAGATGTTGATATTCCAAAAAACAAACTAGTTGTAATTAGCGGTTTGTCTGGTTCTGGAAAGTCTACGTTGGTTTTTGATACTATCTATGCTGAGGGCCAAAGACGATACGTTGAATCTCTTTCTGCATATGCTAGACAATTTTTAGAAATGATGGATAAACCTGATGTTGATTCTATTGAAGGATTATCTCCTGCAATTTCCATTCAACAAAAAACTACTAGTAAGAATCCCCGTTCAACTGTTGGTACTACTACTGAAATTTATGATTACATGAGATTACTTTTTGCACGAATTGGCATTCCTTATTGTACAAACTGTGGCAGAAAAATCTCTACTCAGTCAGTTGAGAGAATCTGTGATTCTGTTCTCAAGGATTTTGTTGGGGAAAAAATTCTTGTTTTGTCTCCTATAGTTCAAAGAAAAAAGGGAACATATGAAAAATTATTTGAGCAGACCAAAAAAGATGGATACTCTAGAATACGCCTAAATGGCGAAGTTTTGAGCCTAGATGAGGAAATCCCTCCTCTGGATCGACAAAAATGGCATAATATTGAGATTGTAGTCGATAGAATCACTACTGACAAATCTGAAAGATCCCGATTGTTTGAGGCTATTCAGACTGCAATTAAGACATCCAAAGGAGATGTGATGATTGCATCTGACAAATCTGAAAAAATCTTCTCACAAAATAATGCATGTCCTTATTGTGGTTTAACTGTAGGTGATCTAGAGCCTAGAACTTTTTCTTTTAATTCCCCATTTGGAATGTGTAAGACATGTAATGGATTGGGTGTTAAGATGGAATTTGATCCTGATCTAGTAATTCCTGATAAGAATAAATCTATCTTAGATGGTGCAATCGTTCCTTGGAGTGGTCGTTTCTCATCATTCAGAAGACAAGCATTAAGAGCTGTAGGAAAGAAATTGGGTTTTGATTTGATGACCCCAATTAATGAAATAAAATCAAAGCATTTTGAAATTATTTTACACGGAACTGATGATTTAATTGATTTTAATTATAGATCAAAATCTGGCGATTCTTCTTGGCAATACACCAATGTATTTGAAGGCGTTCTTGAAAATTTACAGCGTGTTTTCATGGAGACTGAGTCTGAATCAAAACGTGAATGGTTGAAACAATTCATGCGAGATACGCCTTGCAATGCATGTGATGGGAAAAAGCTCAGACCCGAATCCCTTGCAGTTAAAATTAACGATAAAGGAATCATGGATGTTTGTGATTTACCAATTGATCATTGTTATGATTTTTTCTCCACTCTAAAACTAAATGAAAATGAACAATACATTGCAAGAGATGTGTTAAAAGAAATTAAAGAACGCCTGGAATTTTTAATGAATGTTGGATTAAATTATCTTACATTAAATCGATTAAGCTCTACTTTGTCTGGTGGTGAATCTCAACGTATTAGGCTAGCTACCCAAATTGGTTCTAATCTTACTGGTGTTTTGTACGTTTTAGATGAACCTACAATTGGATTACATCAACGTGATAATGCCAGACTCATCAAAACGCTAAATAAGCTACGAAATCTTGGAAATACAGTCATTGTTGTAGAGCATGATGAAGAAGTTATACGAAATTCAGACTGGATAGTAGATTTGGGCCCAGGTGCCGGTATTCATGGGGGGAATGTAGTTTTTGAGGGAACAGTTGATAAAATTCTTAATGGTTACAAATCCGTAACTGGAAGTTATCTTAAGGACAATACTTTGATTACATTACAAGATAAGATTCGTAACCGTTCTGGTTCGTTAATTGTAAAAAAAGCATCAGAGAATAATCTAAAAAATATTAATGTTGAAATTCCTTTAGGTCTTTTTGTTTCAATAACTGGTGTTTCTGGTTCTGGTAAATCTACTTTAATTAATGATATTTTACTTAAATCATTACAGAATCATTTTTACAAATCAAATGTTAGACCTGGAAGTCATAAAGAAATCACTGGACTTGAAAATATAGATAAAGTTATTGCAATTGATCAATCCCCAATTGGCAGAACTCCCCGTTCTAATCCTGCAACTTACATTGGAGCATTTACTCCCATTCGAGAATTATATTCCAATACTGAACTATCAAAGGAACGAGGTTATGCGCCGGGTCAATTTTCATTTAATGTAACTGATGGCAGATGTTTTGCATGTGATGGTGATGGTGTTAAGCAAATTGAAATGCAATTCTTGTCTGATGTTTATGTAAAATGTGATGAATGTAAGGGAAAAAGATACAATTCTGAAACATTATCTGTATTGTACAAGAGTAAGAATATTTCAGACGTTTTAGATATGACTGTTTTTGAAGCATTAAATTTTTTTGAAAACATTCCTGCAATCAAACGAAAATTACAAACTGTTTATGATGTTGGTCTGGGTTATGTCAAATTGGGTCAATCATCCACTACTTTGTCTGGCGGTGAGGCACAACGTGTAAAATTGGCCTCAGAATTATCAAAAAGAGGCACTGGCAAGACTCTCTATATTCTAGATGAGCCTACCACTGGTTTGCATTTTGCTGATGTTCAAAAATTACTTGATGTGCTTAATCGATTAGTGAATTTAGGCAATACTGTTGTAGTAATTGAACATAATATGGATGTCATAAAAAATTCTGATTGGTTAATTGATCTTGGGCCTGAAGGCGGAGATGAGGGAGGAAAAATTGTTTCAGTTGGAACTCCTAAGGAAGTCTCTAAAACCCCTGGAAGTTATACCGGAAAATATCTGAAAAAATTATTAAAAAAATGACTTTTGATATTTCAAAAATTACTATTCCTACAGATCCTGGAATTTATTTGATGAAAGATCTTGATGGAAAGATCATCTATATTGGCAAGGCCAAGAATCTCAAAAAGCGAGTAAAATCTTATTTTTTAAAAAACCAAAATTACAAGACACGAAAGTTAGTTGAAAATATCACAAACATTGAATTTGTTTTAACTGATAATGAGAGTGAAGCTTTTCTTTTAGAATCAAACATGATTAAAAAATATCGTCCACGATTTAATATTGAATTAAAAGATCAACAAAGGTATACTTATCTTAGAATTTCTGATGAAAAATATCCTAGATTACTAGTTGCAAGAAGAACTAGGGATGGGAAATTTTTAGGCAAGGGAAAAACTTTCGGTCCCTTTACTCAAGGCAGCTCAAAATTACTCACGATTGGTACGCTACGAAAAGCATTTCAAATTAGAATATGTAAAACACTTCCAAGAAAAGTATGCCTGGAATATCATTTAGGAAATTGTGAAGGCCCTTGTGAGTTCAAAGATGCCCAACAAAGATATCCTAAACATGTTGCTGCATTAGAAGATGTTCTAAAAGGAAAAAACCAAACCAAAATTTTTACCAAAAAACTAGAAGAAGAGATGCATCAGGCAGCAAAGTTACAGCAATTTGAGCGTGCTAAAGACATTCGTGATACTTTGATTAGGCTTGGTAGTTTGCACGCAAAGCAAAAAATGGAGTATGTTGAAAACTCTGATGAAGAATATTTTGGAATTGGAATTCAAGAACAAACTGCTACTGTGATGAATTTTAGAATGATTAATGGCGTAATGCGGGATAGTGACAAGTTCTTTTTTGATCTTGTTGGGGATAATTCCTTTTCAAATTTCTTGTACCAATACTATTCTACTCACAAAATTCCTAAATTTATTCTCCTTAGTGAACTTCCTGATAATCAATTATTGTTAGAGTCTTTACTTTCCAAACAATCTGGCTTTGATGTAAAGATTCTAGTTCCTGCTAGGGGAAAGAAAAAAAACATCATAAGCTTAATTCTAAAAAACATCCGATTGATTCATTCAAAGAGTGGGAGGGATCCGGGACTGGTTGAATTGAAAGACGTTCTGAATTTGCCTGTGATTCCCAATGTCATTGAATGTTTTGACGTTTCCAATCATGGCGCAGATTTTGCAGTGGGATCCATGGCTCAGTTTGTAAACGGCGGGCCAAACAAGTCGGGGTATAGAAAATTCAAAATCAAAACAGTTGCTGGACGAGACGACTTTGCAATGATTGGCGAAGTGGTCAAAAGAAGATACTGTAGATTGCTGGAAGAAGATTCGCCGCTGCCTGATCTCGTCGTAATTGACGGCGGCAAGGGACAGCTAAGTGCGGCCATGGCATCTCTGGAGTCCCTTGGCTTGAAACTTCCATGCATCTCTTTGGCAAAAGAAAATGAGGAAGTTTTTGCACCTGAAGGAAAAAATCCCGTCTTGATCCCAAGATGCAAAGATTCTTTGAAAATTTTGCAACGCGTACGAGATGAGGCTCATAGGTTTGGAGTCGCGTACAATAGGACTGTACGTAAAAATCAGATAAAGTAAGAAAAAGAGGGCGTATTTGTATATAGGTGTATGCGTGTGTATGTGCGGTCAGTCCACTTGTACCGTGCCTGCCATCCATGGATGTACCATGCAGAAGTAATCATAGCTGCCTACATTGTCAAAAGTATGTGCAAATGACGCACTGCCCATAATCAGGCTGCTGTCAAAGACCTCTGCCATGACGTCTGCCGGAGTTCCGGCCGTTACCGTGTGTGCTGCCGTATCTACGTTAACCCATTCAACGGCGTCTCCTGCATTGATTGTAACATCTGCCGGAGTAAAGCACTCGTTGGCCTCTTCGCAACCTGGAACTGACGTTCCGGACGGAATGTCAACTGTGACTGTTTGCGGGCCGGATGACATTCCAGTCTTCTCCTTCTCCATCGTGTGCATGCCGTCTTCTGCCCTCGCCCCATCTTTTGCCTCCATAGTTTTTCCTGCAGCCGCCGCTGCTGCTGTCGTTGTCGTTGTCGTTGCGCTTACAGAATAGCTGACAGCAAACTCATTTGGATGCATTGTGTGGACCGCTAATGCGTTGCCGGCAAACTCCCATGAGCCCATCGCATTCTTTGGATCAACAAATGTCAATTCAAAGATTGTTTTGCCATCAGGGGTCCAAGTCTTTGCCGGTTTTTCGTCAGCGCCAACTGGGCCCCTTAGCGTAACTAGCTGAACATCTTCAGAAGCAGAGTATGAAAGAATTCCGGAATATACGTCACTTGACGGTGCCAACAGCACCGCAAGCTGATGCGATTCGTGACCCACGCCCGGGTCTTGTACTGACTGTGCTGTTCCAGTCATTACAGTTTCAGACACTCGTTTCTCTTCAAAGTATACTTTGTAATCAACCACGAATGGCGTGGCGTTCATTGTGTGGACCGCTAATGCGTTGCCGGCAAACTTCCACTCGCCTTTTGAATTCATCGGATCGACAAATGTCAGCGCAAACTTTGTTTTGCCATCAGGGGTCCAAACTGCCTGCCCCCTGTCTTCCCCATCAGCTAACGGTCCATGTAGCGTAACCAGCTGTATTTTTTCAGATGCGTCATACTTTAGCGTGCCCGAATACACTTTGTCACTTGGCGCCAAAATGATTGCAAGTTGATGGCCCTCATGGCCTACACCGGGATCCTGTGCTGATGCTAGTCTGTCCCAACCTGCTTTCGTCGGTTTAGATGGGGCGGCCTCTTTGGCCCTCTCTGCAGTATCTGCAAATGTGTCCGGCTGAATTCCTGGCTCGGCAACCTTTGAAACTGCTGGGGCAGGGACTGCCTGAACTGCGTTTTGAGACGCATCCATATAGTATGCCGTCCCTACGCCGACTGTCACAATTGCAATGGTAAGCGCAATTGCAGCTTTGTCCATGCCTGCCATACCTGATCCATGTATTCACGCATGCTAAATAAACCTAATCGTCACGGTTGCCACGCATTTTTGATATTTTTGCCCTTGGGATGCCTCACAAATCTTACGGTATGATTGCCGTGAAGAATTGATGATACGTACTTTTTCTCCAAATCTAAAAAGGAATTTGCATTATCAAACTGTTCCCTTGTTATGATATTTTTTGTAAGTAAATCACTGATTATTCGCTGTCCGTCTGCTGTAGTGCATTGTTGTGTCTCATCTGGATTTTTCTGTTCGTCTTGTTGTATACTTCCTAACAAAACTCTATGATCCATTAATCTAATTTATCACACCAAACAGAATAGGGATCAGAACATCATGCATCAAGCCATGAATGAGCAAGAATTGATTCAGGCATACAAAAACGAGAAAGATGTCAAAACAAAAGGGGGGCTGTTTCGGGCAAGGCAAGTCTTCTCTGATAATCAGACTGCCTCGCATGTTGCAAAGAATCTCGGGCATGTGCGTTCTTGGCCATACAAGTGGCCGGGCAGGTTCGAAGAACATGGGGTGGACGGTCCTCATGACAGGCAAAGGACAGGAAGACCGCCAAAGATACCAAAAGAAGACTAGTCGCAATGAAAAGACAGATCGCAGGGAATCCTTCCGGTTGGAGTGCAAAGCAGGTGATGAGCCTCATTTATGAGAAATCAGGAGTAAGATGCCATGAGGTTCATGTGTACAGGCTGCTTCGCAATTGGGGATACGCATCAAGGGTTGCACAGAAAAGACTTGCAAACCCTGCAACTGCACGGGAAAAACTCTGGATTAAAGACTAATCTACGTGAGACTTGGGCATAATGGTTTACAAAAATAAAGTCTAAAATAATTCAACAGCAAGGCATTCTCTTTACAGTTCTTGGATTCTCTGCACCAATCATGCCAATTGCAATACGCTGCCAACTGTACGCCAAAACGCAGATCAGCACAGATGATTTCACATTGCATAATCCCCTTACGGGAACTGTTCTGATGCCAAACGTGTCTTTGAATATCTCAAAGAGCGGTTCAATTGAGGTTTTTCTATCCGCATACAACTCCTGACCAATCGCAGAATTATAAAATTCCACAAGCTTGATTCTTTCCGGGGGCGTACGCGGGCATGTCTTATCGGAGTGACAACCTCAGATGTTTTTTGCCGTACGAATCATGCAGTTTGGAATCATCGTATGCAGGATCTGCCAAAATATTTTGTATGATTCCTGAAAGTGATTTTATCAATACATTAAACGTCCTGCCATCACGAATGTTTGCAGTACTGACACCGGCGGGCAACGGAACAATCAACTTGCCGGCGCTGCGACTCATGTGCAGTTCATGCCCGAATATCCAACCCTTTGATTTGGAGGACTATCCCCATCTTGCATCCGTATCGATTCCTGAAATTGGCAAACGATTATTTTTCATGTCGGATTTGTGCCATACAGGACCATTTGCTTTTAGCATCGAACTGTCCACTGATGCAGACGTGTCATCAGCCATTCCTTCTGATACGAACAGATTTCCCATCGTCCCGATGATATCCCCAATGGGCAGGTTCTGAAATCGCCTGCCAACAGTACGCCTGTCTGGGATTCGAGTCAGTCTGCAGACCTTGAACAATTTGTCATCGTTGCGTTTGATTGATAAAAAATAATGAAGTGTGCTGTTGCTTGGAATTCTCATCCAAGATTTTATGATGAATAATTGCACCATCAGAACAGTTGAACAGGCATACGGTCTGCCAGGTCTGAATATATCCCCATGCAGAGACAATGTTCTGACCAGGTACAAAACACCGATAAGAAATGACTCTGATAGAATCTTGCTGTGGATTTTTACATTCATGCTGCAATGAAATGATATTGTAAAGATCCTTGGCTTTTTTCATTTGAATAGTTTGAGAAACTGATTAAAAATTAGGATTAGTTATGCCCAAGTCTCATCTACGTAATCTATGTGCGACTGTATAGGACTCCGATCAAGTTATAGAATTGTATGCCTCTTAGTTTTGTATGGACGATATTGCAATTAGAGTGGCTTCTGATAAAGACGCCCCTATAATTCTGGGATTGTTATATGATCTAGGGAGACCTAGACCTCAAAAAGATTCTGATGTTAATGTATTTGGGAAATTAGTATCTGATTATATCGAAGATTCTGATAAAACAATTCTTGTTGCAGAACTTGATAATCAACAAATTATTGGGATGATTAGTATGATGTTTTTGTCTCGATTGAACAGAGATACTTTGGAAATGTATGTTCCAGAATTAGCGGTGTTTGAAAAATATCAAAATTTAGGTATTGGAAAACAACTTATGAATTCCTGTGTTTCTCTTGCAAAAGAGAAAAAATGCCATAGAGTAAGATTAGAATCTGGAAATTTACGAAAAGATTCCCATGAATTTTACAAACACTTGGGATTTGATCAATTTGCTTCTTCTTTTATTTTGAATATTGATTGAATCCTGATATTCTCTTTGCATCTGATTTATCCTGACAGAAAGTCTTTAGCCTCAAAAAATCCTGTTAATTCCTTTGAGAGTTGTTCTGAAAACAACCCAAATAACTCAAAATCAAGATGATTTAGTTTTTTCTTGCTAAACATTGCAACTACTGCAACTGCTTTTCCTTTGTATGTTAATGGGCACCCTGCAAATGATTTGAGTTTTTCTTTTTTTGCCCAATCTTGTATTTTTATTCGTGGATCATTTACTACGTCATTTGATACAACTGGTTTGTTTGTTTTTGCGATATGTCCAATCTTCAATGAGTTAAGTGACACTTTGGAAAACTCACCATCAATTTTTGTATATTTTCCAGCACTAAATTTTAGAATGAGGTATTTTTGTTGTTTATCTACAAACCATATTCGTGCAAAAACTGCATCAAAATACTTTACAACAGATTCTACAATTTCTTGAAATCTATCGTTTATGTTATCGTGTTTTTTTAAAGATTCTAAAATTTCATAAATTTTTCTTTTTCTTTCTTTAGTTTCTTGTTCATCATGAATTATGTATGGTGATGATTTTATTGTGTTTGACTCATATGAACGAAAATCTGAAATTAGTTCACTGAATTTATTTAAAAAATTATTAATTTCAAGATCATATTGTTCTATTGAATCAAAAATAAAATGTGATATCCAATTATAATCCCCACTTATTCTACTTGAAAATGTACAAAAATATGAGTCATTTACATATTTTGTTAATTTCTCAATTAATTCTGGCGTATTTTTAGAAAATTTAAATTTCAAAATTATGGTTCTGTTTATCTTTTCTGATAATATATTTGGATTTAAGATGACAGAATATCCTTGAACTGTGTTGGTTTTTTCTAATTTTTCTAATCTGTGTCTTATCCCTCTATCTGTTATACCGTATCCTAAATCTTTTAATATTTTTTGTAATTCATGTGATGATGTTCTTGCATTTTTACCTAGTTGAGATAACATGATTCTATCTACTTCATCTGCCAATACTCTTGTTTTTGTTTTAATTTAATATTTATTTCCAATTTGGACTTAAATTTAGGCTTGAAATGTTATTATTGATATATTTTGTCCATATTGGACATATTTTGAAAAAACCTGTCCGGCCAATATATTTACCATTTTACATTATACTGTGTATGTCTGATGTGATAAAAAATACTGTATGCCCTAAATGCATCTCTGATCAAATTAATTCTGTTGAAAATAGTTTTTTATGTAATTCTTGTGGATTGAATTTTTGTTGTTTTGAAGGAAAAACATGAATACTTTCTATTACGGCATTTTTCTTTTGATGCTTCTTTCTGTTTCTGTTTTTACTATTGTTAATTCTGTTGATGATGCTTTTGCATACAAGTCAAAAGAAAATGATTCGTCTCAATCTGATCATATCCAAACACAATTAAACAAATATTCCAATTATGTGCATTTACAGCCTGAATGGAATAGCTACCCATACAATATGCTCTTTGATGTTTCTATTTTTTGGGATAGGGATACTCCCGTACAACAAGAAGAATCTTTTGGAGGTGCTAAAAACAGAGTCAATGGTTTGCAATATCTAAATGATAAATCATATGTTGAGGTACAATATGATTATCTTGATTGTGGTTATCAATGGATTCATTATGCCAGATATGGGTTTGATTTACTAAATTCCAATTTTGATTTTTGGTCTGGAAAACAATTGAGCTCAGATTATAATTCTGCATTGTTTTCAAATGTTCCTGGAACTATGTCTAATTCCAATTCTGCTTCTAGTTCTTTTGTACAATTTATTCCTATTTGCACGTCTCAAATTTTAACTTCTTTTGATTATGGTGTTAGAATTGATGACAAGGATATGCAGTTTGATGTGTATTTTGTACCTTCAATACAAGAAAGGTTAGACTATTTTGTTGATGGTGAATTTGAACATTATCTTGATGATGGTTGCTCTGGATTAGGATATGTCAGTTTTGGTGGGACTTGTAATGATGTGGGTCCTGACAGTGGATTGTTAATTGTAATCCCTGATGCGTTGGAAAAACCACTTACAAAGATATCAATTAAACTCAAAGAAGTTGAAATGCCTGATGATGATTCATAGGGTGTAAATTGTTCTGTTTTTGTTATGTTATTTGGATTTGTTAATGTCTGTTCCACAATGGACACAAAAATAAGCCCCATTAGGCGTCCAATAATGCTCGCAACCTGACTCGTTCATACTGTATTTGTAATTTTTAGTTCATTATCTGCTCAGATCATAATTGTGTACTAAACACAAAAAAAAATTTACAATTTTTACCTAGTGATGACTAATTGTCGATTTATTTCCCATATTGAAATAAATGATTCATTTTTTCATGATTTTCAAAGAATGTCCCACATTTTGTACATCTATTCCCATTTGAAATTTCATCACGTTCTTTGTATGTGTAACTGATCCTAAAACAGATCATTTAGCAAATTATTCATGACAATACAGATTTAGGAATAACATTGTTGAAGCGTTTTTCATGATTCACAAGGAAATCTCAGATGCCCAATGGAGTACTACTATTTCACCGCAATTACCAAAACCTGCCAAAACAGGACATCCGAGATGTGATGATAGGACGACAATCAACGGAGTTTTGTTTGTGTTATACTCTCTAACATAAGTTCGTCAACCGTCCCCTCGTCGCATGTACTTGATGATATCCAAATTGAATCTGGCAGTTCTGCAATATTTGGAAATTCTGCTCTTCAGATTATTCAGCGATGGCTGATATTGTGAGGCCAACAGATTGCATTTTCCCTGTTTCCATACTTCTTCTTCTTCCTCAACTGCGTTAAACCGTGGCGAACCCTTTGGGAACCAGTCCAATACGACATCATGATTCCCATCAAGATGTTTTTGCATCAGTCTTGATTTGCGTTGCGGCGCCCTGTCTGCATACACTAAAATCTTGCCAAACTTTTTGCGTAATTCCTTGGGATGATCCAAAAAGCAGTACTGATCAAATCTGACATGCTGTCCGAATAGCTGTCTCCCATCATGAGCCAATGCCCCAAAGATGATCGTCTTTTGATGACATATTCCCAATTGCCAGAATTACTGGACGCGTTCCTCTCTTTACCCGGCATCTTTTTTCCAAATATTGAATCTGTAGCAAGGATTGATTCATCCTGTGACCGTATGGCGAATCCTTTTGCTGTTTTTAAGGCTATTTTTCCTGAGATTTTTTTTAAACCAGAGTTTTTCCCGTGCAGTCGCAGGGTTTGCAAGTCTTTTCTGTGCAACCCTTGATGCGTATCCCCAATTGCGAAGCAGCCTATCGCGTGGACCTCATGGTATCTTGCTCCTGATTTTTCATAAATGAGACTCATCACCTGCTTTACGCTCCAACCTGCAGGATTTCCTGCGATCTGTTTTTCCATTGCGACTAGCCTTCTTTTGGTATCTTTGGCAGTCTTCCTGTCCTTTGCCTGTCATGAGGACCGTCCATCCCATGTTCTTCGAACCTGTCCGGCCACTTGATGGCCAAGAATGCACATGTCCGAGATCCTTTGCAACATGCGAGGCAGTCTGATTATCAGAGAAGACCTGCCTTACCAGAAACAGCCTCTCTTTTGTTTTGACATCCCTCTCGTTTTTGTATGCCTGAATCAATTCTTGCTCATTCATGACTTGATGGGTGATGTTCTGATCCATATTCTGTTTGGCGTGATAAGTCAGATTAATGGATCATAGAGTTTTGTTAGGAAGTATAAGACGTTTACGTCCCTCGCCGAACTTGCCAGTGCCAGGGTTACAAGTCTTGCAGGTACTGCTTTTCTGCCATTTCTGCCAGTTTTTTGGGCATTGCAGTCATCGCTGACTACTCCGGACAAAACGGCTATGCAGGCCTGAGCGCATGACAATGCCTGACTCTTGACAAGTTTCAAACTCTTCATGCATCAGGCGGCGGCTATGACTGATTTGAGCGTATGACAATCTCGAACGGGTCGCCTTTGACTGAGCTGTCGGCCGATGACCTGGCTTCAAGGTAGAACGTGTTGTCGCCTGGCTGCAGGCCGCTTATTGCCTGTCTCCAGTCGGTAACGGCAGCGTTTCCCGCAGGCAGTATGTGCCTGACGTAGCCTGACTCAGAGTCCCTCAGGACCAGCTCGCCTGCCGGGGTCATGGTGCCGGTCAGTATGATGCTGTCAGATGCGACCTCGATCGTACTGCCAGTGCCGAGGGGCGTCGTGCCGTCGGCGCCGGTCACCGTGATGACCGGGGCAACCTGCGACTGGCCTGAGCGTATGACAATCTCGAACGGGTCGCCTTTGACTGAGCTGTCGGCCGATGACCTGGCTTCAAGGTAGAACGTGTTGTCGCCTGGCTGCAGGCCGCTGATTGCCTGTCTCCAGTCGGTGACAGCAGCGTTTCCCGCAGGCAGTATGTGCCTGACGTAGCCCATCTCAGAGTCCCTCAGGACCAGCTCGCCTGCCGGGGTCACGGTGCCTGTGAGTATGATATCGTCAGATGTCACCTCGATCGTGCCGCCTGAACTGACGGCAGTCGTGCCGTCGGCGCCGGTCACCGTGATGACCGGGGCAACCTGCGACTGGCCTGAGCGTATGACAATCTCGAACGGGTCGCCTTTGACTGAGCTGTCGGCCGATGACCTGGCTTCAAGGTAGAACGTGTTATTGCCTGGCTGCAGGCCGCTGATTGCCTGTCTCCATGATGCGGTGTCCGAGTTTCCCGCAGGCAGTATGTGCCTGACGTAGCCCATCTCAGAGTCCCTCAGGACCAGCTCGCCTGCCGGGGTCACGGTGCCAGCCAATATGATGCTGTCAGATGTCACCTCGATCGTGCCGCCTGAACTGACGGCAGTCGTGCCGTCGGCGCCGGTCACCGTAATGGCCGGTGCCCGGGCGCTGTCAGAACCGTCAATCTGGCCGATTGCAGGCCTTGGCCCGTCGCTTATGGCAACGGCAAAGTCGTAGTACGCGCCCGCATAGTCATTCGCACTGGTCGTCACCCATGCGTATGCCCTGAACCTGTGCTCGCCGGAATCAAGCCCCCTGCCGTCCCCTCCCCTCAGGGGAACCTCGAAGGAGCCGTCAATCTCGTCGACTGCAAAGGATCCGAGATACGCGAGATCCGCGTCACTGTTGACAAACTGGTATGCCCTCACCGACCTGATGTCGTCGTTCGGGGAAGTTCCGTCAACGTCTGCGTTGTGGTCTGCGACCCTGCCAGTCACCGTTACCGTAATGAGCTCGTAGTTTGTCGGAAGCGCAAAGGTTCCCGGGGATGCCTGCTCTGATGCCGGAGCCGCGCCGTAGCTGACCGAGCCTATGCGGTGCTCGTCCGGCCTGTCGCCTTGGCTGCCGTAGCCGTGGCTTCCGACGGGTTCCACGGCGCCGCCGTCCCGCCTGACAGGCTCGTACACGTGCACGTCACGCGTCACCGATGACTCGTTTCCGACGGCATCGGTTGCGACATACGTCACAAAGTACGGGCCGGCAGCCGCGGTGTCAAGGCCCATCAGGAACGTCCGGACTGCGGGGTCATCGTCAAGGTCGTCGGTCACGGCGTACCCGTGCTCAACATAGGCGTCATTGGCCCGGATGTAGTACGGGTTCGGGCCGACCAGCCTGATGACAGGCGGCGTGCCGTCAGGCGTCGCCTCAGCGGTCTCCGAGAGCGGATTCGCGTTGATGCCAAAGCGCGCAGTGCCGACGGCTATTGCAAACTCGTACGTCTCGCCGTTTGTCAGGCCGTCTACGGCATGGCTGGTGACGATGCCGACCAGGTCATGCTCCCAGTCAGACGCGCCCTTGAGCCTGTAATGCACGTCATACCCCGTTATGGGGCTGCCGCCGTCATCGGGAGCTTCCCATGCCAGCGTAACCTGCGCGTTGCCGGGAGCGGCGGCAAGGATCGGGATGCCTGGCGCCTTGGAGGGCGTTTGGGCAACAGTGGCAGAGGCGCCGCCCGTGCCTGCGGAGGTCACTGCAGATACCCGGAAGGAGTACTCCCTTCCGTTTGCAAGGCCTTCTATAATGACGCCCCTCTCTCCGGTGCCGCCGTCCCTAAGGACGCTCCATGTCCCGGTGCTGCCTGCGGCCTTGTTGACAGTGTCGCCGGATGCGCGCATCGTGAGCGCGGTCCACTCTGAGTCGCCGTCGCCTTTGTACTCTATGACGTATCCCGTGATCGGGAGTCCGCCCGTGTCCCCAGGAGGGGCCCATTTCAGCGATATGCGCGAGTCGCCGGGCGTCGCAGCCAGTCCCGAAGGGACGTTGGGGACCGTGCGGGGAGTGGCAGTCGCAGCGTCGGAGGGGACGCCTCCGTCTGCATAGTTTAAGGCAATGACCATGAAGCGATACTCCTGGCCGTTTGTCAGGGATGTGACAGTGGCAGCGGTGCCTGCGCCCGTGCCGTCATCAAACGTGATCCAACTGGAGCCGCCATCTGCGCTGTACTGTATGACGTAATCGGTGATCGGGGCGCCGCCCGTGTCTGAAGGGGCAAGCCATGTCAGGGCCACCTGCGTGTTGCCCGGAACGGCAGCCAGTCCGGTCGGGGCGCCTGGCGCGTCGGCCTTGGGCGTCGCGGTCACGGCATTGGAGAAGGGGCCGTCACCTGCAACGTTTGCAGCGCGGACCTTGAAGCGATACTCCTGGTCGTTTGTCAGGCCGTCCACGGTGGCAGTCGTGCCGGTGCCCGTGCCGTCAGCAAAGGTGGTCCAACTGGAGCCGCCATCCGCTCTGTACTGTATGACATAATCCGTAATGGGGGAGCCTCCATCGTCTGCAGGGGCAGTCCATGACAGCCGTACCTCGGCGTTGTCACGGCTCGCAGTCAGGCCTGAAGGGGCGTCGGGAACCGTGCGGGGCGTCTCAGTTCGGGGGAGAGACGAGGCATCCCCGAACCCGTTATTGGCATATAAAGCAAAGGTATACCTCTTTCCGTTATCAAGGCCGCTGATCGTGACAGACGTAGTGGCAGTGTCGGTGACAGTTGTCTCCTTCCACTCTGCTGAGTCATCTGCACTGTAGGCTATCCTGTAGCTCGTGATGGGCTTGCCTCCCGTATCCGAGGGAGGGGTCCATGTCACTACTACCTGTCTGTCGCCTGGAACTATGGAGGCAATGACAGGACTGCCGGGCTTGGATACCCCAAACAGCTCTGAAGCGACATTGGAAGGGGGACCGGTGGCGGCAGGGGTCACCGCGGAGACCCTGAAGGAGTACTGCTGGCCGGCTGTCAGGCCGGTGACCGTGATGTTCATCTTGCCGCTCTTGGCATGGGCAAATTCGGCCCAGGTTGAGCCGCCGTCGGCGCTGTACTCGACCTTGTAGTCGTCAAGGGGGGGATCGCCCTTGTTTGCAGGCGAGTCCCAGTCCAGTCGGACGTCTCCGCCGGGTACGGCTTTGGCCTCCAGGTTTGCGGGGGCGCCGGGAGGCACGTGCGGCGTCGCTTCCCTTGTGTCCGTTTCCAAAGAATGACTGTCAACCACCGTAACGGAGGACACCCTAAATTGATAGGTGGTGCCGTTGTCAAGGCCGGTGACCGTGTGCTCCTTTTTTTCAGGTGCCGTCAAGGTCTGGTGCGTAATCCAAGCGGTTGTGCCCTTTTCCCTGTATTGGACCGTGTAGGTTGCCGGGCTGTTGCCATCGTAGTGGTGCCAAACCAGCTTGACCAAAGTGTCTCCCGGAGTCGCTGTCCTGAGGATTATAGTACCCTGATTGGCGGCGACCACGACGGTCCTTTCCGCCGTCGCGACGTTTCCGGCAGCGTCTGTGGCAGTGTAAGTGATTACGTATGATCCAATGGATCCGACGTTCACTGCACCATCGGATACCACGGGAACGGTGCCTGATATGGCATCGACTGCCGTGGCTCCCGGGTCAGTATAGTCTGAGGTTACATCCCGATTATGATAGTATAATGCCTGACCGTTCAGAGTGATTACCGGCGGGGTATTGTCAGGCGTCGAGGTGGCAGCGTCAGAGGCGTCGCTGTCTCCTTCGGAGTTTGTCGCAGATACGCGGAAGCGATACTCCTGGTCGTTTGTCAGGCCGGTGACCGTGACCGTGGTGCCGGCGCCCGTGCCGTCAGCAAAGACGGTCCAACTGGAGCCGGCATCGCTGCTGTATTCTATGATATAATCGGTAATGGCGGCGCCTCCGCTGTCAGGGGCAGTCCATGTCAGCCCAACCCGCGTGTTGCCAGGAACGGGCGTCAGGCCGGTCGGGGCGTCGGGGACAGTCGTCACGGGCGTCCCAGTCACAGCGTCAGAGGGCACGCCGGTGTCTATCGAGTTTATTGCAGAGACCCTGAAGCGATACTCCTGGCCGTTTGTGAGGCCGGTTACAGTTGCAGTGATGCCGGTGCCCGTGCCGTCAGCAAAGGTGGCCCACGTGGAGCCGGCATCCGCGCTGTATTCGACCTTGTAGTCGGTGATCGGCTGGCCTCCCGTGTTTGCAGGTGCAGTCCATGTCAGCCCAACCCGCGTGTTGGCAGGAACAGCAGCCAGGCCGGTCGGCTTGTCCGGGGCAGTCGTCACGGGCGTCGAGGCGGCAGCGTCAGAGGCGTCGCTGTCTCCTTCGGAGTTTGTCGCAGATACGCGGAAGCGATACTCCTGGTCGTTTGTCAGGCCGGTGACAGTGGCAGTGGTGCCGGCGCCCGTGCCGTCAGCAAAGACGGTCCAACTGGAGCCGCCGTCGCTGCTGTATTCTATGATATAATCGGTAATTGCTGCTCCTCCGCTGTCAGGGGCAGTCCATGTCAGCCCAACCCGCGTGTTGCCAGGAACGGGCGTCAGTCCGGTCGGGGCGTCGGGGACAGTCGTCACGGGCGTCGAGGTTACAGCGGCGGAGGGGTCGCTGTCTCCTTCGGAGTTTGTCGCAGATACGCGGAAGGAGTAGGCCTGGCCGTTTGTGAGGCCGGTTACAGTTGCAGTGATGCCGGTGCCCGTGCCGTCAGCAAAGGTGGCCCACGTGGAGCCGGCATCCGCGCTGTATTCGACCTTGTAGTCGGTGATCGGCTGGCCTCCCGTGTTTGCAGGTGCAGTCCATGTCAGCCCAACCCGCGTGTTGGCAGGAACAGCAGCCAGGCCGGTCGGCTTGTCCGGGGCAGTCGTCACGGGCGTCGAGGTTACAGCGGCGGAGGGGTCGCTGTCTCCTTCGGAGTTTGTCGCAGATACGCGGAAGCGATACTCCTGGTCGTTTGTCAGGCCGGTGACAGTGGCAGTGGTGCCGGCGCCCGTGCCGTCAGCAAAGACGGTCCAACTGGAGCCGCCGTCGCTGCTGTATTCTATGATATAATCGGTAATTGCTGCTCCTCCGCTGTCAGGGGCAGTCCATGTCAGCCCAACCCGCGTGTTGCCAGGAACGGGCGTCAGTCCGGTCGGGGCGTCGGGGACAGTCGTCACGGGCGTCGAGGTTACAGCGGCGGAGGGGTCGCTGTCTCCTTCGGAGTTTGTCGCAGATACGCGGAAGGAGTAGGCCTGGCCGTTTGTGAGGCCGGTGACTGTCGCAGTAATGGCGGCGCCCGTGCCGTCAGCAAAGACGGTCCAACTGGAGCCGCCGTCGCTGCTGTATTCTATGATATAATCGGTAATTGCTGCTCCTCCGCTGTCAGGCGCGGTCCATGTAAGGGCTACCCGCGTGTTGGCAGGAGCGGGCGTCAGGCCGGTCGGGGCGTCGGGGACAGTCGTCACGGGCGTCGAGGCGGCAGCGGCGGAGGGGTCGCTGTCTCCTTCGGAGTTTGTCGCAGATACGCGGAAGGAGTACTGCTGGCCGTTTGTGAGGCCGGTGACAGTGGCAGTGGTGCCGGTGCCCGTGCCGTCAGCAAAGACGGTCCAACTGGAGCCGCCGTCGCTGCTGTATTCTATGATATAATCGGTAATTGCTGCTCCTCCGCTGTCAGGCGCGGTCCATGTAAGGGCTACCCGCGTGTTGGCAGGAGCGGGCGTCAGGCCGGTCGGGGCGTCGGGGACAGTCGTCACGGGCGTCGAGGCGGCAGCGGCGGAGGGGTCGCTGTCTCCTTCGGAGTTTGTCGCAGATACGCGGAAGGAGTAGGCCTGGCCGTTTGTGAGGCCGGTGACAGTGGCAGTGGTGCCGGTGCCCGTGCCGTCAGCAAAGACGGTCCAACTGGAGCCGGCATCGCTGCTGTATTCTATGATATAATCGGTAATTGCTGCTCCTCCGCTGTCAGGCGCGGTCCATGTAAGGGCTACCCGCGTGTTGGCAGGAGCGGGCGTCAGGCCGGTCGGGGCGTCGGGGACAGTCGTCACGGGCGTCGAGGCGGCAGCGGCGGAGGGGTCGCTGTCTCCTTCGGAGTTTGTCGCAGATACGCGGAAGGAGTACTGCTGTCCGTTTGTGAGGCCGGTGACAGTGGCAGTGGTGCCGGTGCCCGTGCCGTCAGCAAAGACGGTCCAACTGGAGCCGGCATCGCTGCTGTATTCTATGATATAATCGGTAATTGCTGCTCCTCCGCTGTCAGGCGCGGTCCATGTAAGGGCTACCCGCGTGTTGGCAGGAGCGGGCGTCAGGCCGGTCGGGGCGTCGGGGACAGTCGTCACGGGCGTCGAGGCGGCAGCGGCGGAGGGGTCGCTGTCTCCTTCGGAGTTTGTCGCAGATACGCGGAAGGAGTACTGCTGTCCGTTTGTGAGGCCGGTGACAGTGGCAGTGGTGCCGGTGCCCGTGCCGTCAGCAAAGACGGTCCAACTGGAGCCGGCATCGCTGCTGTATTCTATGATATAATCGGTAATGGCGGCGCCTCCCGTGTTTGAAGGGGCAGCCCATGTCAGCCCAACCCGCGTGTTGCCAGGAACGGGCGTCAGTCCGGTCGGGGCGTCGGGGACAGTCGTCGCAGGCTGCGTGCGTCCAGATGCGGATGCGACAGGCGTCTCAGTCACAGCGGCGGAGGGCACGCCTGCTCCTTCGGAGTTTACAGCCAGGACCATGAAGGAGTACTGCTGGCCGTTTGTGAGGCCCGTGACGGTGTGCGCGGTGTCGCCTGCGCCTGCCGACGAGGAGGTCCAGGAGCCGGACGAGCTTGAGAGCCTGTGCTGTACGGTATAGTCGGTGATCGGGGAGCCTCCCGTGTCTGCGGGGGCGGTCCATGTCAGCTCAACCTGCCTGTCGCCTGCAGTCGCGCTCAGGCCGGTCGGGGCGCCTGGGACGGTCACCGAGGGGGGCGGTATTGCGGCGGCATTGACCTTCTTTTGAGCCGTATCAAGCGTAAAGACGTAGCCGCCAAAGGACGTCTCAGTCATTGGCTTTGAATTCATAAAGGTGGCGTCATACTTTGAGGGAATGTCGTCCTCATCGACCTTGGAGCCGTCGGCCCTGAAGGCAGTTACGACGGGATCACTGCCCGGTATCGGCTCAAGAAAGAGGAAATACCCGTCGTCGTATGTCATGCGAACGCGATTGTTGATCTCGGCGCCCTCCTGACTGGGAGGGACGGTGCCAAAGCCGCCGGATCCATCGACTGTGCCGTCCGTGGCAAAGGCCGTCACGCGGCCATTCTGGAAATCATAGACATAGATGAGCCGGCCATCGTCTGTGATCAGGACCGGAGCAGCAATGTCGGAGGGAAGGTCAAAGGATGCGGGGGTGGATGCCGCCGATGCGGCAGGCGTCCCAGTCACGGCGTCGGAGGGGTCGCTGCTGTCGCCGCCTGCAGTCACGGTCCTTACATGAAAGGAGTATGCCTGGCCGTTTGTCAGGGATGTGACCGTCGCAGAGGGGGCAGTGCTCGTGACTCCGGGCTCGTGCTCGGTCCAGTCGGCAGCAGAAGAGCCGAGCCTGTAGAATATCCTGTAGTCAGAGACAGCGTCTGCCCCGACGGCCGGAACGGCCCAGTTCAGCTGGACCTTGCCGTCTCCCGCCAGTGCGACAAGTCCTGATGGCACGTCGGAGGCCGGGGTGTCGGCTGTGGCATCAGGGGGACTGCCGTCGCCGCCTGACGGAACAGCTGGGGCCGCAGGCGTCCCAGTCGCAGCGTCGGAGGGATCGCCTGTTCCTTCGGAGTTTGTCGCAGATACGCGGAAGCGATACTCTTGGTCGTTTGTCAGGCCCGTGACAGTGGCCGTAATGCCTGCGCCCGTGCCGTCAGCAAACGTGGCCCAAGTGGAGCCGGCATCCGCGCTGTATTCTATGATATAATCGGTGATGGCAGCGCCTCCGCTGTCAGGGGCAGTCCATGTCAGGGTTACCAGCGTGCTGCCAGATGTGGCAGCCAGGCCGGTCGGGGCGCCTGGGACGGTCACCGGAGGCGTCGAGGGCACAGCGGCGGAGGGCACGCCGGTGCCTGCGGGATTTGTCGCAGATACGCGGAAGGAGTAGGCCTGGCCGTTTGTCAGGCCCGTGACAGTGGCCGTAATGCCGGGACTTGTGCCGTCAGCAAAGACGGTCCAAAAGGAGCCGCCATCCCTGCTGTATTCTATGATATAATCGGTAATCGGGGAGCCTCCCGTGTCTGCGGGGGCAGCCCATGTCAGCTCAACCTGCCTGTCGCCTGCAGTCGCACCCAGGCCGGTCGGGGCGCCTGGGACGGTCACTGAGGGCGGTATTGCGGCGGCATTGACCTTCTTTTGAGCCGTATCAAGCGTAAAGACGTAGCCGCCAAAGGACGTCTCAGTCATTGGCTTTGAATTCATAAAGGTGACGTCATACTTTGAGGGAATGTCGTCCTCATCGACCTTGGAGCCGTCGGCCCTGAAGGCGGTTACGACGGGATCACTGCCCGGTATCGGCTCAAGAAAGAGGAAATACCCGTCGTCGTATGTCATGCGAACGCGATTGTTGATCTCGGCGCCCTCCTGACTGGGAGGGACGGTGCCAAAGCCGCCGGATCCATCGACTGTGCCGTCCGTGGCAAAGGCCGTCACGCGGCCATTCTGGAAATCATAGACATAGATGAGCCGGCCATCGTCTGTGATCAGGACCGGAGCAACAATGTCGGAGGGAAGGTCAAAGGATGCGGGGGTGGATGCCGCCGATGCGGCAGGCGTCCCAGTCGCAGCGTCGGAGGGGACGCCGGTGCCTGCGGAGTTTGTCGCAGATACGCGGAAGCGATACTCCTGGCCGTTTGTGAGGCCCGTGACAGTCGCCGTAATGCCGGTGCCCGTGCCGTCAGCAAAGGTGGCCCACGTGGAGCCGGCATCGCTGCTGTGTTCGACCTTGTAGTCGGTGATCGGGGAGCCGCCCGTGTCTGCGGGGGCAGTCCATGTCAGCTCAACCCGGGTGCTGCCTGCAGTCGCACTCAGGCCGGTCGGCTTGCCTGGGGCAGTTGTCACAGGCGTGGCAGTCACAACGTCAGAGGGATTACCGTTGCCTGCGGAATTTGTCGCAGATACGCGGAAGGAGTACTGCCGGTCGTTTGTGAGGCCCGTGACAGTGGCCGTGGTGCCGGGACTTGTGCCGTCAGCAAAGACGGCCCACGTGGAGCCGCCGTCGGCGCTGTATTCTATGACGTAATCGGTGATGGCGGCGCCTCCCGTGTCTGCGGGGGCAGCCCATGACAGCCCGACATGTGTGTTGCCCGCAGTCGGCGTCAGGCCGGTCGGGGCGCCTGGGACAGTTGCTGCGACAGGCGTCGCCTCCACCAAGCTTGATTCTATGTTGCCGTCAGGATAATGCAGTGTCTTGGCAGACATCTTAAATTGGTATGTGTCGCCGTTTATCAGGCCTTTTACGGTATGCGCGAGGACCGGGCCGGTCACGGCAGTCGACCAGACAGATGTGCCTTTGACCTTGTAGCTTATGATGTAGCCGGTTAAGGGACTGTTGCCATCCGCTGCAGTCGGCCATGTCAGGGTGACCTGCGAGTCGCCAGCAACGGCAGAAAGGATCGTTGGCGGGCGAGGGGGTTTGAAGTAGACCTCGACGGTCCTTTCCGCTGTAGCGGCGTTTCCGGCGGCGTCTGTGGCAGTGTAAGTGACGGTGTACGTTCCAATGGATCTGATGTTCACATGGCCCGTCATGACCGCCTCGACTGCACCGTCCACGTCATCGACTGCCGTGGCTCCCGGGTCGTTAAATTGGTTATAAAGTGTCACATAGAACGGGTTATCGCCATTCAGAGTGATTACCGGCGGCGTGGTGTCAGATACGACCGCAGGCGGCGTGCGTCCAGATGGAACCACAGGCGTCGAAGTCACGGTGTCAGAGGGATCACCGGTGCCTGCGGAGTTTGTCGCAGATACGCGGAAGGAGTAGGCCTGGCCGTTTGTGAGGCCCGTGACGGTGTGCGCGGTGTCGCCTGCGCCTGCCGACGAGGAGGTCCAGGAGCCGGACGAGCTTGAGAGCCTGTGCTGTACGGCATAGTCGGTAATGGCTGCGCCTCCCGTGTCTGCGGGGGCGGTCCATGACAGATGAACCTCGGTGCTGCCCGCAGTCGGTGTCAGGCCGGTCGGGGCGTCGGGAACCGTGCGGGGCGTCTCAGAAACGACAGAGGCGGGGCCCTCTCCTACGGAGTTTGCGGCAGAGACCCTGAAGGAGTAGGCTTGGCCGTTTGTGAGGCCCGTGACCGTCTCGGTTGTGCCGGTGCCCGTGCCGTCAGCAAATGGAATCCATTCGGAGCCGTCGCCGGTATACCGTATTACATAATCGTCGATCGGGGAGCTTCCCGTGCTGGTAGGAGCAGTCCATGCAAGGGTAACCTCGGCGTTGCCTGCCGTCGCGCTCAGGCCGGTAGGCGCGCCTGGAGCCGAGTCTACGATTGCCAGGAGGGCGGCCTCCGCGCTGTCGTATGCGGCTACGGCGGCCCTTGCCTGTCGCAGTGGCTCGGTTACTTCTGCCTGATATTGGCCGGACATCGTTCTTACCTCGTCGGCCTTGTCAAGGACGTCATGTGTGGCCGTACTCAGATTGAAAAACGATTGCTCTAAGGCTATCACGTTAGCCGCAGTTGAGCTGGCAAACAATGCCTCATTCTTGTCACCAAGATCAGTATTGGCATCGTTAAACGCGGCCTGGAGGGCGGCCATCTCGCGTGCATTGCCGTCAAGGGATGAATGGTCAAAGGCGTTGTGCGCATCAAGTAGCGACTTTACCTTCTCGGATGCATCCCTGTACGAGTCTACAAGCCTTTTGTCTGCAGAATTTATGCTGGCTGCAAACTGCTGATCGTGATCGATGTTCTGCCTGTACATCTTGATTGCCGGCTCCCGTATCTTCTCGACGTCCTGCGGGCTCTTTAGGGAATCATTGGCAGCCGCCACGTCACTCCTTGCCGCAACTGCGGCACTGTATGCGGCGTTTACCAGGGCGGATATATCAGTCACTATGCTGGATAATTCAGTGGATATGGCAAATATGGCGGCATATTTTGCATTGGTAAATACACTTTTAGGCTGAAAATGGGAGGCATGGGTCTTGAAGACATCATGGTACCGCATATGATCTGAGGTGACTACCTCGACTGCCCTTGTCTTGGTGGCCGTGTTTCCTGCCGCGTCAGTCGCGCTGTATGTGACAGTGTACTTGCCCAGCTTGTCCATGTCGACAATGTCCGCAAAGTCATGCGTGACGCTTGCAGTCAGGTCCCCGTCGACGTCGTCTGCCGCCGTGACGCCCCGCATCGGGGCGGGGCTTGTGCCCTTTTCCAGATAGAGTATCGTCTCAGCGGCAGGCCCTGTTACTGCAAACGTGATGACCGGCGGCGTCGTATCAGGTATGACCGCAGGCGTGGCAGTCACAACTTCAGAGGGGAGGCCTTCACTTACCAAGTTTGTCGCAGAGACCCTGAAGTGATATTCCCGGTCGTTTGTCAGGCCCGTCACGGTGGCAGTCGTGCCTGAGCCATTTCTTAAAACGCTGTGAGTCCATGAGGAACCGTCGGTGCCGTATTCTATGACGTAGCTGGTGATTGGACGGCCTCCGTCGTCTGCGGGGGCAGACCATGACAGATGAACCTCGGTGTCACCCGAAACAGCGGCAAGGCCGGTAGGGGGGTCTGGCGCGGTGGTTACAGGCGTGTAAGTATTGGTAGCAGAGGGAGGGCTTGCTCCTATAGAGTTTATCGCAGAGACCCTGAAGGGATATGCTTTCCCGTTTGTCAGGCCCGTCACGATGGCAGTCGTGTCCGTGCCTATGCCGTCATCAAAGACGGTCCAAGTGGAGCCGGAATCTGAGCTGAACTCCACCCTGTAGTCGGTGATTGGACGGCCTCCGTCGTTTTCAGGCGCATGCCAGAACAGCTCGACCTTGGCATTGGAGGCCGCCCCATACAGCTCGGTAGGGATTCCCGGAACGGTGGCAGGAGTCGTCGCGGCAACGGCAGCAGAGGGACTGCCTGCGAATTCGGAGACTCCCGAGAACTTGGCCGAGACCCTGAAGACGTACGCCTTGCCGCTTGCAAGGCCAGTCACGGTGGCAGCGGTGGGAGTTTTCTCGTCGTCGTCCTCGGCCGTGCTCCAGGTGGCGCCGGAATCCGAGGAATACTCTATCTTGTAGCCAGTCTGGGAGACCCCCGTCACCGCGGGAGGGGCATCCCATTTCAGCTCGGCCTGGCCTGTTCCAGGAGTCACTTTTAGCCCCGTAGGAGGGGACGAGGCAGGCGAATACCTCTTTACCAGGGATTTCTCAGAGACGAGGCATGACATTGGGTTGCCGTCCTTAAGATGCAGCCGGTCTATGCCCACCGGTGTCGGAACGCCGTTGCGCTCCAATGATCCGTGCCCGATGTCATCGTGTTCGTATGACGGATTATCACCAAACCTGAAATAACCATTACCTAAAAACGATTGTTCTACCCACTCGATGCCATCGTGATCTCTTATGGCATAACCATGATTCCTCAAACTATGATCATGGTCCATTCTGTAAAGGTTCTCATAGGGAATGTCTGCAAGTATCAGCTCTCCGCCTGCCTTTAATATCGTGTACCTTGCCACGAATCCCTCATCGGGGGTGATGGTGTACCGTATGCCAAGATCTTCCTTTGACTTTACATCCGTGCTCTGGCCGTAGATTCGCACGGCAAGGTCAAAGTACTTCAGGTCAGTGGCAATGGAAGTGGTGACGAGCCCGTAATCCGATGAGTCCTTAACCAGGTTTACGTGGCCGTGTGGCACCTCAAAGACCTGGTACGTGTCGGCCAGGCGATTCGGGTTCTTGAGCTTTAGCACGAGCTTGTTGTCCTTTGCGACAAGCTGCTCAAGCAGGTTTGCGCCGTTCTTAGAGTCGTTTGCAGGCAGCCTGAAGGTTATGTCATATATGCCGTCATTGCCGCTGCGGGGGGCAATGGAGAAGCCAAGCGGGGTCTCATAGGCATCACTGGCAGACTTTTCAGAGTCAATCCAGGGATAATGGTGCGAATCGTCAGTGCCTAAGTTGCCGGCTTTGGGGCCGATACACATTACCCCGGTCCCGTAGTGCTTTGCCGGGTCGCCTGGATTCTTGGCATCGACTGTTACGTCAGGTGCGGTATCAGAGTAATAGCTGAACGACTTTTCTGAGACAAGGCACATTACTGGACTGGCCGTCTGGAAAAACTTTACTTTTGTGATATCATTAACGCTCATGCCGGAGACTGGCGCAAGCCTGCCGATATTGCGATCTGAGACATGCGTCACGGGGTTTGAGCCTGCGGAGGAGGAGGAGGAGGAGTACACCGAGGTGACGGGACTTCCGGTGCTGTCAAGGCCGTGGTGTACTGTGAGCGTCAGATCGGAGCCCGATGATGATACGGAAGGCGCGATGGTGCTGGTCCTTGTGCCGCCAGGATAGTGGAACTTTTCCTGGACCTTTGCCGACTGGCCGAAGACCTTGGCTGAGACCTTAAAGTCTGCAAGGGTCGTGTCTATTTCCGTATCGACTGTGCGCGTGCCTTGGTCATAGTCCTGGGTGAGATCGACGTTGTACACCTGGTGCGTGTACCCCGTGGCAATGTCCCTTACCTTCAGTATTATCTTTGTGCCGTCCTTGAGGGTGGTGCCGTCAGCGGCATGCATCTGCTTGTGAGCGGCCTCAGAGAGCCTGAAGGACACGTCGTACCGGTTCTCGGTGCCCGAAGGGCTTATGGAGACGTCAAAGGGATAGGTAAAGGTTTCGGGATGGGTGTCCTTTTGTCCCAGCCTGGTGTGCCAGGGCTTGTAAACATGGCTTGAGGCATCATCGCCGTCGCCGTCGTCAGGCCTGCACAGCAGCCCCGCAGCGGAGTTCTCGTCATGGGCTACAAGGCCGGCGGCCAGGACTGCCGAATGACTAGGGATCGTGCTGGGAATCCTAATGTCTTTTTGCACGGATCTTTCAGACCTGCCAAAGGCATCCTCGGAGACGGCAGTCATCTTGTGGATTCCGGGGCCGAGGCTGTGGGCGGAAAGGTCGACTTTCCAGGAGCCAGCCGAGTCGACGGGGTCGCTGACAGCTATCTTGCTCCCGCCTGCCAGCCGGTCTGACTCTATGGCTATCTTGACGCCTGGCATTCCGGTGCCGGATAACACGCTATCAGCGGAGACGGAGTCGATCACCGGCGGATCGTTTGAGACAGCTGCCAGGACTATGCCGCCATCATTTGAGGCCACTGCCACGTACGTTACGGGGCCGATCTCCACTGCCGTCAGAGCCTTTGGATTATTGATGGAAAGCGGATTGCCGTGACTCGTTGTGCCTACGAGGACGGGCTTTTCTGGGTTGGTGACATCCACTAGGAAGGCGTATCCGCTGTTTGTGGCTTTGGTACTGCCCGCGGCTGCGACAAATGTCTTGTCTCCTACGACAAACGTCGCAAGGTCGGCGAGTCCGTATCCTTGCTCAGAAGTGAGATTGGCCTTGCCGATGACGTTGATGGAACCTTTCACGGCAGGAGAGGCAGGATCAGACAGGTCAAGGATTCTCATAATATTCGTGCCGGAGACTATCAACGCGTATGGGGCATTATTGACAGTTGCGACCTCGATGTGCATGGGATGCTTGATCCCTGGGACATCTGTGGCGGCGATGGAGCCCGTGAGCGAGGGGTTTGCCGGATCGGACATGTCTATCACGTGCAGGGTGTCGTTGGCATTGCCGGAGCCGTCAGAGACGACCACCGCGTATGGGGTACTGCCCACCTCTGTGACCCTGAGGCCGGAGATCAGAACGGAACTGCCGCCGGAGCCGGGCACCTTCAGCTCAAGGGAACCGACGACGGAAAGGGATGCGGGGTCTGTCATGTCGAGGAGATAGAGTGCGCTGTCAGGTGCGGAGACTGCCGCAAGATAGTCCTTGCCGCCAATGCTTGCAAAGTCCGCGTCGACTATGCCATAATCGTGAGTCCCGGACGGAGCGGCACCGACAGTTACAGGGTTGTGTCGGACCGGGACGTCGGGGTTGCTGAGATCAACCAGTCCCACAAGGTTTGACAAGTGCGACCGGTATGCCGCATAGGGGGTGCCGCCGACTGTCTCCGTAGAGATAAACATACTGCCGCCAGGGTCCTCAAGGGAGAGGGGCGCAGAGCGGAGGGGAGCAAACGGATCCGTGACATCAAGGGTGTAAAGAAGCGTATCTGAATCTGTATGTATAGTGGCAACAAGGTATGGCTTGCCGTTGATCTCCAAGAAGGAGACGTTATCTGCGTTAGAGTCAGAAAGATTGCCCTGCACTCTAGGGTCAGGAGAAGACTGGGCATACGCCGGAGGCGCCACCATCGTAACTGTGGAGCTCAGAAGAATTATCGAAAAGAACACCGTGTAAAAGTATCGGAACCTTCTCATGCTGTCACCTCAGTGCCGGGGCTTTTTTTGCCGCTCCTCCTCCTCCCCCCCCCCCGAAGGCGGAGTCTTTTGCGGGACGGCCTATGGGGAAGGAAGGGAGTGAGGGACAAGTACCTCCTCTTTTTTGACTCTCTCCCCCCCCCCCCGAAGGCGGAGCTTGACTGGGCGGCAGAGCAGCTTGTCGTAATTGTAATGCATGAAAGAAGGGAAACGCCAGACAGGGAGCCGGGCAGATTATCGCAGTTGCAATGCGGGTATGATTTCAATGAATAACACTGAATCTTGCACGTATATAATATTTATGAATATTCGGAACCGGTAAGTTAACGGGGCATGGCTACGAATTTTTACACTGTTCATTCTTAGGGTGTTTTCACGGTTTTCAGGCGGGTGCTAAGTTAGGGCGCTGTTGAGCAGCGTAAACACTGAAAATATTTTAAAAAAATAATTTGCATTAATTAATTCTAGACAGATAATTTTTCAAGATAATTGAAGCCATATCATCATAATTTTTCTTCTTCGAATTAGAAATACTTTGTAATTTTGATAAATCATCAGGATCAAGCATAACTGTAATTCCCACAGGATTTTTTCGAATATCTTTTTTAATTTCATCAAGAGTCCAAGATTTATCAGCTCTAGAAATTGCAGATACAAGCAATTTCCGTCTAACAGTATTTTTTTTCACAGAGCAGACATATCGTAAAATTTCCAGTGCATTAACTTTAGAGAATTTTCTCATTACATTAATGGCAAATTGCATACTGATCAAACCCTCATCAACTAAACATTTTATTTCTCCAGACAAGCCATGATACTGAAGATAAACTTGTAATGCTGATGATTTAATCCCTAAAACTTTGCATACATATCTTTTATCCTTGTGAATGTCCAACAGTTCTTTAACTGCATTTGCCTTATCAACTGTGGTCATTTGCCTTGTGAAAATATTTTCACTAAGAGATAAGGATATGGCAGTTTTTAAAGCGATATTCTCAAAAACTCTACAAGGAATTGATTTTATCCTTGCTTGTTGTGAGGCCAAAAATCTTCGCTGTCCTGCAAAGATTAGAAATTTATTATTTTGTTTTTTCACCAAGAGTGGGTTTTCAATTCCGTTAATTCTGATATTTTCTGTCAATTCCTCAATATTGCTATCTGTGTTTATTTTTCTAACATTAGCTTCTTCCCAGACCTCTAGTTTTTCTATTGGGATATTCTGAATCTTCTGATCAGATACTTTCATCAAAAATATGGGATTTTTTCTAGTATAAAAATTAAATTTATTTAATATGCCTATTCAACTCATCCTAAAACCCTCCAATACATTGTGATGCATGCCAGATATGCAAACCCCCAAATAATTCTCACATCTCTTTTCGTATCCTGTTGCTGTTCTGTGAAACCCGCACTTGGACCATGCAAGGAACCGCTCCGCGACAAATCCTGTCTTGCCATGATGCTTTTGGTTCCTGTTTTGTGCGATTTTCTTTGAGCTCCTTTTGTACGGGATGCGGCAGTCAATTCCATGACATCTCAGATAGTTCCCGATGTATTTTGCATCATAGCCCTTGCCTGCATATGCAGAGACAACTGAACGTCCCAAATCATTACCTGCCAGTTCTGAAATGTCTTCCAGCACGTCAATGAATTTCGCACTGTCATGCTCATTTGCGGGACTGGTCCCAGCTGAGATCGGCAGTCCCGCCTTATCCACTGCGACATGAATATTCGTGCCTGGAATCTTCCTGAATCCGTCATATCCTGCTTCATTGCCCCCTTTTTGGCAGCAATTGGCGGGGAATCAATTGAAATTTTTTGCAGGTCAGTCCTTGCTTGCTTGCTTGCTTGCTTGCTTGCTTGCTTGCTGATTTGATCAGCCTTGACAGAATCCTTTTCCAGATGCCTTTTTGTCGCAGTTCCCGAAACCGCAGATGTGCGGCGGGTTTTGAGCCGTACTTGTCTGGCATGTCTGCTTATCTGCATCCGGTATCTAACGCAAACAAAACTCCGTTGATTGTCGTCCCATCATCACGTCTCGGACGTCCTGTTTTGGCAGGTTCTGGTGATTGCGGCGAAATGGTAGTACTCCGTTGGGCATCTGAGATTTCCTTGTGAATCATGAAAAACGCTTCAACAGTGTTTTCTTGGATCTGCATTGTCATGAATGATTTACTAGATGATCTGTTTTAGGATAAGTTATGGATCAAGTTTGCATTCTATTTTCAATGATCTCACAGTAGTGTAGTAAGTCAGTGCCAACAAACCTATTGCACCTATTCTGATAGGAATCTCAAAATTTGTCAGAAATGCAGATGCAGTGGCCCCAATAGTTCCAAAAGTAGAGATCACCGCAAATCCAATAGGACCACAGCTGCAGGCTCCAGCGGCAGCACCAATAATAGAACCAAATACACCCCCACCCATTTTCTTTTTAGAACTCTTCAGGATGTTAATGCGATAAACATTCATTGGAATTACCAATGCAGATAATCCAGATAAAATAACGATTAAAGAAAATCCAAACTCACTTCCAGAGGGAACATGGCTTATCACATAAGGCTCAAGAAAAACATATTCAGAAATAATCAACAATCCAGTAAGCATGGGAATAAAAATTACAAACGCCAATAAAACATAGTTAGAATTAGAAAATACAAGACTAATGGTATTAGTCATATCATAGAATCTAAAACTTGTTCAAAAACAGGATATGGCTGTGCCCCACTTAATTCTTGTTGAGTGTCAGGACCTACAATAAAAAATCCAGGAGTGCCTCTAACACCATGTTCTTTTGCCTCATCAATATTGAATTGAACTCGTTTAGAATACTTGCCAGAATCAAGGCATCTATCAAACAATTCCATATCAAGATTCAAGCTAAGTGCAAATGCTTTTAGCCGTTCCGAATCTGCCCAACCACCATCAATTTGGGATTCTTGATAAGTATACAACATGTCATGGTATTCCCAATATTTTTCTTGGTCTTCAGCACAGTATGATGCTTGAGCAGCTTTTGAGGAATCCCTTCCTAAGAAAGCAAGATCAACAAAAACAAAATTAGCTTTACCAGTGTCTACATAATTTTCAAAAATAGCAGGTTTTGTATTATGAAACCAATTATAACATTGATGACATTGATAATCACCAAATTCTACAATAGTAATAGGGGCATCAGGATCACCTAAAATTGGGGAGCCCATTGCAGTTGAAATCGTGCCATGGGTTCTATCCATGTCAAGATTGACAGTCTCAACAGTTGATGAAGAAAATGATGCTGCAACGCCGGCGATAACTGCCATAACAATTACGCCTAAAACTACAGCTTTTTTATTCATAATTCAAAAGAACAATCATCGGTTAAAAAAACTTATTCCAAATTATGAGAAAATTTTCGTTTAAACAAATTTACAAATTTAGAGATAACTGCATCAATGGGACATGCCTCACAAGTAACATTTGATGAGTGAGTATCAAGATGTTTTTCAAATTTTTCTCTAGATTCAAGGATTATATCACATTTGTCACAATATACCCTAGTTACGTTATTTTTTGAGGGTTTTTCCATAAATTGTTTTTAAAATTATTGCTTATAAAGATCCTGTTGAAAATCAACATCTAGAAATTTTTAAAAATATCACAGATAATGGATTTTCATATGAACGTCAAGTTCTACTTGATATTGTGTTACAAACCCACAATGAGTGCATGAAAACATCTCATCTTGTTCCGTAGTGTCTCGTTCTATTATTTTGCCAGTGATAGATTTGATGCTTATAGCATTAGCATTAGAAATTACAGCAAAGTTTTTGCTCTCATTAATTGAATTCAAAAATTCTTTGATGGCAGAAATTACATTATCAATATCAAGAATTTCATTATCATCTAAAGTAGACAATGTGAATTGGTTATTCTTCAAAGTAGGGATAGCAGCTACTTCATCTGAAACATAGACAATTAACTCATTTTTGATGGACAAGACATCAGTGCAGTCAACAGTGAGCATGTAATTTTACAGAATAATCATTATTTGAGTTTAACAGTATTGGAAAATGATTATTATGGTTCAATAAAATATCTCGAATAGATGGCAGATTCAGAAACATTTGGAGTTGAAGAAAAACACGGAGAAGAAGTCATCACATGGTTAAATGAACAGGCAAGATCACAGAAGTTAAAATTAGAGGCACGATTATACGGATATAGCATGTCTACTAAAAATTTTGGAAATTTTGAAATGCTTTCATGGATTGGAGATGTACAAATTGCAAGAAAAATGATCATTAAGGCAAGTAAAAGATTCAAAGTAAAAGTGATAGAAGGAGGATACAAACCAAAAGAGAGGGTGTTTCGAATGAAGAAATTTGATTATGCCAAAGTCAAAAAAGGTGATAAAACAATAGGGCAGTTAGAATTAGCAACATCACGATTTGGAAATAAGCAATGGGAAATTCAAGATGAAGAACGACATTAATCAAATAACTTTGAAGGCCAATACAAATGAATAAAATCGGAATCATAGGACTTGGAATGTTAGGAAATGCAGTTGCACTGCATTTGTTAGATTCAGGATTTGAAGTTACAGTATACAACAGAACAAAAGAAAAAACAACACAAGTAAAAGAAAAAGGTGCAAGAGTGGCAAACACGCCAAAAGAAGTTGCAGTAAATTCAGAACTAGTGATTACAATAGTAAAAGACGCAAAAGCAGTCAAAGAAACATCATTTGAAAAGAATGGGATAGCAGAAGGAAGACACGAAAAATTAATTGTAGCAGACATGAGTACAATTGATCCATCAGAATCCAAAAATATTACAAAAAAATTTCAAGGGCACAACATAGAAAAACTAGACATACCAGTTATGGGGGGGCCAAATGTTGCAATGACAGGGGATTTAGTTATGATGGCATCAGGAAATAAGAATATTTTTGAGCAATGTAAAAAGATTTTTGAAACAATTGCAAATAAAGTATTTTTCTTAGGAGAAGAGGGAGCAGTAGCTCATTTAGTAAAATTAGCTATGAATATGCAGATAACTATGCTTGCACTTGCACTATCTGAAGGAATAACATTAGTTAAACAAGCAGAGGTGGATCCTAAAATTTTCCTTGAAGTGTTGAACTATACATATTTCAAAACAGGGATGAGTGAAAAAAAAGCATACAAAATGATTGATGGAAAACATGATGTCACGTTTACACTGGAAAATCTAAAAAAAGACATCAGTACCATGACAAATACTGCAAAAAACTTAGGAATAGAACTTCCAATGATCAAAAAAGCAGAAGAAGTGTACGAAAACGCGATTAAAGAAGGGTTTGGAAAGACAGACTATACAGGAATTATAGAATATATCAAAAAAATTAATAATTTCAAATAAATTAAAATCACGAATAAAAATCAACAGAAATTCTATAAGTTACGGTGATCATATAGCATTATGCGATTAAGTGACAAAGTTACTATCGTTACTGGAGCATCAAGTGACATAGGCAAAGGGATTGTAAAGAGATTTTCAGAAGAAGGATCCAAAGTAGTACTAATTGCAAGAAACATAGAAGAGTTAGAGAAAGCTAGGAAAGAAATTGGAAATGAAGAAATAACAGCATCAATATCTTGTGACTTGGCTGACGAATCACAAGTGTTGCAAGCTGTAAACCAGATCATGGATACGTATGGTAAGATAGATATTTTAGTCAACAATGCAGGCGCAATTAATGACCCAATACATTTTCATGAAATGCAAGATACCGAAATTAAAAAACTCATAGACATAAACTTGTTAGGAGCATTTCACATGACAAAAGCAGTTCTTGCAAAAATGTCAGATGTTAAAAATGGAACAATAGTAAATGTTGGATCTATTTCAAGTGAAAGAGCAATACCAAGAGTACACTTGGCAGTGTATTCATCAACAAAAGCTGCAATCTCAATGTTTACAAAATCAATAGCAGTAGAATATGCAAGACAAAACATCAGATGCAATTGTGTTAATCCAGGAATCATAAACTCTGGAATGATAAAGCCATATCTAGACGACCCAGAAGCAAGAAAAATACTAGAAGAAAGATTACCACTTGCTAGAATTGGGGAGCCGGTGGATGTTGCAAATGCAGTACTCTATCTAGCATCAGATGAAGCAAATTGGGTAACAGGTACGATTCTAAATGTAGATGGCGGAAAAACAGCCTCAGAAGGATAAAAAAATTATTGAAAAATAGCGTAATTTAGAATGAGCGGATATTGGGATTTCGTCGTTTCGAATATACACGATAACTAAACCCAGTAACCAACATCACAATACCTGTAACTACAGACCACATAGCAAAAGACAAAATTTGAGAATCTTCCACAAAAGACTACAGGATTTCAAACATCTAAAGTTTAGGGTTAGAAAATATGGAAAATGCCAACACATGGCCTGAAACGTCTAAACAGATTTGAACCATATGTGCATTGCATCGTGCCTAAAAGTTTTCTAAACTACAAGATTCTTTCTAAAACTATGGTTTTTCAAGAGCTTTTTTTATGAATTTGACGCCTTTTGATGTAAGAACTAATTCTCTGGAACTAGTAAATTTACGTTTATCAATATTGCCATAAGTTTTATGATTATTTGCAATTTTGTTAAAAGTTGTTTTTGATTTGATATCGTTTGCCTCACATGGTCCTTTCCATTCATCATAAGGTAACGATTGCCTACATAAACCAAATTCACTAGCAGCCAAAATCAATAAACAACTTTCACTAGATTCAAGTTTAGTTGGTTTTAAAATTTGAATATTTTCATTTTTGATTCCAATCATCTCTAATTTTCTTAAAGAATCTGCATCCATTTCCAATCCCAATGCAATCAATTTGATTGGATCATCCATTGTACTATCACCCACAGAAGGAGGGGCAGGAGGCGGGGGAAGAGATTCAATAATTTTTGCTTTAAATGATTTAGATTTTGAAATTCCCTGAATCAAAGAATCGACATCAGTAGCAAGTGTAGATAAAGAGGAATCTTTTTTGATTTTTATTTCGCATAAATCACTTTTTGCAGAAATTTTTGAGGATGTTTTGCCATTTTTGATTCTTCTTCACTCGTCTTTCTCACCTTCCTTAACTAGATATGCCTTTTTTAGTTTTTCATAACTACTCGTGCCTTCATCATACTTCCTAACAAAACTTTATGATCCATTAATCTGACTTATCACGCCAAACAGAATATGGATCAGAGCACCATACATCAAGCCATGAATGAGCAAGAACTGATTCAGGCATACAAAAACGAGAAGGATGCCAAAACAAAAGAGAGGTTATTTCTGGCAAGGCAGGTCTTCTTTGATAATCAGACTGCCTCGCATGTTGCAAGGAATCTCGGGCATGTGCGTTCTTGGCCATACAAGTGGCCGGGCAGGTTCGAAGAACATGGGATGGACGGTCCTCATGACAGACAAAGGACAGGAAGGCCGCCAAAGATGCCAAAAGACAGACCAGTCGCAATGGAAAGACAGATCGCAGGGAATCCTGCAGGTTGGAGCGCAAAGCAGGTGATGAGTCTCATTTATGAAAAATCAGGAGCAAGATGCCATGAGGTCCACGTGATAGGCTGCTTCGCAATTGGGGATGCGCATCAAGGGTTGCACAGAAAAGGTTTGCAAACCCTGCGACTGCACGGGAAAAACTCCGGTTTAAAAAAAATCTCAGGAAAAAATAGCCTCAAAAACAGCAAGAGGATTCGCCATACTGTCACAGGATGAATCAATCCTTGCTGCAGATTCGATATTTGGAAAAAAGATGCGGGCAAAGAGAGGAACGCGTCCAGTAATTCTGGTAAATGGGAATAACATCAAAAGACGATCATCTTTGGGGCATTGGCTCATGATGGCAGACATCTATTCATACAGCATGACAGATTTGATCAATACTATTTTTTGGATTATCTCAAAGAATTACGCAAAAAGTTTGGCAAGATTTTAGTTTATGCAGACAGGGCACCGCACGCAAATCAAGACTGATGCAAAGATATCTTGATGAGAATCATGATGTCGTATTGGACTGGTTCCCAAAGGGCTCACCGCAGTTTAATGCAGTTGAGGAGGAAGAAGAAGTATGGAAACAGGGAAAATACAATCTGTTGGTCTCACAATATCGGCCATCGCTGAATAATCTGAAGAGCAGGATTTCCAAATATTACAGGACTGCCAGATTCAATTTGGATATCATCAAGTACATGCAACGAGGGGATGGTTGACGAACTTATGTTAGAGAGTATAAGTTGACAGAACCTGATCAAGGATCATCTTATTTATTCTTCTTTTTTTTCTAAATTAATGACAAGAATAAAAAATCCTACACTTGTTGCATTTTCTGTCGTTGTGGCAGTAGCAATAGGCATGACTATGATACAAGTGACATCAGCCAACCAAACCGACAATAATTTTGCAGGCTTCAAATCAGATATTCGAGATCTGGTAAGATCTGGTGATTGTACTTGGGAAGAAGCTGTAGAAGTCAGAAAACTGCATGATAAAGAATTAGATCAAAGACTTGTAGAGTCTGAAATCAGAACAAACATAACTCTTTCTGGCGTTGAACGTGAGCAAGCCAAAAACTACATCTTAAATGAAGAACTGAAACGTCAAATAATGCTCCTCAATGATGAGCATATAGTTGATGCTACGTCTGGTAATGAGATTGAAACAACAAGGGAATTTGTACGAAATCCGCTGAAAATTCAACAGAGTGAGAATGCTTACACTGGTGCCTTGGCGGGGGTTTTTTGCATGGATTGAATTGAGTGTTACCTTAGGCGGGATTTGTGAGATCTGTTCATATCCCTGATTGATTTACGCCTGGAGAGTTAGGAAGATATTCAACAAGTCAAAAAATAGATCGTCAGAGTTTAAAGAAATATCACGGTATTCAAAGTATGAATACAGAAAAAACATTATAGTGTGTCTTACTATATGTATGTATGAGCCAAAATCACGGTATTCAAAGTATGAATACAGAAAAAACATACACCGTAATCATAGAACAGGATGAAGATGCCATGTATATAGCAAAAGTTCCAGGTATTTCAGGATGCTACACGCAAGGAAAGACAGTAGCAGAAGCAACAGAGAGAATCAAAGAGGCAATATCATCATGCAGTAAAGATGAGGACATAGAACCATTAAGATTCATAGGAATACAACAAATTCAGGCGTAATGAAACTCAATCTTATTTCTGGCAGAGATATGTGTAAGATTGTTGAAAAAATAGGTTTTACAAAGGTTCATCAAGTTGGAAGTCATGTAAGATACGTTCATTGCGATGGTCGTAAGACAGTCGTTCCAGTGCATGGTAATGAAATATTAGGGAGAGGTTTGGTTAATGAGATTCTCAAGCAAATCAAATTGTCCAGAGAAGATTATGAAAAATTTAGATTAAAAACTTGAGGAAAAATAATCATAGAAAAATTAAATCATTCAAAACATTCGTCATCGATTTCTTTAATCTTTGTTGTCTCTTTTATTTTGATTCCGACATCGTTTTCAATCATGCATCTGACTAATTGTTTGCAATCTATCAGGACAATATTTTTCTCAGATTTTGTCATATCATCATAAGATTCTTTGGAAAAATTAGAAGTTGTAATGGATGTTCCTTCTTTGGATTTCTTTAACGATAGCGCACCGATAAAATCTCCAAAATTATATTTTGCAGGTGAAAAACTTGTGGGCAATTCATGTGTTGACAGGTGTGGCATAAGCGAAGAGTGGCGGGTGGACCGTTGTGTCTCTACGTTATGTGATACTCCACCTGTGTTTAAAGACGGAATGTGTGCTGAACCGACTATTATAGAATTAACTGGCGGCATGGAGGCAAAGATGTATTATGAACTAAAGTCCATCAGCGGTAAATTATTGTATCTTTTGATGGTAATGATGATCATGATGATGGCACACCATATGCCTCTGCAATTGCAATTGGTTTAACAAACAATACTATTAATGGCGTTATTGTGTCTGGTCATGGCGTATCAAAACAGAAAGATCTCAAGTTGGAGATGTCGCATCTAACAGAACAAAAAAACAATATCGCATAGAAAGTCAAAGAAGTGGAAAAGAAGCTAAATCAACCGAATTGATTACTTTCCTTGTATTGCTTCATCCAAACTGCCATCATTGTAGAGTTGATGTAACTTAACAAGCTACTATACTCTCTAACATAAGTTCGTCAACCATCCCCTCGTTGCATGTACTTGATGATATCCAAATTGAATCTGGCAGTCCTGTAATATTTGGAAATCCTGCTCTTCAGATTATTCAGCGATGGCCGATATTGTGAGACCAACAGATTGTATTTTCCCTGTTTCCATACTTCTTCTTCCTCCTCAACTGCATTAAACTGCGGTGAGCCCTTTGGGAACCAGTCCAATACGACATCATGATTCTCATCAAGATATCTTTGCATCAGTCTTGATTTGCGTGCGGTGCCCTGTCTGCATAAACTAAAATCTTGCCAAACTTTTTGCGTAATTCTTTGAGATAATCCAAAAAATAGTATTGATCAAATCTGTCATGCTGTATGAATAGATGTCTGCCATCATGAGCCAATGCCCCAAAGATGATCGTCTTTTGATGTTATTCCCATTTACCAGAATTACTGGACGCGTTCCTCTCTTTGCCCGCATCTTTTTTCCAAATATCGAATCTGCAGCAAGGATTGATTCATCCTGTGACAGTATGGCGAATCCTCTTGCTGTTTTTGAGGCTATTTTTTCCTGAGATTTTTTTTAAACCGGAGTTTTTCCCGTGCAGTCGCAGGGTTTGCAAACCTTTTCTGTGCAACCCTTGATGCGCATCCCCAATTGCGAAGCAGCCTATCACGTGGACCTCATGGCATCTTGCTCCTGATTTTTCATAAATGAGACTCATCACCTGCTTTGCGCTCCAACCTGCAGGATTCCCTGCGATCTGTCTTTCCATTGCGACTGGTCTGTCTTTTGGCATCTTTGGCGGCCTTCCTGTCCTTTGTCTGTCATGAGGACCGTCCATCCCATGTTCTTCGAACCTGCCCGGCCACTTGTATGGCCAAGAACGCACATGCCCGAGATTCCTTGCAACATGCGAGGCAGTCTGATTATCAAAGAAGACCTGCCTTGCCAGAAATAACCTCTCTTTTGTTTTGGCATCCTTCTCGTTTTTGTATGCCTGAATCAGTTCTTGCTCATTCATGGCTTGATGTATGGTGCTCTGATCCATATTCTGTTTGGCGTGATAAGTCAGATTAATGGATCATAAAGTTTTGTTAGGAAGTACATACAAAAAAAAGAAAGGAACTGACTGCACATCAGAAAGAATGGAACAAGATGCAGTGTAGCATTAGAATAAAAGTTGAGCATGTCATTTGCACAAATTAAGAAATTTAGGATAAGCCGTGATGTGTCTAGGAACAGGTTATGCCGGTATGATGTCATAAGCGGGATTGTCTGCGGGATTGTCAATTTCAAGACAAAATGGAAAGAAGAGTTCATTAGCATTCCATAAAATTGGAAACCAGATCAAGGTGAAAGGCCAGATTTTGTCTGTAATTGCGCAACTCATCTAATATTGATTATCCCAATACTTGTTGTAACAATGAGTCAACGATAAATACTGTTATTACTTTATGATCCTAATGACAAAATACAACGCAAAGACGATACTGTTTGCATTACTAATTGCCGCAATGATATTGCCGTTTTCCATGATGGATACGGCATCAGCTGCAAAACAATCCCAGGCAATATACGACCTAGACATGGTTAATTACATTGAAGAGCTGATATCCTCTCCCGGTAAAAATAATGAGCAAAAGGTAATTGATGGGCAAACAATATCTGTTACAACAAAGACAAAACAGCTATCCGATACAGCATACAAGGTAAAGACTGTCACCACAATTGATGGAGTAGTTGCAATATCTGAAACGTTCAAAATAAAGATACATGATGACAGTACCTACACGCTAAAGAACAAGAATCTTGAAATCGATGAAAGGTTTACAGATGAAGCAAGTCGCGTAAACCGAGGATCTGGCAATTCTGATACAAGTGGAGCTAGAATTGATCTGCATGACAAAGAATATGGTACACCTCATACCCTCACACTAAATGATAATTACTCTGGGTGTGGTGTGTTAAATCAGGCACACTTTCAAGCTGTAATTGGGCCTAACACTGTTGATGTAAATTGGGAGGCACATCCAATTTATGCACACTGGTGTTTTGTACCTTTTCTGTTTGACCATGGTTCTGTACAGTATGGGACAAATACTATACAACTTGATGGTCAATCTGACAGACGTGGCTCATATGCTTTTACCAACTATGATGTAGGTACTACTTGGTATAGTGTAGAAGTGGACTTTGTATATGGTTCATGGTAATGTCATCCCCGTCTCTTTTTTTCTGGAATCTTTTAGGGTATTTTGGTATTTTTTTTACAAGTGCAGGTAGTGTGTTTTATTCTGGCTTTATTCTCTTAGATGTGCTTGATGGAGATGGTTATAATGTGCTTTATTATGTATTTGTGGAGTTTTATCCTGGTTCTCTTATGATTTTGGTTTACATGATAATTCACATAACTGCACATATTATGATTTCAAAGAGAATGCACAAAAAAGATATGCTAAACAGGACACAGCATATCATATTATTTGTAGCTGGTGCATCTGTGATAACTGCATATTATTGCCTATACTATTTTTATCCAACATGCATCTCATTTTGACAAATTCTTTAAAATTGGATAAGGTATCAAAATCATGGTCGGTAAGAAAGAGAAAAAGATCTTAAAGATAATTTTTAAAATATTTTCAGTGTTTACGCTGCTCAGCAGCGCCCTAACTTAACACCCGCTTGAAAACCGTGAACACACCCTGAGAATGAACAGTGTAGCAAACGGGGCTCTGTAACTCATCTCAAAACTGATCATTTAGTGAAATTTTTACGATCATCCTGATCTAACAATCACCGAACATGACTAATTTTCATGCAATTTCAAGAATTAACTGACAAACAATGGGGCATGATATCACAGCATGTTCCAAAACCTGCCAAGACGGGCAGGCCAAGAGACGATGGCAGAAGAACCATCAGCGGAATAATCTATGTTTTGATATCCGGATGCAGGTGGAGCGGGATGCCAACAAAATATGGTGATGATTCTGCTGCAGACAGAAGACCAGACTCTTGGCAGCAAAAAGGAGTCTGGAAGAGGATCCCATCCGGTTTAATCAGAACAGCTCATAGGCAAGGAAAAACCAGCCTGCAAAAGAGGATATCCGTTGATTCCTCGACAATCCCTGCCAAAAAGGGGGCAACGTAACAGGATATGACGGATTCAAGAAGATTTCAGGCGCAAGGACTCGCGTTGCCGTAGATGGCAACGGTTTGCCAGTATCAATCGTAACAAGTCCTGCAAATGTTCATGACGGTACAAAGTTTGCAGACGTCATGGAAAACATTTCAGAGTTTATAGATGATGATGGTGGCACCATCAAACAGATTGCCTCAGTTTATGCTGACAAGGGAGGATATGACAGTACGGCCATTAGAGGCTATTTGAAAAATAGAAATCCAATCGCATGTATTCCATTTGGAAGGAATGGCAAATCATCAGAGAAAACAAACCGCACAAAAAATATAATTCGGTTCGATACGTTGCGGAGGGATTCTTTGGCCGGCTCAAAAACGGATTTCACAGAACAAGAGTCAGATATGAAAAGAGATGTGAAGACTATCTTGCGCTTGTTAGTATTGCATCATTTTTGATGTATTGCAGGGTTTTGAGATGAGTTGCTGTTAACTTAGCGGGGCATGGCTGCAAATCTTCTTCGTGTTAACTGTCGGGGCTTTTGTACACTGTTACATCTTAGGTAGTTTTCACCAAAACCCACCATTCCATACACAGGATAACCATAATAATCATATTAAACAATATCTTACTTTGAATTCATGGTGATAACCAATAGATTGGAAGCATGATTTTACGTGAAAAATTACTCTTTTCTTTTTCATGTTTGTTTTTTTACAATTTTTTCCAAATATTTACTTCTCATAGATATTAGATCTAATTGATATTCTCCAAGTTTTGTCTTTATTTTGCCAAACGTCATACTTTCGTCTATATCTCCTAATGCATTGAAAAATTTTATAATATTTTGTTTTAATAGCTCAAGTTTTTCAGGAATGATTACATATGCATCATGTCCTAAAAAGGCATCTTCATTAAGAATATTTGAAGGATGAATAAAAATAGGAATTCCTGTACATTCTGAATATTCTTGAGAAAACCATGCTATTTCATTACTTAGTTGTCCTGTCTCTCTTTTAGAAATATATTCTCTATCTAATTTTACATCGTTTTTACATGAAATCGACCAAAACTGTCTTCCCATAATGTTCCATAAATTATCTGGGCCTTTTCCTGTAATTTTTTCTGGACGTTGAGACGGAAATCCCAACATAGTTCCCAATGTTTCAATTCCTTTTTCAAAGATTTCTGGTTCAATACCAAAAACAATGTTATCTAAAATGGCGTTTACGTTAATTATCAACTCATTTCGAGAATTATGTTTTTTTATCCATTCTAAAATTAATTCGTCTCTTGCATTCGATGAATTTGTTAGTTTTGAATATGTAATTCCTTGTTCAGGTTTGTAAAGTCCATAGTTTTTTTCATATGCTTTTATTTGTCTATCCATCGAGTTTTCAACACTATGTGGATAAAGATAAGTCGCCATTAATTGAAAATACCATCCAGGATCTTCTATATTCATATCAATAATTTTTTGTATATTGTCAGATGCGTCTTGATATCGTCCACGTTGAAAAAGAAGTTCTGCATCTCTTTCTAATTTTGCAATATTCAAAAAAGTATCATTACTGGGTGTTTTTTCTATTTTTTCCATCCTTGAACGGTAAAATTCTCTCCATCCTTCATCTCTGCTTATACATTGTTCAATTGTATTTTCTATAACTTTCAAATTATGGTCTTTATCCTCTTTCATATCTTCTGCCATTTCTCGTGCAATCTTTATCTGCTCTTTAGTCTCATTTGACAAAAATCTAATCTTTTCTTTTTCAGAAAGAAAATTTGTCAATTTATTGCCTGTTGTGATGACAATACACCAATCACTTGTTCCTCTAATTCCTCTGCCTATGCCTTGTTCAATTCTTTGAGTTAATTGTCGTTGAATGATGTTTGAGTTTGGTCTGACATCTTGAGAATATTTGTCACTTAGTGATGTGTATGAAGGCATTGAATCTAAACATAAAATTCTACAAGTTGCATCTGGAAGATCAACTCCGTCATATTCATTCAATAGTACAGTTACATGTCTGGCAGTATTGTTTTTGATTAATTCTTTTAGAACTGAAATAGATTCATTCAAATCTGACACGTTTGTTACTTTTCCACCTCCATCTTCCCATTCTTTTAGGCGATATCCAGAGGGAACAAGAGCTAAAATTCCAAAATCTCCATGTGCTTGAGCATATTTTGAAATCCATTTTATGACATCTTCTCTAGTGATACGTGGATTCAATAATGTTGGGATCAAAATCATTCGTTCTCCACTATATTTTTCATCTTCTAACATTAGAGGCCTATCAACACTTTTTGCATCAATGCCTAAATCTTTGACCAGAAATGCATCTTCCGTCAATGTTGCTGAAAGAAAAATTCTTCTTTTTGCACTAACAAATGATGGAATCCCTTCTATTGGAATAATTCTGGGTGAAATCTCTAATTTTTTACCCGAAATAACACATGTACAAAATTCAAGTTTATTTTTAAGTAAATCCCATGCAAACCCTATTTCGGTACTTTCTTTATGTTTTCGAAGTATTGTTAATACTTTATCTTTATTTTCTTTCCAACTCCAAAATGGTACTGCCATATATGCCTCAGAACCATCTTTGATATCTACACAGGTACCTTCTCTTTGTTTCATTAATGAGGGTTCAAACAAATTCAAAAGTTTTTGGTAAACTGGATTTTCAACTCCTTCTTTTTTTCTATTAATTTTTATTGAAAATGAATCCTTGATAATGTCTAAGCACCTATGTGCATCATCCATTACAATTGAACCTATTTTTACTTGATCTCTGTCGGAATCTTGTATCCCAAAAACAGATTTTCCATTAAACAGTTTATGGCAATTAGCAACTAAAATCGCTTCGGAGTTTTTAAATTCCATTGGCGGTGACACACCTGAACCACCAAATTCTACTGTAGGTATTCCAAATGCTTTTGCTTCTTCTACAATTTGACTTACCAAATAATTATTTGGACATAAGTAAATAGCAGGACCGTGCCCTGCATTGATACATGATTGCAACATTAAGAGACCTACAAGTGTTTTCCCTTGCCCTGTGTGCATTTTTACGATGACATCTTTTCTAATCGAGTATTTTTCATTCCATTCCGATAAAATCATTTCTTGATGTGGTCTAAGGTATTCTTTTCCACTGCTTTTATCTAATCTTTCAAAAATTTCCAATGGATTCCCTTCTATGTTTTTGGGTTTTTCACCCATCATTTTTTTAAAATCTACCAAAAAATACAAATCCTCGAGGAGTTGAATATTCAAAAGAATCTATCAAGCTAATGCTAGAGGATCCTGAAACACGTAAAATCTCGATAGATTGGGTAAGAACAGATAGTAGCGCCATCGATATCTACAAGAAATGGGAGGATTATTGGGGGTCTTGACTTTTCTTAAACAACTTAATTCTGTCCTTTGCAATCTTTGTATATTTTGAATTGTTGTCAATGCCAAGATAATGGCGATTTAGTGATATTGCAGCTATAGCTGACGATCCGACACCGCAAAAAGGGTCAAAGATTACATCATCTTTGAATGTGTATAATTGAATGCATCGATAAGGTAATTCAACAGGGAATGGTGCAGGGTGTTTGACTTTCTTGGCACTTTCTGTTTTAAATGACCATACACTTTTTGTATATTCTAAAAATTCATCCCTTGTTATTGTGCTTTCTTTTTTTACACGATTGTATTTGCCTTTGGAAAACATGAGTATATACTCATGTGTATCTCCAACTCATCTCAAAACCCTGCAATACATCAAAAATGATGCAATACTAACAAACGCAGGACAGTTCTCACATCTCCTTTCACATCTGATTCCTGTCCTGTGAAATCCGTTTTTGAGCCAGCCAAAGAATAATCCCTCCGCAACGCATCGAACCGAATCATATTTCTTGTGCGATTTGTTCTCTCCGATGACTTGCCATTCTTTCTAAACGGAATACGTGCGATTGGATTTCTATTTTTCAAACAGCTTCTAATGGCCGTACTGTCATATCCCCTGTCAGCATAACTGAGGCAATCTGTTTGATGGTGCCATCATCATCCATAAATTCCGAAATGTCTTCCATGACATCTGCAGACTTTGCACTGTCATGAACGTTTGCAGGACTGGTCCTGATTGAGATTGGAAATCCGTTCTGCCCTACGGCAACGTGAATCCTTGCGCCTGAAATCTTCCTGAATCCGTCATATCCTGTTACGCTGCCCCTTTTTTTTGGCAGGGATTGTCGAGGAGTCAGCCGATATCATCTTTTGCAGGCTGATCTTTCCTTGCCTGTGAGCTGTTTTGATTAAACCGGATAGGATCCTCTTCCAGACTCCTTTTTGCTGCCAAGAGTTCAGTCTTCTGCTACAGCAGAGTCATCGCCATATTTTGTTGGCATCTCGCTCCGCCTGCATCCGGATGTCAAGACGCAGATGATTGTTCCGTTGATGGTTCTTCTGTCATCGTCTCTTGGTCTGCCCGTCTTGGCAGGTTTTGGAATGTGTGGCTTTATCATGTCCCGTTGTTTGTTTGTCAGTCAATTCCTGAAATTGCATGAAAATTAGTCATGTTCGGCAATTGTTAGATCAGGATGATCGTAAAAATTTCACTAAATGATCAGTTTTGAGATGAGTTGTACGTTTAAATAGATTTAATGTAGATTCGATTTATGCCTGAAAGTACATGTCCTGACTGTGGAAAGCGTCTATTTCATGAAAATGAAACCACATTAAAGGTAGAAGAAACAATTCATTCAAAATTCTGCAGGAAAAACAAAGGGGAGACTCATAGTTATATGCATAGAGACCCTGCACATATGGAAACTTTTGATTCAGAAAGAGAAAATGATACAACAGGCACTCCAGTTTTGAAAAAATAATTTCGAAAACATACCTCAAAATTATATCCTAGGAGCTATTGATGCAGTTTAATTGTCAAAAGAATATGATTATGATTTAGTGATTGTAGGCGGAGGTCCTGCAGGATCATCAGCAGGGTATGCAGCTGCAAAAGAAGGAATCAAAGTGGCAATTATCGAAAAAGAAAATTCAATAGCAGAAACAGTCAGGACCAGCGGGGTCACATGGATTCAAAATATCAAGGAATTTGGGATTCCAGATGGTTGTTTTAATCCAATTAAAAATTTCTCATTCTGTTCGCCAAACAATGAAGTCACTATCAAAGATTCAATTCCAAGGGCAGCAGTACTAGATGTAAGAAAAACATACAGGTGGTTAGCAGATGAAGCAAAAGGTGTAGGGGCAGATGTTTTTGTCAAAATCAACATAAATGAAGTGATCAAAGATGAAAAAGATGACATCATAGGCGTAGCAGGAACAAGGGATAATGAAAGAATTGTGTTCAAATCTAAAGTAGTAATTGACGCTAGTGGATTTTCATCTACAATTTGTAAAGCAATGGGATTTGCCACACAATGGAAGAGGTTTGGGGCAGGAGCAGAATATGAAGTCAAAGTAGAACAAGTAGATGATAAAACATGGTGGTTAATGGTGGGAGAAGAATATTCGCCAGCAGGATATGCATGGATTTTTCCTTTAGGAAACAATGTTGTAAGGATTGGCGTAGGGGTAGGAAAGCCGGAATCAGATGTTGATCCGACAAAAAGACTCAAAGAAATAATGGAAAAGAGATTAGGTCCAATAAAAAAACTAGGAGATATAACACCAATCGAATTTCATTATGGATTAATTCCAAATGATGGATTATCAAGAAAGACGGTTTTTAATAATTTGATACTAGTAGGGGATTCAGCAGGACAAGCAAATCCACTTGTATTAGAAGGGATAAGATATGCAATAAAATTTGGAAGAGTCGCAGGAAAAGTTGCGGCAGACGCAATAAAACATGGAGAAACAGATGAAAATGCATTATGCCCGTATGAAGAAAATTGGAAAAAAGAAATAGAATCAAAAATAAAATCAGCAGGAAAAGTTCAAGACAGATGGATTGGGTTAACAGATGAAGAATGGGATAAAGAATTAGACATCATCACAGAATTAAAATCCGAGGAATTTTTGGATTTCATAAAGGCGGATTTTGGATTATCAAGCATGATAAAGATTGCAACACATCATCCAAAACTTGCAGTTAGGCAATTATTTAATTTGGTAAAGGGTAAAAACTAATCAACGAACATTAAAGAAATCAGTTACCACCAAATCATGATATTCTAACTGAACGACATAAACCCCAGGATCAAACGGTCTAGATAAAACCTCGGTAAACAATCCTGAAGAATTGTCTTTCAAGGCAATAGCCTCCACAAGACTTCCTCTTTGATCAAAAATATCAACAAAGAGATCTTCTCTAAATGTAAGCGTCTTCTGAACTGCCCCAGATAATATCAATTGATCACCATCATACTGCGCTTCAACTACAGCAACACGAGATCTTACAGGAAGATATCGCTCAATAATTAATT